>NZ_JBVHHL010000090.1:0-21367 GCF_055561075.1 Streptomyces sp. NPDC022910
CGCACGCTTGCGCAGCTCAACGGGGTAAGGGGAGGGACGTGCCATGACTCAATCCTCTCAGAGAATCGAGCCTCCATTCGACCCGGGGCGATTCACCGATCCTGTGCCCCACACTGGAGGGGTGACGACCGCGCCCCGGTCCCCTCGTCTCCGCAAAGACTGGGACCGGGGCGCCGGTCTGTCTGCTGCCCGAGCGGGGCATGGGGGTTTTCTGGTGGGTGTCGGACATGAGAAGCAGACGCACGCCGTCAGGGTGTCACGGCGCCCCGAGCGCGGCACCCGGCGTCAGGTGCGCGCCGCCGACGGCTCCCGCTCCAGGACGATGTCCGCCCACACCTGCTTGCCTCCGCTGACGGGAAGGCCCCCCCACGCCGCCGACATGGCCTCGACGAGCAGGATGCCGCGGCCGCCCGTCGCCTCCCAGCCGATGCTCGTCGGCTTGACCGGCGTACGTGGTGAGGAGTCGGCGACCGCGATGCGCAGCCGGTGGTTGAACAGGGTGAGGTCGAGGCGGACCTGGCCGTCGGTGTGAACCAGGGCGTTGGTGACGAGTTCGGAGACGACGAGGAGCGCCGTGTCGAGTTCCTCCGTCACGCCCCAGGCGCGCAGGCTGCGCCGGGTGAAGCGGCGGGCGTGCCGGACCGCTTCGGGGACGCGCCACACCGTCCAGCTCTCGCGCAGCGGGCGCACCGCCATCCCGTCGTAGCGCATGAGCAGCAGGGCCACGTCGTCGCTGCGGTTCGCATCGGCGAGCAGGGCGTCCGCGACGAGCCCGAGGTGCCCGGGATCGGCGGCGGACAGCTCGGCGGCCATCCGCGCGAGACCGTCCTCGATGTCGACGTCGGCGGACTCGACCAGCCCGTCGGTGGTCAGGGCGATCACCGTGCCGGGCTGCAGCCGCAGCGGGCTCATCGGGAAGTCGGCCTGGCCGACGACGCCGAGGGGCGGACCGCCCTCCGACTCGGCGATCTCCGTACTGCCGTCCGGTTGCCGCAGTACGGGGGGAAGGTGGCCGGCCCGCACACACCAGGCGGTGCCCTCCTCCATGTCGACGTCGACATAGCAGCAGGTGGCGAAGAGGTCGGACTCCATCTCCACCAGGAGCCGGTTGGCATGCGAGACGACCACGTCCGGGGGGTGTCCTTCGGCGGCGTACGCACGCAATGCCGTGCGCATCTGTCCCATCAGGGCGGCGGCGCCCGCGTTGTGACCCTGTACGTCGCCGATGACGAGGGCGACGTGGTTGTCGGGCAGCGGGATCACGTCGTACCAGTCGCCGCCGAGCTCCAGGCCCGCGGTGGTGGGCAGATAGCGGGCGACGGCGACCGCACCCGGCAACTGGGGCAGGCGCCTCGGGAGGAGGGCGCGCTGGAGCATGCCGATCAGTTCGTGCTCGGCGTCGAAGGCGTGGGCGCGCACCAGCGCCTGTCCGGCGAGGCCCGCCACGGCGGTGAGCAGGGCGCGTTCGTCGGGTCCGAAGTCGTGCGGGCTGTCCCAGCCGACCAGACAGGCACCGGCCATGCTGGCGCCGCCGGGCAGCGGCAGTACGGCCAGGCCGCCGGGGCCGACCTCCGCGAGCGCGGGTTCCAGGTCGGTACCGGCGGGCCAGATCGAGGCACGGCCCTCGCGCAGCGCCGCCGCGAGGGTGGGCATGGCACGCACGGGCGCATCGGGCCACTCCGAACGCCACTCGGTACGCCACAGCTCGGGCCATGCCTCCGGTTCCGGCGGGTCCAGGACGGTGACGACGAGCCGGTCGGACTCCAGCTCGGCGAGAGCTACGCGGTCGGCCTGCAGCGGCTTACGCAGGGCGGCGACCACGGCCTTGCTGACATCGCGGACGGTGCCCGCCGTGGCGAGGGCCGCGGCGAGCCGCTGGATACGGGTGACGTCGCTGACGGCAGGGCGCAGCTTCGAGGCGTCGGCGACGGTGCCGACCAGCCGGGCCGGGCGGCCCTCCCCGGCGGGCAGCAGACGCCCGCGCAGCCGCAGCCACTTCGGCTCGCCCGAGGGCTGGAGGATGCGGAACTCCAGTTCCCGCTCACCGATGGACATGTGGTCGGCCTCGACCACGGACATCAGGGAGGGCACGTCCTCCGGGACGGTCCGGGCCAGAAGGGTCTCGACCCTGCCGTCGAACTCGTCCGGGTCGATGCCGAACAGCTCCAGCATCTCATCGTCGACCTCGACCCGACCGCTGTCCATGGCGAGGCTGAAGGAGCTGCCGCGCAGCTCGCCGGTGCCGCCCTCGGCAGGGGCGGGACCGGTGACGGCATCGGCGAGGAGCTGGAGACAGTCGCGCTCCTCGGCGTCGAAGCCGTCCAGGCTGTCGCTGACGGCGGCCAGACACCCTCCGCCCCGCAGCGGCAGGACGGCCAGCGAGAAGTCCCCGATCGGCAGCCGGTGCGCGTCCGCGCACCGGCCGAGGTCCTCGGCGGTGAGCCACAGGGGCCGGCCGGTGCGGTGCGCCTCCGCCGCGGGGCCTCCTCCGGAAAGGGGGTAGGCGTCGCGCAACCCGTACAGGGTCCGCGGCACACCGACCGACTCGGTGAGGGACAGTTGGCCGTGGTCCTCCACCGGGGTGTAGACGGCGGCGAGGGCCGCTCCGGCGAAGACCAGGGCCTGTTCGAGTATGCGGCGCAGGCGCTCGCGCGGGTCGAGGTCCGTGGTGAGGGTCTTGAGGGCAAGTTCGGCACGGAGCGTTCTCGTTCTGCGTCCCGCAGCGCCCTCACTGCCCACTCTGCCATTACAGCGCTTCCGCGACGCTCGCGCAGCCCCTGTGAACATGCCAGTCCTGGCGTGTCGGGCAGGCGGCGACACGCGGGGCGCCGCGGCCCCCCGCTCCGGCCGTCGTGGCGGCCACAGAGGGTGACCCTTCAAGAGCAGCCTGGATCCGTTCCCCGGCGTATACGCGTTCGCCGTACGCCAGGCTCGGTGCGGGCGCTGTACACCGACGGGCTGATCGAGTCCCGGAGGGACATCGAGGATGCCCTGGAGGAACTCGGCGAGCGGTTCGCACAGGGCGGCGAGGAGCCGCTGGAGGCACCGGCCGACCGGCTGGTGCGGCACACGGCGACGGCCGCGGAGCGGCTGGACGTCGTTGCTTTGCCTCTTTTGCGGGCGCCAACACCCGTGTGAGAGGGGCGGACCGCACCGAACGGTCCGGTCCTCCCGCCGGAGGGCCGGACCGTTTCACTGCCCGGTGGAACCGCTATGGCGTCCCGGTCAGTGGCTCGACACCAGTCCGGACCCGTCGCCCGCGCCGCTGTCCGCCCCCTGGCCGGACTGGTCGGCTGCCCCGCCCGTCTGGTCACCGGGGTTCGCCGCCTGGTCGCCCGCGCCTGACTGGTCCCCCGGGTCCGCGGTGGCACCCGGGTCCGCGCTCTGGTCGCCCGCTCCGCCGGCACCGGCCGCGCCACCCGCGCCCAGCGTCGCGCCGGTCGCCTGGAGTGCCGTGGTGACCGGCTGGAAGAAGGTCTCGCCGCCGGCGGTGCAGTCACCGCTGCCGCCCGAGGTCAGACCGATCGCGCTGCCGTCCTGGGTGAACAGGGAGCCACCGCTGTCTCCGGCCTCGGCGCAGACGTCGGTCTGGATGAGGCCGGTGACGGTGTCGACGCCGCCCGGATCGGTCTCGCTCTGGAAGTTGACGGTGGCGTCCAGGCCGCTAACGGTTCCGTCGTGCAGACCGGTGGTGCTGCCCATCCGGAAGACCTGCTGGCCCACGACCGCGTCCGCGGCCTGGGCGATCTGCACCGTCTGCCCATTGCCGACGTTGACCTCGCTCGGGGCCTGGGTGTTCGGGTCGTCGTACTTGACCAGCGAGAAGTCGCCGTTGCCGGGGAAGGTGGCCTGGTCGACGGTGGCGATCGGCTGGCCGCTTTGGGAGTCGGACCACCGGGCTGCCGCGACTCCGCAGTGACCCGCCGTCAGGAAGGCGGGGCTTCCGTCGCTCGCGGTGACGTTGAAGCCGAGGGAGCAGCGGATGCCGCCGCCGTCGGCCTGGGCGAAGATGGCGTCGCCGCCCGACACGAACGTCTTGAACGTGCCCGCGGACTTCTTGACGGTCGCCACGCCCGAGCCGAGGCTCTTGACCGTCGACTCCAGCGTGTCCCACTGGGAGCCGGTGACGGTGCTGTCGGCGGTGACCCGGATCTCGTTGGTCTCGGGGTCGACGGACCAGGCGGTGCCGGGGATCGTCGCCTTGGTCTTCAGCGTCTTGGCAGCGGCCTGGAGCGTGGCGGTGCTGTTCTCCACCTGGTTGGGGATCGCGCCCGCTTTTCTGATGGTGTTGACGACGTTGCTGTTGTCGCCGACCACGTTGATGACGATCTGCTGCTTGTCCGCGTTGTAGTACGAGCCCGCGAAGGCATCACCCAGCTGCGAGGCCAGCTGCGCGGCGAGGTCCGAGACATCGGCGGCCTTGAACGTCTTCGGGGTGGCGCCTGCCGACGAGTCCGTCTGGGACGCGTTGGCGTTGGGCAGCAGAAGGGCCGCAGCTCCGAGCGCCGCCACGCTTCCCGCCGCGATCGCGGCCTTGCGCTTGGGTATGCGTTTGTGACTCAACTCTTGACCTCCTGGGGACGGGGTGCGTTGCCGCCGTCCGGCAGCTGACTGGGGCGCCTGGATGCCTGTTGATACGCACGTGTCACATGGGGTGTTCAACCGTCCTTGCAACTGCCCGAGTTGGCGTATGCGAAAGCGTGAAATAGGTGGCAAACGCGTCTGCGGGGCCACTGCCGTGGGAAAGAACCACGCATGACGCCAGCCGAAGCCGACAAGATCCTCTCCGAAAACTTCGCCCCCTGGGTGCTCGAACTGGGCCTGACGGTCATGGAGCTGGACGACCGGCGCGCCGTCCTGCGGCTGCCGTGGTCCACGCGGCTGGCCCGGGAGGGCGGCGGACTGTCGGGCCAGGCGCTGATGGCCGCCGCCGACACGGCCACGGTGATCGCCGTCTCGGCGGCGCAAGGCGGTTTCGTGCCGATGTCCACGGTCCAGCAGTCGACGAGCTTCCAGCGCGCGGTCACCGGCGCCGACGTCCTGGTGGAGGCCGTCCTCACCAAGCTCGGCCGGCGCATGGCGTTCGCCGACATCACGATGACCGCGGAGGGTTCGACGCAGACCGCGGCACGGGCGAGCACGGTGTACGCGTTGCTCGGCTGAGCGCGCCCGACCGATACCGACCGGACGTACCCCGAGCACGATCCGCCACCGACCGATAACGGTCAGTCTTCCCCGCAGAGCGGAATCCCGGTTTCAGGGAATCTGCACATCGAATACCCAACCAAGTCACCGTGCACGGCGGATCTGCACGGTCGTACGCCCGGGGCTGCACCTTTGGAGGGGGACTGTCCCATTCGGCCTCGAGGCGGCAAGGGGACCGTGTGCGCCGATACCGCGCAGTATGTGAAGAAGTCGCCACCAAGACGTGCGCACGCCTGCACGGATCACCCCTCGAGAACGCCAAGTTCCCTGGTGGGAGCGGTGGTTGATTGGAATCGCCGAGCGCTGACGTGCTTTGATCCGTTGCACCGCGGGGGCCGCTCCACAGGCTCCCGGCAACGGGTGCCAGGCACCTGCGGACCGCGGCCGACCGTCTGTCCCCAGAGGGGGGCCGCTCTCCCCCTTGTGAATATCCATACGAAGGGAAGTTCCATCATGAACTCCACCCCCCAGGTTGAGACCGCCGAGATCTCGGACGCCGAGCTGGACGCCGTGTCCGGTGGCCTGTCCCTGAACGCCGTGGGCACCGTCACCGGCCTGGTGGACGGCGTCGCCCCGGTTTCCGGCCTGGTCGGCACGGCTGTCAGCACCGTCGAGGGTGTCACCGGCCTGAACACCGCCCCGGTCACCGGGCTGGTCGCCGGTCTCTGAATCGCACCTCGTTCGTGCCGTTGAGTCCCGGAACCGGTTCCCGGTTCCGGGACTCTCGGATGCCGTGAATCTCTCCGACAGGTGAGGGAAGTTCCGTGCAGTTCCGCCAACAGGCCCTCGCCAAGCTGCAGTCACCCGAAGAGCTGGACCTCCCCGTGCGCTTCGCGCGTCCCCAGGGATGGCTCGTGCTCTCCGTGACGGTGGTCGCCATGGCCGCCGCGTCCGTGTGGGCCGTCACCGGCTCGGTGGCCTCCACGGTCAGCGCACCCGCCATCCTCACGCACGGGGAGGGCAGCTACATCCTGCAGAGCCCCGTGGCCGGGCAGGTCACGGCGGTCCTGGCCCAGGAGGGGGAGCGGCTGCCCGCGAACTCGCCCGTCCTCAAGGTCCGTACGAGCCGGGGCGACTCGGTGGTCCGCACGGTGGCGGCGGGCCGTGTCACCGCGCTCGCCGCCACCATCGGCCAGATCATCCAGACCGGGGCGAATGTCGCCGCGGTGGAGAAGGTCGCTCACGCGTCGGACCCGCTGTACGCGACGGTGTACGTCCCCGCCGAGAACGCAGCCTCGATCCCCGCGGACGCCTCCGTCGACCTCACCGTCCAGTCGGTGCCGGCCCAGGAGTACGGCGTGCTGCGCGGCCATGTGAAGTCCGTTGACCGCACGGTCCAGTCGGCCCAGCAGATCGCCGCGTTCCTCGGGGACAGCCAGCTCGGCGAGCAGTTCACCAAGAGGGGTCGGCCGGTGGCCGTACTCGTGCGCCTCGACACGTCGTCCGGCACGAAGAGCGGCTACCGGTGGTCGTCCGCGGACGGCCCCCCGTTCGCCCTCTCCTCCATGACCCTGGCCACGGGATCGATCCGCATGGCCGATCAGCGTCCCATCGATTGGCTCCTGCCGTGACCGCTCCCCAGGACACACTGCCCCCGGTACGGGGCAGACGCCGTGCCGCGCCGGCGCCGAAGCGCCCCGTCCCCAAGGGCAGGCGGAAGACCGTCCGCACACCGACCGTGCTGCAGATGGAGGCCGTCGAGTGCGGCGCCGCCTCCCTGGCGATGGTGCTCGGCCACTACGGCCGGCACATCCCGCTCGAGGAGCTGCGCATCGCCTGCGGAGTCTCCCGCGACGGCTCGCGCGCCAGCAACCTCCTCAAGGCGGCCCGCAGCTACGGTCTGACGGCCAAGGGCATGCAGATGGACACGGTCGCGCTCGCCGAGGTCAAGGCGCCCGCGATCCTGTTCTGGGAGTTCAACCACTACGTCGTCTACGACGGCATGGGCCGCCGCTTCGGCCGCCGGGGCGTGTACGTCAACGACCCCGGAAAGGGCCGCCGTTTCGTCCCGATGGACGACTTCGACAGCAGCTTCACCGGGGTCGTCCTGGTGATGGAGCCGGGCGAGGGCTTCACCAGGGGCGGCCGCAGGCCGGGCATCCTCGGTGCCATGCCGGCCCGGCTGCGCGGCACGTCGGGCACCATGCCCGCCGCCGTCCTGGCAAGCCTGCTCCTGGTGGCGGTCGGCGCCGCGCTGCCCGCGCTGAGCCGCACCTACATCGACATGTTCCTGATCGGCGGGCAGACCTCGCTGCTCGGCGTGCTGTTCACCTCGATGGCCGCCTGTGTGCTGCTCACCGTCGTGCTGACCTGGCTGCAGCAGGCGAACCTGCTGCGCGGCCGGATCATCTCCTCCACGCTCTCCAGCGCCCGCTTCCTGCGGCATCTGCTGCGGCTGCCGGTGACGTTCTTCGCCCAGCGCAGCCCCGCCGACCTGGTGCAGCGGCTCCAGTCCAACGACGCGGTCGCCGAGACCCTGGCCCGCGACCTCGCGGCGGCCGGCGTGGACGCGGTCGTCGTCGTGCTCTACGCGGTGCTGCTGTACACCTACGATCCGCAACTGACGTTCGTCGGCATCGGCGTCGCACTGCTCAATGTGGTGGCGATGCGGATCGTCGTACGGCTGCGGGCCACGCGTACCGCGAAGCTGCGCGCGGACAACGCCCGGCTCACCAACACCGCCTACACCGGGCTTCAGTTGATCGAGACGATGAAGGCGACCGGTGGCGAGGACGGCTACTTCCGCAAGTGGGCGGGACAGCACGCCACCACGCTGGAGGAGCAGCAGCGGCTCGGAGCGCCGAGCGCCTGGCTCGGTGTGGTCGCGCCGACGCTCGCCACCCTCAACAGCGCACTGATCCTGTGGATCGGCGGTCTGCGCGCGGTCGAGGGCCATATCTCGGTGGGTCTGCTGGTCGCCTTCCAGGCCCTGGTGACCCGGTTCACCGCACCGATCACGCGCCTGAACGGGGTCGCGGGCCGCATCCAGGACTTCGCGGCGGACGTGGCCCGGCTGAAGGACGTGGAGAACTTCCAGGCCGACCCGCTGTACGGCCGCACCGGCGCCGGCAGGTCGACCCGGCGGCTGCACGGCCATGTCGAACTGGAGAACATCACGTTCGGCTACAGCCCGCTCGACAAGCCGCTGCTGAGCGGCTTCAACCTGACGGTCGGGCCGGGCCGGCAGGTGGCGCTGGTCGGCGGCTCGGGCAGCGGCAAGTCCACGGTGTCCCGGCTGATCTCGGGTCTGTACGCCCCGTGGGAGGGCGAGATCCGCATCGACGGGCAGCGCCTTGAGGACATTCCGCGCGGCGCGCTCGCCGCCTCCGTCTCCTTCGTCGACCAGGACGTCTTCCTCTTCGAGGGCACGGTCCGCGACAACATTGCGTTGTGGGACCCGTCGATCCCGGACGACGCGGTGGTCGCCGCGCTGCGGGACGCGGCCCTGTACGACGTCGTCATGCGCCGCCCGGGCGGCATCCACAGCCGGGTCGAGCAGGACGGGCGGAACTTCTCCGGAGGCCAGCGCCAACGTCTGGAGATCGCCAGGGCCTTGGTACGCGATCCCAGCATCCTGGTCCTCGACGAGGTGACCAGCGCCCTGGACGCCGAGACCGAGCAGACCGTGATCGACAACCTGCGCAAGCGCGGCTGTGCCTGCGTGGTGATCGCGCACCGGCTCAGCACCGTGCGCGACAGCGACGAGATCGTCGTGCTCCAGCACGGCACGATCGTCGAACGCGGGCGGCACGACGCCCTGGTGGCGGCCGGCGGGGCGTATGCCGAGCTGGTCAGGGAGCGATGAGATGACGGCGGTTCACGAGGGCGACCTCGTCCTCAACGCTCTCGGGCAGATGGGGGCCCCGGTCGACTGTTCCGGCATGGGCCGGCTCGACCTGGAGGGGCCGCAGGTCCTGTGGCTGGTCGCGTCCGGTGCGCTGGACCTGTTCGCCGTGGACGCCGCCGTGCAGGGCCACTGGCATCACCTCGGCCGCCTCGAGGCGGGCTCCCTGCTGCTCGGCCCGGTCGCGGGCCCCCAGCACACCCTGGTCGCCCGCCCGGTGCGCGACTGCGTGGTACGCCGCATCCAGCTGCGCGAGCTCTACCAGCCCGTCGACACGCAGACCTGGTCGTACGACGAGTACGGCAACCCCCAGTACGTGCCGCCGACGACGAGCCCGCTGGAGTACGCCCTCGCCCTGGGCGTCGGCCGCGGGCTGTCGATCCTCTTCCAGGCGCCGATGGCCACAGAACGGGCCGCCGAGATCACCGACGACGACGTGTTCTGGATGCAGGTGCCGCCGGGCAGCGTCCAGTACGGCTCCCTGTACGGAGCGGAGGCCGCTGCCGACCTGCTGATGGACCCCGCGGTCTGGCAGGGCATGGTCGACCAGCAGTACCGCCTCCTCACCACCCTCGACCGCTGGATCGAGCAGCTGGAGCGCACGCACGAGACCCGTACGGCCGCGGGCATCAAGGCGGGCGAGGCAGTCCGCGCCCAGGCCGACCGGACCCTTCTCGCCTCCATCGGCAAGTCGTCGGCGAAGCGCACCACGGCGGCCGACGCCGACGCCACCCACGCGGCCTGCAAGCTGGTGGCACGCGCCGCCGGCATCACACTCGCCGAGCCCGCGCAGAGCGGCACCGAGAGCGACCGCCTCGACCCGGTCGAGCGCATCGCGATCGCCTCCCGCGTGCGCACCCGGGCGGTGCGGCTCGACGGACGCTGGTGGCACGACAACGTCGGCCCGCTGGTGGGCCACCGGGCCCTGTCGGGCGGACCGGTCGCGCTGCTGTGGCGGCGTGGCGGGTATGTCGCCGTCCAGCCGTCGTCCGGGCGCGAGACACCGATCGAGAAGGCGAACGCGGCGGAGTTCGAGCCCCGGGCGGTGATGTTCTACCGTCCGCTGCCCGAACAGCGGCTGAGCCCGCTTCGGCTGCTGCGCTTCAGCATGTGGGGCACGCGGGGCGATCTGCTGGGTCTTGTGCTCAGTGGTCTGGTCACCGTCGCCATCGGCGCGCTGGTGCCGATCGCCACCGGCAAGGTGCTGGGCGAGTACGTGCCGAAGGCTCAGGAGGGCCTGATCGTCCAGGTCTGCCTCGCCCTCATGGCCACCGGTGTGGTGGCGGCGGCGTTCATGCTGCTGGAGAACCTGACCATTCTGCGCCTGGAGGGGCGGATCGAGGCGACGCTACAGCCGGCGGTCTGGGACCGGCTGCTGCGGCTGCCGACGAAGTTCTTCGCGGATCGTTCCACCGGCGAACTGGCCAGCGCGGCCATGGGCGTCAGCGCCATCCGCCGGCTCCTCGCCGGAGTCGGCCCGGTGGTCGCCCAGTCGGTCACGGTGGGCGCCATGAACCTGGGACTGCTGCTCTGGTACAGCGTGCCCATGGCGCTGGCGGCGATCGGCATGCTCGTCGTGATCGGCGGGGTGTTCCTGGGGCTCGGGCTGTGGCAGGTGCGCTGGCAGCGGCGGCTGGTCCAGCTCAGCAACAAGCTGAACAACCAGGCGTTCCAGACCCTGCGCGGTCTGCCCAAGCTGCGGGTCGCGGCGGCCGAGAACTACGCGTACGCCGCCTGGGCGCGGGAGTTCGCCCGCAGCCGTGAGCTGCAGCAGAAGGTGGGCCGGATCAAGAACCTCACGACGGTGCTGGGCGCGGTCTACCTGCCGCTGTGCTCACTGCTGCTGTTCATGCTGCTCGCGGGTCCGGCCAAGGGGACGCTCACGGCCGCCGACTTCCTGACCTTCAACACCTCGGTGACCATGCTTCTGACCTCGGTCACCCAGCTGACCGGCGCGTTCGTCTCGGCGGTGGCAGCGCTGCCGCTGTTCGAGGAGATCAGGCCGGTGCTGGACGCGAAGCCCGAGGTGCGCACGGCGAGTACCCGGCCGGGTGTCCTGTCCGGCGGTATCGAGGCGCGCCGGCTGTCGTTCCGGTACTCCGACGACGGCCCCCTGGTCCTCGACGACGTCTCCTTCGAGATCCGCCCGGGCGAGTTCGTCGCGATCGTGGGTCCCAGCGGCTGCGGCAAGTCCACGCTGCTGCGCCTGCTGATCGGCTTCGACAGGCCGGTCACGGGCAACGTCCTGTACGACGGACAGGACCTCGCGGCGCTCGACCAGTCGGCAGTCCGCCGCCAGTGCGGGGTGGTGCTCCAGCACGCGCAACCGTTCACGGGTTCGATCCTGGACGTCATCTGCGGCACCGAGCCGTACACGCCGGAGGAGGCGATGGCGGCGGCCGAGATGGCGGGCCTCGCCGAGGACATCAAGCGGATGCCGATGGGTCTGCACACCATCGTCCAGGGCAGCGGCGCGATCTCCGGCGGTCAGCGTCAGCGCCTGATGATCGCGCAGGCGCTGATCCGCCGGCCGCGCATCCTGTTCTTCGACGAGGCGACGAGCGCGCTGGACAACGAGACCCAGCGCAAGGTCATCGAGTCCACCCGTGCCCTCAACGCCACCCGGATCGTGATCGCCCACCGCCTGTCCACGGTCCTGGACGCGGACCGCGTCATCGTGATGGAGGACGGCAAGGTCGCCCAGCAGGGGCCGCCCGCCGAGCTCCTCGCGGACACCAGCGGCCGGCTGCACGAACTGGTGCGGCGCCAGATGGCGTGAGCGGTCAGTCGCCCGCGCCGGGGATCGGCGCTCCCGACGGGATCCCGGCCCGGACGTAGCCCTCGTAGAACTCCTTCCAGGGGGCGTTCGTCCCGGCGTGGGGGCCCTCGAAGCGCTCGCCGCGGGCCTTGGCGTCCAGAGCCGAGAGGCAGACCTCCCAGCCCGCGCCGTTGCGCGCGGCGGTGTTCTGGGCGCCCAGGACGTTGGTGAGCGTGAAGCGGGTGCGCTTGTCGTCCAGCTCCTCCAGGTCGAAGCGCAGCTCGTCGCCGCCCCACTCGAAGGAGAGGTGCCGGGGCGTGTCGACGGTCACGACCGTGCCCGTCGACTCGGGCATGTTGGGGTCCCCGCTGAACCTGACGGTGCCACCGGGGCGCAGGTCGAACTCGGCGCGGGAGGGGAACCACTGGGCGAGTTCGTCGGGATCGGTGACGAACCGCCAGACGCGGTCGATCGGATGGTCGTAGACGCGGCTGAAGCGGACGGCGGGGCGGCCGTCGTCGAGGGTGAGGTACGTGCCGGTGAGGTCGGCGGCCATGGGGGATCAGTCCTTCGGGGAGGGGTCGTCGGTGCCGTCCGACGTCTCGTCGAGCCGCCGCCCCAGCGCGTCCAGACTGGCGTTCCACAGGGTGCGGTAGGGCGCGAGCCAGGTGTCGAGTGCGGCGATCGGGGCCGGGTCGAGCGCGTACACCCGGCGCTGCGCGTCCTGTCGTACGCGCACCAGCCCCGCGTCGCGCAGCACCTTCAGGTGCTTCGACGTGCCCGGCTGGCTGAGACCGCACGCCTCGACGATCTCACCGACGGGCCGCGGCCGCTCCAGGAGCAGCGCGACGATGGCCCGTCGGTGGGGATCGGCGAGTGCGGTCCACAAGGAGGCATCGGACACGCCAGTAATATTCCCCCTCGGTTATATTCCTGTCAAGGAATGTTCGGTCGGCTCAGACGGCGGCCCATCCGCCGTCGACGGGCAGGATCGCACCGTTGACGTTGCTCGCGGCGCCCGAGGCGAGGAACTCGATCGCGGCCGCCTGCTCGTCGGCCTCCGACGGACGACCGGCGTTCTGCAGGGAGGAGAAGACGACGGACGGGCCGTGCGCGCCCTCCTCCGCATCGACACGGATGTTGGTGGCGGTTCCGCCCGGGGCGATGGCGTTCGCGCAGGCCGGCCCGCCGGGCCGAGGTCTGAACGGACGGCACCCACCGGCCGCCGCGGTGTGATCCAGCACACCCACTCATCGAAACGTTGCCGTTTCGCGGGAACGGCTCTAGGCTCGAAGTGTACGAAACAGTTTCGTTTACGAAGTTGTAACCCGAGCGACTTTCCCTGGAGCGGTTCTCCATGTCCCAGAAGGTGAAGGACGGCACCCTCGCGGGCGCCGTCGAAGCACCACCGGCGGCGTCGCCGAAGCGGTGGTGGGTCTCGCGATCATCGCGGTAGCCCAGCTGATGGTGGTGCTGGACGCCACCATCGTGAACATCGCCCTGCCGTCCGCCCAGAAGGACTTGGGCTTCTCCGACGGCAACCGGCAGTGGATCGTCACCGCGTACGCGCTGGCGTTCGCCTCACTGCTGCTGCTCGGCGGACGGATCGCGGACCTGTTCGGCGCAAGCCCGCCTTCCTTGTCGGCGTCGTGGGCTTCGCCGCGGCCTCGGCACTCGGCGGGGCCGCGACCGGCTTCGGCGTGCTGGTCACCGCCCGCGCACTGCAGGGCGTCTTCGGAGCACTCCTCGCACCGGCGGCCCTGTCGCTGCTGAACACGACCTTCACGGACGCCCGCGAGCGCGCGAGGGCCTTCAGCGTGTACGGCGCGATCGCGGGCGCCGGCGGCGCGGTCGGACTGCTGCTCGGCGGTGTGCTGACCGACGCGCTCGACTGGCGCTGGACCCTCTACGTGAACGTGGCCATCGCCGTAGTCGCCTTCGTGGGCGGCTGGATCCTGCTCGGCAACCACCGCGACGCCGCGAACTCCAAGCTCGACGTGCCGGGCACCGTCCTGGTCGCCGGCGGTCTCCTCTCCCTGGTCTATGGCTTCTCCAACGCCGAGACCCACGACTGGGGCTCCCCGCTGACCTGGGGCTACCTGATCGCGGGCGGTGTGCTGCTCGCGGCCTTCGCCTGGTGGCAGACCCGTGCCGCGCACCCGCTGCTCCCGCTGCGCGTGCTGCTCGACCGCAGCCGCGGAGCCTCGTTCCTCGCGGTGCTGATCACCGGTGCGGGCATGTTCGGCGTGTTCCTCTTCCTCACCTACTACCTGCAGCTGAACCTGGGCTTCAGCCCGACGAAGACCGGTGTGGCGTTCCTGCCGATGGTCGGGGCGCTGATGGTCACGGCGCAGCTGGGCACACCGTTATGCTGCCCCGGATCGGCCCGAAGGCCGTCATCCCGCTGGGCTTCGCGGTCGCCACGGCCGGCATGGCCTGGCTGACGGGCATCGGGCTCGGCTCGCACTACGCGAGCGCGGTACTGCCGCAGACGATCGTGACCGGCCTGGGCCTCGGTCTGGTGATGCCGTCGGCGATGCAGCTCGCCACCGGCGGAGTGGCGGCCGAGGACGCGGGTGTCGCTTCCGCGACGGTCAACGCGATGCAGCAGGTGGGCGGTTCGATCGGCACGGCGCTGCTGAACACACTGGCCGCGAGCGCAGCGACCGACTACCTCGCCGGCAAGGACCCGACCGACAAGCTCGCCCGGGCGCAGGCGACCATCGAGAGCTACACCACGGCCTTCTGGTGGTCGGCGGGTCTGTTCGCGGCAGGCGCGGTCATCGCGTTCCTGCTCTACCGCCGTGGCGCGCAGCAGCCCGGGCCCGAGGACGCCCCGGTCATCCACATGTGATCAGTCCTCCGAGGCCGAGGGGCCGCCGTCCGCAGGGAGACGGCGGCCCCGCTCGCTGTTCTGGTAGCGGGCGACCGCGGCGGCGAGGCGTGCCTGCTGGGCGATCTCGTTCCCCGGCACGGCGGGCCGGTAGACGACGAGCGCCCGGCGCCGCTTCTCCAGCCGCAGCGCGCCGGTGGCCGCGACGACCTCACCGTCGTACGCGAACGTGTCCGCGCCCCTGAGGTCCTCCACCTGGGCCCAGGTCACCCGTTCGGCGCGGTAGACCCGGGAACTGCGGAGGGCACCGGCGACCGCCGAGACGACCACCCGGGTACGTGCCAGCCGGTGGTCGCCGTCGATCAGGCGCAGATCGAGCAGCCCGTCGTCGAGGCACGGTCTGAAGGCGGGCGCGAAACCGTCCGGGACATAGCGGCAGTTGCCGGCGAACAGCAGCCACAGCCGGCGCGGACGGCCGTTGAGGCAGAGTTCGACGGGGGTCGCGGTGCGCAGCACCCGGATGAGTGCCAGGGCGGCGGCCGGCCACTTGCCCCATCGCCGCTCCAGGCGCTCGCGGAGGCGCACGAGGTCGGGGTAGAGGCCGATGCTGAAGGTGTTCAGGAACTCGACGGGCTGCCTGCTGGTGGCCTGGTCCGTCAGGGACACGGCCACCGCCATGTCCACGCCGACGGCGTCGCCTCGGACGACCGCTGCCGCGGTGTCCTCGGGGTGCGGTACGCCGACGTCGAGGGCGAAGTGGTTGAGGGTGCCGCCGGGAAACACCGCGAGGGGCAGCCCGGCCCGGGCGGCCGCCCGGGCCGCGGCGTTGACGGTGCCGTCCCCGCCGAACACGCCCAGCGCTCCGCCGCGTTCGACAGCGCGGCGGACCGCCCGGTCGAGCAGTCCGGCGAAGTCGTCGTCCGGGCCGCACTCGACGAGTTCGGCGCGGGGCAGCAGTTCGGCGAGGAGCACGGCGGGCGGCAGTGCGGCGGGCGGTACCCCCGTTCCGGCGCGGGCGTTGACGAAGACGACGAGCCCGTCGCCGTCGGGCAGGGCGGGCGCCCGGGCCGGCGGCCGCTCCGGCTCGGGATTCACCTGGCGCGGCGGCCACCAGCGGCAGGTGAGCGCCGCGGCCCCGATGCCGATCGCCGTCCCGGCCAGGACGTCCCCCGGATAGTGCACGCCGACGTAGACGCGGGAGAAGGCGACGGCCGCGGCGATGGGGGCCACCAGGGCGCCGTACCGGGTGGATTCGAGGGCGACCCCGGTGACGAAGGCCGCGGCCGAGGCGGAGTGGCCGGAGGGGAAGGACGTGGTCCGCGGCTGCCGGGTGAGATGGCGGACCGGCGGTACGAGGCCGAGGAGCGGCCGCGGGCGCCGGGCGCTCCCCTTGACGACGGTGTTGACGGTGAGCGAGGCGAGCGCGAGCGAACCGACGCCGCGCAGGGCGGCGCGCCGGGCGGTGTGGCCCCCGAGCACCGTGAGCCCGGCCGCCGCCCCGAGCCACAGCAGGCCGTGGTCGGCGGAATGGCTGAGCCGGGTCAGGGCGGGATCGGCCCCGGGCACACGGGCGGTGGCGACCTGGGTGAACAGCCGCTGGTCCAACTCGCCGAGGAAGCGCATGCTCCACGGCTACCGGGAAGGCACCGCACGGGCATCCGGGGTGCCCCCAACCGGTGACGGGACTGCTCCGGGCGGCTGAGTCCCAGTCCTACGCGCCGGCCGTCGGCTCGTACTCGAACCAGTCGACGGCCACGCTGCCCCGGGTGGCGTACATGCCGATCACCCGGCCGGTGAACCCCGTGGCGACCTGGGTGGAAAGGTACCGGCCGTCGAGTTCGGCCAGCAGCACGGGCGTCCGACCGCCGAGCGAGAAGGTGATCGTGTCCGGTCCGCCCGCCCTGACGCCGAGCGCCTCGCCCTTCGCCCGCTCGGCGGCGGTGACGGTGGGCGGCAGCACGTCGGTCGTGCGGATGTCGACGGCCAACATCACTTCTCCGGGCGGTACTTGATGCCGCGCCAGGCACTGACGCACCGGCCCGATGCGGGCGAGCACGCTCACGGTTTCCCCACTCACCTCGATGTCGTAGTGGTGGGCCTCGTCCATGCGGACGGACAGGCCTCCCTGGCCGGCAACGGAGTCCATGCGGACTGCCACCCTGCAGTCGGCATGCTGCTGCCGACGGCCGACGAAGGTGTGTCCCGCGCGGTCGAGGCTCTCCCCGGTGGCGTTCAGGGTCAGCCACCCCGGCCGTTCCTTCAGCGACCACGAGCCGTCCGGCCTGCGGCGCGGGGAGATCCAGTACGGCGCGAGGTCCGCGGTGTCGAAGTCGTCCCGTACGGACGGGGGTTCGAACCGGTGCCAGGCCGCCGGGGCCGGGTGCAGCTCACGCACCGGTCCGACCCGGGGCCACCCGTCCACCCACTCCACCGGCGTCAGAAAGGTCTCGCGGCCAAGGACGTGGAATTCGGGGAAGTAACCCCGGGGTCGCGTGCCCAGCAGCAGCATCCACCACGTGCCGTCGGCCGCCGACACCAGATCGGCGTGGCCGGTGCTCTGGATCGGCAGGTCGGTGCTGCGGTGCGAGAGGATCGGGTTGGCCGGGGCCGGCTCGTAGGGTCCACGCGGCGAGCGGGCTCGCGCGATCGACACGCTGTGCCCGTGCGCGGTGCCGCCCTCGGCCAGCATCAGGTACCACCACTCACCGATGTGGTACAGGTGCGGCGCCTCGGGATGCTGCAGTCCCGTACCCGACCAGACGGGCAGCGGTCCTTCCAGCACGGCGCCGGTCGCCGGATCGATCCGGGCGACCTGAACACCGGCCACGGCACACCAGCACGAGCCGTCCTCGTCCCAGGCGAGGTCAGGGTCGATGCCCGGAAGGGCCACCGGAACGGGGTCCGACCACGGGCCCTCGGGGCGTTCGCTGCTGACGATGAAGTTGCCCTTGCCGCCGACCTCCGTGGTGATCACGTAGAAGCGGCCGTCGTGGTGCCGGATCGTGGGCGCGTAGATGCCGGCCGAGGCCGGTACCTCCTCCGGCAGGTCCAACTGCCCGGGCCGGTCCAGGACGTTGCCGATCTGCCGCCAGTGCACGAGATCCCGGCTGTGGAAGAGGGGGACGCCGGGGAAGTACTCGAAACTGGAGCACACGAGGTAGTAGTCCCCGCCGACTCGGCACACGCTGGGGTCGGGATGGAACCCACCGATCACGGGGTTGGCGTACGTCCGCATGCGTGCAGCAGCCCTTCCACGAGCGTCAGCTTTCGAAAGTTTCGAACTTGTGAACGAACCTTACGGACGCGGACTCTAGGGCCCGCCAGGCATCTGGGCAAGGAGGAGGTACGGGCACCGGTACGTCATGGCCCGAGGAGCGGGCGCGAGCTGCGGCGACCGGGGCCGGCGGCGACCGCACGGCGGGCGGCCGGCTCACCCGTCAGGGGCGGGCCGACCGCGGCTTGGTACCGCTATTCGCCCGCGTACGCCTTCTCCAGGGCGGCGATGTCGAGCTTGCCCATCGAGAGCATCGCGCGTGTAGTGCGGGCCGCCTTCTCGGAGTCCGGGTCGCCGATCATGTCGATGAGCCCGTCCGGGATCACCTGCCAGGACACGCCGTACTTGTCCTTGAGCCAGCCGCAGGAGCCCGGCTCGCCGCCACCCTCTGTGAGCTTGCTCCAGTAGTAGTCGACCTCCTCCTGGTTGTCGCAGTAGATCTGGAAGGAGATCGCCTCGTTGAACGTGAACTGCGGGCCGCCGTTCAGCGCGACGAACTTGTGGCCATTGGCCACGAAGTCGACGGCGATCACGGAGCCGGCGGGGCCCGGCCCGGCCTCCGTGTAGCGGCCGATCCGCCCGATGCTGGAGTTCTTGAAGATCGAGACGTAGTAGTGCGCGGCCTCCTCGGCCTGGCCGTCGAACCAGAGACAGGTGGTGAATCCTGCGGTGGCCATGAGTACCTCCTGGAGCGTGGGACGCGGTCACGAGTGTCGACCGATCCTCGCCCCGGAACTCATCGGTCGGGCCGCGTACTAATTCGGATGGCGCTCCCACCGCCCCGAACTAGCATCCCGACCATGACGTCATCGCCCCCCGAGAGCATCCGGCCCTTCCGTCTCGCGATCCCCCAGAGCGACCTCGCCGACCTGCACGACCGCCTCGACCGCACCCGCTGGCCCGACGAACTGCCCGGAGTGGGATGGGCGTACGGGGTTCCCCGCGACTATCTGCAGGAGCTCGTACGGTACTGGCGCCACGACTACGACTGGCGGGCCGCCGAGGCGAGGCTGAACGAATGGCCCCAGTTCACGACGGAGATCGACGGAGCGCACATCCGCTTCGCTCACATCCGCTCCCCGGAGCCGGACGCCACCCCGCTGATCATCACCCACGGCTGGCCCGGCTCGATCGTTGAGTTCCTCGACATCGTCGGGCCGCTGACCAACCCGGCCGCCCATGGCGGGGATCCCGCCGACGCGTTCCACGTCGTGGTGCCGAGCATCCCGGGATTCGGGCTGTCCGGGCCGACCCGGGACACCGGCTGGGAGGCGGGCCGGGTCGCCGACGCATGGGTCGAACTGATGGGACGTCTCGGCTACCGGCGGTTCGGCGCACAGGGCGGAGACTGGGGCGCGGTAATCTCCCGCGAGTTGGGCCGCGCCCACCCCGACCGGGTGATCGGCGTCCACCTCAACCTGCTGCCGGGAGCACAGCAGCTCACCGAGCCGACCCCCGACGAACTCGCCGCACTCGGCCCCGAGGAGCGGGAGCGCACCCTCACCTCCTGGCGCCGCTGGGACGCGTGGCAGCGCGAGGGCGCGGGGTACGCGATCCTGCACTCGACCCGCCCGCAGACCCTCGCGTACGCGCTCACGGACTCGCCCGTCGGCCAACTGGCCTGGATCGTGGAGAAGTTCCGGGAGTGGACGGACTCCGAGGAACTGCCGGAGGAGGCCGTCGACCGAAACCGGCTGCTCACCAACGTGATGCTGTACTGGCTGACCGGAACCGCCGGTTCGTCCTCCCGGATCTACTACGAGCGGGGCCATGCGTCAGGCCGATCGGCCGCACCCACCGAGCCGTCGACCGCACCCACCGCGCTCGCCGTGTTCCCGGCCGAGATCCAGGTTCCGCTGCGGCACAGGGCGGACCGCACCGAGAACATCGTGCGCTGGACGGAGTTCGACCGTGGTGGGCACTTCGCCGCGATGGAGGAGCCCGACCTGCTGGTCGACGACGTCCGCGCCTTCTTCCGGCAGCTGCGCGAGAAGGGCTGAGCGCGGACTCTGCCCGTGGCGAATCTGCGGCGGGCAGAGAAACCGCGTCCGGACACCGCGCGCGGTCAACAGTGGAGTCGACGGCATCCACGTCAGAACAAGGAGACCTGATGACTCCACTGCCTCCCCTCATCTCTCCCTCGCCCCGCGCGGAGGAGGGCGACACCCCACCCAGCCGCTTCGACGACCATCTCGCCGCGCAACTGCTCGCCCAGCGGATCGTCTTCCTGGGCACGCAGGTCGACGAGGTGTCGGCCAACCGGGTGTGCGCGCAGCTGCTCCTGCTGTCGGCCGAGGACCCGCGCACCGACATCAGCCTGTACATCAACAGTCCGGGCGGGTCGGTCACCGCGGGGCTCGCCATCTACGACACCATGCGGCTCATCCCCAACGACGTGTCGACGCTGGCGATGGGCTTCGCGGCCAGCATGGGACAGTTCCTGCTCACGGTGGGGACGCGCGGCAAACGATTCGCGCTGCCGAACGCGCGGATCATGATGCACCAGCCCTCCGCGGGCATCGGCGGCACCACCGCCGACATCGAGATCCAGGCGGAGAACCTGGAGTTCACCAAGAGGGCCATCGAGCGGATCACCGCCGAGCACACCGGGCAGAGCGAGGAGACCATCGCAGGGGACGGAGACCGGGACCGCTGGTTCACGGCGGAGCAGGCCAGGGAGTACGGGATGGTGGACCGGGTCGTGGAGTCGCTCGCCGACGTCCGCCCGGCCGCCTCGCGCCGACGGATGGGGTTGTGACATGGGGTCGTACACGGTTCCGTACGTCGTCGAGCGGACCGCGCAGGGCGAGCGGTCGTACGACGTCTTCAGCCGGCTGCTCAACGAACGGATCATCTTCCTCGGCACCGAGATCGACGACGGCGTCGCGAACGTCGTCATCGCGCAACTCCTGCATCTGGAGTCGGCGAACCCGGAGCACGAGATCTCGATCTACATCAACTCGCCTGGGGGATCGTTCACTTCGCTGATGGCGATCTACGACACGATGACTTTCGTACAGGCCCCGATCTCCACGTTCTGCGTCGGCCAGGCCGCCTCCACGGCGGCGGTGCTGCTGGCCGGCGGAGACCCCGGGCGGCGGTTCGTGCTCCAGCACGCCCGCGTGCTGCTCGGCCAGCCGGCCAGCGGTGGTCGGCAGGGCACGGTCTCGGACCTCAGCCTCCAGGCGAAGGAGATGGTCCGTATCCGCGCCCAGGTGGAGGAGGTGCTCTCCCGCCACACCCACCACGACGTGACGACGCTGCGGGCCGACATGGACCGGGACAAGGTCTTCACCGCCGAGGAGGCCGTCGCGTACGGGCTCGCGGACGAGGTACTGAGCCGGAGGCTCGCGTTCGTCTGATTCGAAAATCCCCCGTCCCGTGTCCGTAGTCGCTGGTCAGGCAGCTCCTTCTGCTTGGAGGGTCACTTGGTAACCGAGTTGGTTGAGCTGG
>NZ_JBVHHL010000091.1:0-20855 GCF_055561075.1 Streptomyces sp. NPDC022910
TTGCGCGCCGCCCACTCGGAAAGCTTCACGAGATCATGATACATGCTGAGAAGGGCTGACATTTACCGATGAATTACGGAGCAGTCGTCAGCCCCACGATGGGCTGGCGCGGGCTGTACCGGGCAGGCATCCGCATCGGCCGCGACCACATCGCCTCCGTCGTCAACACCCTCGTCCTCGCCTACGCCGGCGCCGCACTCCCCCTCCTGCTCCTCTTCTCCATCGCCCAGAGCGGCGTGACCACGGTCGCCAACAGCGAGCTGGTCGCCGAAGAGATCGTGCGCACGCTGGTGGGCTCGATCGGCCTGGTGGCCTCGGTGCCGGTCACCACGCTCCTCGCCGCCCTGGTCGTCTCGGCAGACCGGCCCGGGCCGCAGACGGAGGCGGCCACAGCGGGCGCGCCGGCTACTGGCCGAGCACCTGCCAGCCGGGGCGGACGTCGACGGAAGCGTTAGGAGCCAACTCCCCAAGGTGCGCCTACAACTGCACTTCTCAACGAAGCCGCCGAGAGCGCCGATCCCCTCCGCCTGATGCGCCTGTTCGGCATCAGCGAACAGACCGCCATGCGCTACGTCATCGCCGCGCACCCCGAACGCACCACCAAGTTGCCCCGGTAGCCCTGGCTGGGTCTCGATCGGCGGTGACGGGGTCGGGCACAGCGACGGGGATGGCATGGGTCCCCCTCCGCAGGTGTCGAGCGCGGAAAAGGCTGTCTCGGCGAGGTGGCTCAGCCACGGGACATCGATGTAGATCAAATCCGGTCGAGCCGGAATCGGATCGGGCCCCGCGTTCGGGCTGTCGGATAGCGAAGCCACTGCCTATCCAGAATCATGACTTTCGGCCCTCTATGCCGGGCGAACCAGCAAATAGAGCGACATCCAGCAGTTCCTCCACCCGGAACAGGCAGCCCGATAGGGGGCGGTTCGAAAGTTTTCGGGTCTCCGGGCGACGCCAGGCGCGACGCCATCCGGGTCGCCGCCCTCCTCCTGGCCCGTCGTAGCGAGATCCGGCCCCAGCTCGCGACCACGGCAGGTGCACTGCACGCTGCACGGCGTGACCGAGTGGGACACGGCCCGCGATCTCGCCGCCGCGCTGTACGGAGACCTCCAACCGCTCCTCCGTGCCGTTCCGGCGTCGTGGCGCTGAAGCCCAGCACGGGGTTGAGACAGGAGTCACCCCGGCGGCACGTCGTGGGTTCCTCGGTCGGGCCGGTCGGTTCAGGAGTGTGCGGGCCTGGTGCGGCGGCGACTGATCGAGCCCAGGAGGATGTCCACGGCGATGAAGGCGGCGAGCGGGATGCCGAACAACGGGACGTAGTAGCCGAGAACGGCGATCACGGCGACGCAGGGCACCAGCACGTACACCGGCACCTGGCGCCAGGCGCCGCGGGGCAGGGGGCGACCGAAGGCGGAGCCGCGGCCGCGCTGCCACCACATGCGGTATCCCCAGAGGATCAGAAGAATCAGGGCCAGGGCGAGGCCGGCCAGGGCGATCTGGTTGGCGAGGCCGAAGAGAATGCCGGTGTGAGCGTCGATGCCCCACCGGGTCAGCTTGGCCAGTAGTGGGTAGTCGGCGAACCGCAACACGTCGGTCACCTTGCCGGTGGCCGGGTCGACGGCGATCGAGTCCTGCTTCTCCGGCCAACTGCGCTGGATCTGGCGTACGACGTAGGCGGAGGAGGAGTCCGCGGGCGGCACGATCTCCACGGGGTCGGACAGGCCCTGGGTGCGGGCCGTCTTCAGTACGGCGTCCAGACCCACGTCGGACCGGGCGCCAGGGCCCATGTCCATTCCGTCCATGCCGCTCATGTCCATGCCCGTCATGGAGGCGTGTCCCTCGTGCCCGCCGCTCACTGTCGCGGTGACGGACGGGGTGGACTGGCCGAGGGCCTGGCGGAGGTCGCTGATGTTCGCTCCGGCGTAGGTGGACCAGGTCAGGCCGGTGGCTGACAGGAAGAACAGGCCGGCTGCCGCCCATGCGCCGACCGTGCCGTGCAGGGTGAGGGAGCGCCGCCGTCCGGTGGTGCCGCGCACCTTTCGGCGGGTGCGGCGGCGGCCGAACCACAGCACCAGTCCGCCGCCGGTGATGACCCACAGCCAGCTGGCGGCGAACTCGCTGTACAGGCGGCCGGTGTCGCCGAGGTGCAGGTCGCGGTGGAGCTCGTCGATCCAGGTGCGCAGCGGCAGGGCGCCGGTGGAGCCGTACTGCTCCAGTGCGCCGCGCACCTTGCCGGTGTAGGGGTCCACGAAGACGGCAAGTGTGTGGTCGGCGGCTATGCCCTTCACACCGGACAGCAGCACGCGGGTAGTCGCTTCCGGCTCCGGCGACGGCCGCACGGCAGAGATGGTGCCCTCGGGGTGGGCTTTGCGGGCGGCGGCCACCTGCTGGGAAATCGGCAGCTTGTGGTCGCCGACCGGGACGGTCAGCTCGTGGGCGTACACGATCTTCTCGGCCTGGAACGAGCCCGCGTACAGCAGTCCGGTGATCGCTGCGACCAGCAGGAACGGCGTGACGAACACGCCCGCGTAGAAGTGCAGGCGCAGCACCAGCGGGCGCACTGCGCGCAGGGGCGGCGGAGCCACCGGGGCCGGGCCCTGTGCGGACGTGCCGGGTTCGCCGACCGTGCGGGGCGGGGCAGTGGTGGGCGGCTCGATGGACATGGGTGCTGCTCCTGGGACGTATGGGTGTCACGTCAGGGGTCGACTGAACGGAACGATGAGTTCCGGGTCGTCGAAGTGAGGTGGCACACACCCGGGCGGCTGTGCAGGCCAGGAGCTTGCGTACGGACAGTTCCGATGCCGGGCGACATCCGGTGCCCGGCATCGGGAGGCGGGTCAGGACAGGCCGATGCCGTCCAGTTTGCCTGCCTTGGCGTCGGCGACGATCGAGGAGAACTGGTCGGCGCTCATCTGGACGCGCTGGCCGAAGTCGTCGGTGAGGATGATCCGGCGGTCGTCCGCGGCGCTGAGGTCGACGAACAGTTGGGGGCAGCCGCAGTTGCAGTTGCCGCAGAACGTGGCGACGGGCTCCAGCCCGCTGGTGTCGGTCATGCTGCTCCACCTCCGTGGACATGGGGTTGCGGTGCTCCGGTGCCAGGGCCGGTGGCCGCGTGGGACTGTCGGGGAGATACCCGGCGCGGATGCGGCGGACGCGCCACCCTGTCGTGTGTGGGGGGCGTGTGGGCGGACAGCGTGTGCCTGTGCTCCTTGCCCTGCTTCCGGTGCGTCGATTTTGCCGAGGTGGCCGGGAACTGAACGGCCGCCGCCTCCGACTCGTTAAAGGGGGCGGATTGGCCAGGTGGTTCGTGGGCGGTGATGCGTATGCATGGGCGAGGGGAAAGATCTTCTTGCTGCGTGGCAGCATCGGGTGTCGTGAGTGTGTCCCTGGCGGTGCGGAGCGTGCGCGCGGCGGTGTTCGCCGTGCTGTGCGTGCTGCTCGGTGCCGGAGGGCATGCCCTGGCGATGGGTGCGGCGCCGCCGGTGTGGGTGCAGGTCGCCGCGTTCGTGCCGGTCTTTGCGGGCGGCTGTCTGCTGGGCGGCCGGGAGCGGTCGCTGGTCGCGATCGGTGTGGGGACTCTGGCTGCCCAGGGTGGGCTGCATCTTCTCTTCCACGCCGTGCAGCCGCATCACGCGGCGATGGTCATGCACGGCATGCGGATGGCCCACGCGCATGCGCTGACGCCGCACGCCACTGCCGCCCATGTCGGGGCGGCCCTGGTGCTGACCTGGTGGCTGCGGCGAGGCGAGGCGGCGCTGTGGTCCCTGCTGCGGTGGGCGGTCGCGTTCGTGCCGGGGCTTGCCGCCTGGTGGCAGGCTGCCGGCGGGGCGCGGGGAGTACCGGACGCGCACGGGCTCGTAGGTCGGGCTGCCGGTGAGACTTGGTCGCTGCGGCAGGCACGGCTGAGGCACGCCGTGCACCGGCGGGGGCCGCCGATGGGGATGTCATACGCGAGCTGACCCCCGACATCCTTTTCTTCCGTACGGAGATCCATCACCTCATGTCCAGGACCCGCACCACCCTGCGCCGCGCCGGCGCCGTCACCGCCCTGACCGCCGCCGGACTCCTCGCTGCCGCCGGCGTCGCCTCCGCGCACGTCACCGTCCACCCCGACAGCTACGCCAAGGGCGCCACCGACGGCGTCCTGACCTTCCGCGTGCCCAACGAGGAGGACAATGCGAGCACCGAGCAGGTCCAGGTGTTCCTGCCCACCGACCACCCCGTCCTCGGCGTGCTCGTCTCCCCGCAGGACGGCTGGACCGCCAAGGTCACCAACACCAAGCTCAAGACGCCGGTCAAGACCGACGACGGCACCATCACCGACGCCGTCTCCGAGATCACCTTCACCGGCGGCAAGATCGACCCCGGCCACTACGAGGACTTCAACGTCGCCTTCGGTCAGCTGCCCGACGACACCGACCAGCTCACCTTCAAGACCCTCCAGACGTACTCCGACGGCAAGGTCGTGCGGTGGATCGAGGAGGCCCAGGGCGGTCAGGAGCCGGAGAACCCGGCACCCGTGCTCAAGCTCACCGCCAAGGCGGCAGAGGACGGCGGCAGCGCGACCGCCTCGTCGGCGAGCCCGAAGACCTCCGACAGCTCAAAGTCGACCGCGTCGGCCAGTGACTCGACCGCCCGCGGTCTGGGTGTCGCCGGACTGGTCGTCGGCGTGCTGGGGCTGGCCGCGGCGGTGGTCGCCGTCCTGCGCGGCCGCTCCGCCGGATCCCGGGCCGAGTAGAGCGGCGCCTGCCCTGCCGGCGGAGACCCGTCGGCAGGGCACCCGTCTTTCGATGTGACGCACGAGGGATGAGAGTCGTCACGTAAGGCCCGCTCCGCCGTCGGGTCAGACGGCGACCGGGTCGGTGACGCCGTACCCCGCCTCGACGATCGCCGCGCGCAGCCGCCCGTCGTCGAGTTCCGTGCCGTGCACGGTGACGGAGTTCTTGGCGACGTCGACCACGACGTCGCTCACCCCGGGCACCTCGGAAACCTCTTCCCTGATGCTTGCCGCGCAGTGCTCGCAGCTCATACCGGTGACGTTGTACTGCTTCTGGGTCATGGGAGAACTCCTGGGTGCCGTAAGGGCTTTGGGCGGCGTACGGATCCGCGGGTGCGGGTGTTCAGGCCGATGCCGTCACCTCAGAGGTCGGCTGAGCGGAGCACAAAGTTCCGCACAGCGCGCCTGCGCATGCTGCCGGGGCATTCCGAACCGGTGGGCGGACGCCGGTTCCGATGCCGGGCATGAGGGAAGAGGGCCTCCAGGGAATGTGCTTGGACCGCGTCGCGCTTTGGTGCGGATCACTGGCGAGGAGGACAGCCGGATGGCGGATCTTCGGCGCGAGTCCCGGGACCGGGCCGATGCGACATGGTCGTGGGAATCGGAGGCAGGGAAGGCTCGGCACACCCGAATACGGGTCACGGGTGGAGCGTGGCCGCTGACCGCAGCCACCTTGGCCGTCGTCGTCGTTGGGTACGGCTGGCTCGGCTACGTTGCCGGTGACGCTCTCGGTGGTCTGGTCGGCTGCGCTGCCGGGCTGGCGTTGAGTGGGTTGCTGTACGTGCTGGTCGAGCTGGCGGTGTCGGGTATGCCGCCGCGTCGCCGCAGCCGGAACGGGCCGCACGCGAGGCGTTCGGCTCACTGACTTTCCCACTGCAGCGCGGGACCGCACAGATCGAGCACCTATGTGACCCAGGTCACACGCAAGCTTCGGAACTCCATCCCCTGTGGCCCCGACTCCTGAATCGGTACGGCTCGGACCGAGTGGCGGCCGTACGACGCGACCAGGAGACCTTGTGATCGATGAGTCCCGTCAACTCCCCGTCGGCGCGGGTGCGGTGCTGAGGAAACGGGTGCCGCCGCCCGCCTTGTGCGGCTTCCTCCTGCTGCTGGCGCTGATGTTCGCGGTGTCGTACGGCGTCGGCGCCGCCTATGGACCGGTCGCGCCCGGCATGCACGGCACCCGCACCGGTTCCGGCGGTGGAGGCACCGTGCCGCACAGCGACAGCGGTGGCATGAGCGGCATGAGCGGGATGCACGGATGACGGCCCCGGAGACGGCGGCCGCCCTGACGACCACGGATCTGATCGTCGGCGGCATGACCTGCGCGGCCTGCGTACGGCGGGTGGAGAAGCGGCTGGCCAAGCTGGACGGCGTGAGTGCGACGGTCAACCTGGCCACGGGGCGTGCCCGGGTGAACCATCCGCCGGACGTCACCCCGGCCGAGCTCGTCGCGGCAGTCGAGCGCGCCGGGTACACGGCTGAACTGCCCGCCCCGCCCAGGCCCGAACCCGAAACCCAGCCCAAAGGACCGGAGCAGACGGCCGCGTTCGAGGGCCGGGACCGACTGGTCGTCACCGCGCTGCTCTCGCTGCCAGTACTCGTGCTGTCGATGGTGCCCGCCCTGCAGTTCCGGAACTGGCAGTGGCTGTGTTTCGTACTGGCCGCGCCGGTCGCGGTGTGGGGTGCGTGGCCGTTCCACGTGCGGGCGGTGCGAGGGCTGCGGCATGCGGCGGCGACCATGGACACGCTGGTGTCGCTGGGCGTGATGGCGTCCTTCGGCTGGTCTGCCTATGCCCTCTTCCTCGGTGGCGCGGGCGACCCCGGCATGCGGATGTCCTTCAGCCTGCTGCCGTCCGCCGAGGCCGGCTACGGCAGCGCGCACATCTATCTGGAAGCCGTCGTCGCCGTACCGCTGTTCGTGCTGACCGGGAGGTTCCTGGAAGCGCGAGCCCGGCACGGCACCGGGCAGGCGCTGCGATCGCTCGCCGAGCTGGGAGCGAAGGACGTCGCCGTGCGGGAACGCGGGCGCGAACGACACATTCCCATAGATGAGTTGCTGGTCGGGCAGACCTTCGTCGTCCGGCCGGGAGAGCGGGTGGCCACCGACGGCGAGGTGGTGGAAGGCAGTTCCGCAGTGGATGTCTCGCTGGTCACGGGCGAGAGCGAACCGGTCGAGGTCCAGCCCGGCTCGGCGGTCGTCGGCGGTGCCGTCAATGCGGGCGGGCTGCTGCTGGTGCGTGCCACGGCAGTCGGTGCCGACACCCAGCTGGCACGGATCACCCAGCTGGTGACCGACGCCCAGGCGGGCAAGGCGCGTGCCCAGCGTCTGGCTGACGCGGTGGCAGGGGTGTTCGTGCCAGTGGTGCTGTCGATCGCCATCACGGTGCTCGGCTTCTGGCTCGGTGCGGGAGCCGATCCGCAGGCGGCCGTCACCGCGTGCGTGGCGGTCCTGGTCGTCGCCTGCCCCTGCGCGCTGGGGCTCGCCACTCCCACAGCGCTGATGGCCGCCACCGGCCGCGGCGCCCAGCTCGGTGTGCTGGTCAGCGGTCCGCAGGCGCTGGAGGCTCTGCGGCACATCGACACCGTCGTCCTGGACAAGACCGGCACCCTCACCACAGGACACATGAGTGTCACGCGGGTCACGGAGGTTCCGGGTTGGATCGGCAAGGAGGCGGTCGTGCGTCTCGCGGGTGCCGTCGAGCAGGGCTCCGAGCATCCGCTGGGCCGGGCGATCGTCGCCTACTCCGGACGGCCGCTGCCCGAGGTCGCCGACTTCCGGGCACTGCCCGGGCAGGGCGTGCGCGGCCGGGTCGAGGGCCGGCTGGTGGAAGTCCGCTCGCCCGACAGCGAGCTCCCTGAGCTGTTGGCCCGTGCCTTGGACGCGTGCGAGACGGCCCGGCACACTCCGGTCCTGGTGCTGGTGGACGGCCGGCCCGAGGCACTGATCGCGGTCGGGGACCTCGTACGACCGGGCAGTTACCGTGCCGTGGACCGGCTTCGGCGCCTGGGGGTGCGGCCGGTGCTGGCTACGGGCGACCGCGAGCACACCGCCCGCGCCGTCGCCGCCGAGCTGGGGATCGATGACGTACGGGCGCGGTGTACCCCGGAGGACAAGGCGGAGCTCGTACGGGGACTGAGGGCACAGGGCTGCCGGGTCGCGGTGATCGGCGACGGCGTGAACGACGCCGCCGCGCTGGCCGGTGCCGATCTCGGGATCGCCATGGGCAGCGGCACGGACGTGGCCATCGGAGCCGCCGACGTGACCCTCGTACGTGGGGACATCGAGGCCGTGGCGGACGCGGTCCGCCTCGCCCGCCGGACCCTCGGCACGATCCGGACCAACCTCCTGTGGGCGTTCGGCTACAACGCCGTCACCGTGCCGCTCGCCGCCGTGGGCCTGCTCAACCCCATGCTCGCGGCCGCCACCATGTCGGCCAGCTCCCTGCTGGTCGTCGGCAACAGCCTGCGGCTGCGCACCTGGCAGCCGAGGCGACCGAGGCGGACGGGTGGTGTGCGGTGACCGAACTCGCGGTGTGGCGGCCCTCTCGGCGTCGGCTCGCCGAGGCGTTCCTCGCCGCGCTCGCCCCCGTGGCGGCGTGTGTACTGACGCTCGGCGGTCTCGCCGCCTGGACCGCCTCCGGGGCGGCAGGCAGTCCCGTGCGCATCGACGTCACGTCCGGGCGGGTGTTCCTCCCGTACGGGGACAGCCAGGAATCAGCCGCCTTCTTCCGGATCTCCAACTCGGGTGGCGCAGAGGACGAATTGACGGGTGTGACCTCGACCGCCGTGGACCGGGCGATGCTCGGCCGCAACACGACGACACCCGGCAACGCCGGGTACATGCGCCCCGTGGACTCCGCCGTCGTCCCGGCGGCCGGCACGCTGGCGATGTCACCGCGGGGCCTGGACGTGATGGTGACGGTGCGCGGTAAGTGGCGCGCGGGGGATCTCGTCCCGTTCGTGCTGCACTTCCGGCACAGCGGGCGGATCAAGACCTTGGCGGTGGTGGTACGCCCCGGCACGGGCTGAGACCGGAAGCGGCGGAGACTTCGCTCATTCGTCTCTTCGTCGGGAATCGCCGGGAACTCATCGCCCTGCCCGTCCGACTCCTCTCGCAGAACGACAGGAGGTGGGATGGACGGGCTGGATGTGCGGATGCGCCAGGTCGCTTGCCGGCACGGTCGCGTAGAGGCCGTGCGCGAGGTGGATCTCGACATCGAGGCGGGCGAGCGGGTGGCGCTGACCGGGACCAACGGGTCGGGCAAGACCACGCTGCTACGTGCCGTGCTGGGCCTGCACCGCCAGGCCGACGGGGAGATCCTGGTCGGTGGCCGGGGCACCGGCACCGCAGCCGAGTGGGCGTGGCGGCGCCGGGCGTGCGCCTGGGTCCCGCAGAAGCCCGCAGGCGGCAGATTTCCGCTGCTGGGCAGTGAGTTGTTGGCGAGCAGTGGGGCAGCGGCCGAAGCGGTGCAGGCGGCGGAGAAGCTGGGTGTCGGGTCGTTGACCGGCCGACCGCTGCACACGCTGTCGGGTGGCCAGCTGCAGCGCATGTATCTGTCCCGCGCGGTCGGCTGTGTCGCGGCCGGGGCGGGGGTGCTGCTGGCCGACGAGCCCACCGCCGCGCTCGACTTCGCCGGGCAGGAGGAGGCGGCCGACGTGCTGCTGTCGCTGCCGGTGACCGTCGTGGTCGTCACGCACGACCGGGCGCTGGCCGACCGCTGCGACCGCGTGCTGGAGATGGCCGCCGGCCGGCTCAGGGAGGTCCGGTGAACAACCTTGCCGCCGCCGACCTCGGAACGCTCCTGCAGCTCATACCCGTACAACGGGCCGGAGCCGCCCTGCTCTTGGCGGCCGTCGGCCTTCCGGTGATCGGTGTCGTGATCGTCGGGCTCGACATCATGCCGGTGCGGTTCGCCATGATGCACGTCGCGCTCCTGGGCATCGCGGTCGGACTGCTGACCGGGCTCGACCCCATGCTGTGCGCGCTACTCGCCTGCGCCCTCGCCGGGGCAGGTGTCGCGCCGCTCGCCCGCACCCCGGACGGCCTGTCCGGGGCGATGGGCCTGCTGATGAGCCTGGCCATCGCCGCGGCGCTGCTGGTCCTGGCCGTGTCCGGGGTCAACGCGCAGGGCGCGTTCGCGCTGCTGTGGGGCTCGATCCTGTCGGTGGGCACGCCCGACCTGTGGCTGCTGGGCGTGCTCGCCGTCGTCGTACCGGCCCTGTTCTGGTGGCGCCGCCGCGACCTCGCGCTCCTGCTCTACGACCGTGAACTCGCCCTCTCCTCCGGGGTGCGCGTCGATCGGCTCACCCTCCTGCTGCTCGTGCTCGTCGCGGTGTCCGTCGCCGGCGCCCTCAAGCTGACCGGCGCGCTGCTCGTCGACGCGCTGACCCTGCTGCCCGCGCTCGCCGCCCGGCGGCTGGGCACCTCCCTGAAGTCCATCACCGCCTGGGCGGTCGGCATCGGCGTCGTCGTGAACCTCACCGGGTTCCTCGTCGCGCTGAAGCTCGACTGGCCGCCCGGGCCCGTGCTCGTCCTGACGGCCGGGGTTCTGGTCCTGGCCGTGCACCTCATCCCCGAACGGAGAATCCGCTCATGGCGCGCACCCGCGTCCGCACCGTCCGTGTCCCTTCCCTCGTCGCACTGAGCCTGAGCACCGCGCTGGCGCTGACGGCCACCGCCTGCGGCTCCGACAAGGCCGACAGCGGCGACAAGACCGCGAACAAGAACGGCGGCGGCCCTGTCGTCGTGGCCACCACCACCTGGGAGGGCGCCCTCGCCAAGGCCGCAGGTGCCAAGGACGTGAAGGTCATCGTCCCGTCGTCCGTGCAGCACGCCCCGGACTACGACCCCAAGCCCTCCGACCTCGCGGCGGTCGCGGGCGCCGACTTCGTGCTGTACGCGTCCTTCGAGCCGTACGCCAAGAAGATCAAGGACGCTGCCGGGTCGAGCGCGAAGCTGGTCGAGGTCAACCTCGACAACGACTCCGCCAAGGCGAGTGCCGAAGTCACGCGCCTGGGCAAACTGTTCGGCACCCGGGATGCCGCCTCGAAGTGGGACGCCTCCTTCAAGAGTGAGTACGGCACGCTGCAGAAGGAGCTGAAGGCAGCGTGGCCGGGCGGCAAGGCGCCGGTCGTCGTCGCGCAGGTCTTCTCCGTCTGGTCGGCGAAGATGGCGGGCGCGGAGCTGCGCGGCACCTACGGCCCGCAGGCCGTGACCGCCAAGCAGCTGGCCGATCTGGAGACGAAGAAGCCGGCGTTCGTCCTGGACAACGTCCACATGACGACGGGCACGGTGCTGCCGGACTCCGGCGCGCGGCAGGTGGAGATCGTCAACTACCCGGGCAAGGACCTGGATCTGCTGGCGGTGTACAAGAACGCCGCGAAGACGATCAAGAAGGCGATGACCTCTTCCTGACCTGGGGTGCGTCGTGAGTGCGAGGCCGCCCGGAGGCTCCGGGCGGCCCGCTCTCGTGGGGGTCAGACGGCCTGCGCGACGGACCTCGGCGCCTGCGCCGAACACCGCTCACGCAGCTGCGCCCGGTCCGGCTTGCCCGCCGGGGTGAGCGGCAACTCCGGTACGACCAGCAGACGTTCGGGGTGTTTGCGCCGCTCCAGGCCGTGCGCGTCCAGGTGCGCGCACAGTTCCTCCAACGTGGGCGTCGCCTCGCCCCGCGGCACGACGCAGGCGGCCAGCCGCTCGCCCATCAGCGGATCGGGCACGCCGACGCACACCACGTCCCGCACGAGCGGATGCGCCGCCAACTCGATCTCCACCTCGGCCGGGCTGATGTTGGCCCCGCCCCGGATGACGACATCCTTCAAGCGCCCGACGATCCGCAGGTTCCCGTCCTCGTCGATGAGGCCGAGATCGCCGGTGCGCACCCAGCCGTCGGCGGTGCGGTAGCGGGCGTCGAGGTCGGGGGCGGCGACGTAGCACAGCGGGGTCATCGGGCCGCGGGCGACGATCTCACCGACACAGCCGCGCGGCGCCTCCCGGAGTTCGGGGGCGCCGGGGACGGCGATGCGTATGTCGGCGACGAGTGGGTCCGGGTGACCGGCGAGGATGCCCGGCCTTTCACCGCGCAGGGGAGGGTCGGACAGCCCGGTGTGGCAGTTGACACCGTCGGCCGAGCCGTAGAGGTTCACGACCGGGCAGCCGAAGACGCGCCGGGCCTCCTCGGCCGTGGCCTCATCGAGTGGCGATCCGCCGACGATGACCGCCGTCGGAGGAGTGAACGCCGGATGGTGTCCCTCCGCGATCCGGTCCAGCATCATCCGGATCATGGTCGGCACCCCTAGGACATGGGTGGGCTCGTGCGCGGCGAGCGCATCCAGCGCGGCCTCGGGCGTGAAGTGGTCGAGCAGGACGAGCGTTCCGCCGTGCCGGGCGAGCGTGACGGCGGTGCCGCTGCTGCCGAAGGCGGAGGCCAGCGGCACGAGGAAGAGGCAACGCGGCGGCTGACCGTCCGGCATGAGCGCGGCGAGGAAGTTGCCGCGGCCGCCGGCCAGCGCGTTGTGCGAGTACGCCACCATCTTCGGCTCGGCCTCGGATCCGGACGAGACCAGGATGCGGGCGGCGCAGTCGGGGTCGGGGCGGGCCGGGCGGAGGGTCGTGGGGTCGGTGCGCAGCAGCGCGGAGAACGCGACTGTCCCCTCCGGGGCTCCGGGCCCGGCGGCGATCACCGTGCGTAGCGAGGGGAGTTCACCGGCGAGCGTGAGCAGATCGGCGGCGTGGTGGTTTCCGCGGTGCTCGGTGGCGGCGATCACGGCGACCGCCTCCGCCCGGCGCAGCAGCGAGGCCGCCTCGCGAATGCCGCGGCCGACCGGGAAGGGCAGCGCGATGGCACCCAGCGCGGCCAGCGCCAGGTCGGCGATGACGGCGCCCCGGCCATTGGGGAGTTGTATGCCGACCACGTCACCGGTACGTATGCCGAGCCCGGACAGACCGGCCGCCAGACATCGCGCCTTGCGGTCCAGGGCGGTGTAACAGAGCTTGCCCTTGGCGTCGATGACCGCGGTGCGGTGCAAGTCGGCGACCTGGTGTGCGCGGTAGAGGCTGTAGAGGTCCAGGTCCGGACAGGTGCCGTCGACGGCCCAGGTGCGGCGCAACTCGGCGGGCAGCAGGTCGTGCAGGTCCACGGTCATGCGAAGCTCCAGGGGTCGGGGACGGCCGGGGCACCGTACGCGTCGCGGCTGATCGGGCCGGAGGAGAGAAGGTCGGCGAGGTCGGTGACGACCGGGACGGCGGCCAGGCCACGCTCGCGTAGCCGCTCCCGCGCCTGCCTGGTGGACAGGTCGCTCACGTCGTAGGGGGCTGCGGACAGATCCGCGAGGGCGATCCAGCCGTCGGCGGTGCGTAGCGGACGGCGGAACCCGGCGGGTCGGCGCGGGTCGAGTCCCTGAGCGGCCCGGGCCCGGTTGGGGGCAGTGAGGACGTCGGCGGCGCCGAGCAGCGACGAGTCGACGCGAACCCCGCGGCCGGTGCGCTCCCGCAGCAGCAGCCCCGCCAGGATCGCTTCGGTACCGAGCAGGCCGCCGAGCACGTCGAGCAGCGTCATCAGGGACGGAGCGGGCGGCACGTCCGCGGGTCGCACGGCCTCGCCCACCCCGGTGCGGGCCTGCACCATGAAGTCGGTGCCCATGGGGGCCTGGGGCAGCCGGTCCGCCCAGCCGCTGGTGTAGGCGTAGACAAGCGCCGGGTTGACGCGGGCCAAGTGCTCGCGGTCGAGGCCGAGCCGGGCGGCCGTGCCCGGCGCCCAGTTGTGCAGGAACACATCCGCGTCGGCGGCCATCTCGCGCAGCCGCTCCCGGTCGGCCGCGGACTTGATGTCCACCTCGACGGCCTTCTTGCCCCGGTTCAACGCCAGCCAGCGCGCCGAGACCCCGGAGCAGGCGGGCGGCATCCCGCGCAACGGGTCACCGCCCGGCGGCTCGATCCGGATCACCTCCGCACCCAGCAGGCCGAGGAGGTGAGCGGCGAGCGGGGCCTGGATACGCCGCCCGGCTTCCAGAACGGTGAATCCAGTGAGGGGCAGGGCGTCGGCGGATCTGCCGGGCACGTACACCTCGTCGTAACAGGTCAGCTCCCAGGGAGCCGCACCGTCGTACTCGGCCGCACGCTCGGCGAGCGACCGCAACGGGCACACGTCGGCGCCGGACATCTCGGCGGCGTACCGGATCCGCTCCCAGGAGCTCGCCCGCACCGCCACGTGCAACGTCTGCGGGAAGGGCGCGCAAGCCGTGGCATACCGGAACTGAAAGGGCCGCCACCCCCGGCGTATCGATTCTTCCGGGGCGTCGAGGGCGCGCCAGAACGACGCCCACACCCCCGGATCCAGCGTCTCCAGCTCGAAGACGATCCCGTCGGCAGACGTGAACGGCGGCCCGCCCGCAAGGAGTTCGGCCGCTTCGCCCTCCTCGGCGCCAGCGGCGGCCAGGTACTGGGAGACCGCCAGCAGCCCGGCCCGCTCGGCGCTGACCTCGACCTGTGTGACGTCAAGGCCGCGCGCCCGCGCCAGCAGCCCGGCCAGCAGGCCCTGCACGGCCAGCACGCCGGTGGCCGTGGCGGCGTAGTCGACGGCGAGACCGCGCGGGGCGCCGTCACGGCGGCCGTGTACGGCCATGATGCCGGTCGCCGCCTGGACGGTGGCCTCGTCGGTCGCGGTCTCTCCCCACGTGGTGCGGGCGGTGACACCGCCGATGTCGCCTCCGATGACGGTGAGCGGGCCGCCGGAGCCGCCGTCGGTCTCGGCGCCCAGCAGTCGCAGATGCTCCGCGATGAGACCGTCCGCCGGGCCCGGCGGGCCGGAACTCTCCAGACGGAGGCCGTCGAGTGGTCCGGCCGTCCGCGCGACGGCCGGTGTGGCTGGAGTTGCCATGCCTCTCCTTTCCTGACGCGCGGGAACCCGGGGACGGTCGCCCCCGACCTGTTCCACGGAAGAGGGAGTCGGACGGCCGGCGGCCGGGGTTCCCGCGGATCACGAGGAAAGTGACGGAGACCCGCATGGACGAGATCACCGGGATGCCCCACTGTCCCCCGGACGCAACGGCGTTGAGGGATCGCGTCGCCGAGTTCGTACGCGGACGGGTAATGCCCTGCGAGCCCGTACTGGACGCCGGCGGTGCGGAGGCCGCCGCCGTGCTGCGCAGGCTCCAGCGCGAGGCGAAGGCCGAAGGGCTGTGGGCGCTCCCGCTTCCCTCGGAACTAGGCGGCCAAGGGCTGCCGCTGCGGTCGTACGCCCATGTGGCCGAGGCCGAGGGAGCCAGCGACCACGGCCCGGCCGCCCTCGGCTCGGCACCCCTGCTCGACGCGTTGATGCTGTGGCGGCACGGTAGCCCGGCCGTCCGTGAACGGTACGCCGAGCGCCTGGTCGCCGGGGGCATACGGGCCTGCTATGCCATGACCGACCCCGAGACACCGGGTACCGACCCCTTCCTGACTGCCACCCGCGCCGTTGCCGGGGACGACGGGAGCTGGCGGGTGAGCGGGCGCAAATGGTTCACCAGCGGGGCGGCCGACGCCGACCTCGTCACGGTCCTCGCCCGCACGGACGGTGCACCGCCGGACCGCAAGGGACTCTCGCTGCTTCTGGTACCGACCAGCTCGCCCGGCTTCCGGGTGGTGCGGGAGCTGCCGGTGCTCGGCGCGGGCGGCCAGTGGGAGATCGAACTGGACGGGGTCGTGGTCGACCGCGATCAGCTGATCGGCGAGCGTGGCAAGGCACTCGACGTTGCGGCCGAACGGCTCCAGCTCGGCCGCACCCTGCGCTGCCTGCGCTGGCTGGGGCAGGCGGGGCGGGCCTTCGACCTGATGCGCGCACGTGTGACGACCCGTACCCGGTCCCGTGGGCCGCTCGGAGACCTCCAACTCGTCCAACGCCACGTCTTCGAATCGCTGCTCGCCCTGCGCACGACCCGCCCGCTCGTCTACGAGGCCGTGGCCCGCCTGGACGCGGGCCTCGACGCCCACGTGGAGGTGGGCCTGGCCAAGGTGGCCGCCGCCCGCACCCTCCAGCAGGTGGCCGACGCGGCGATTCAGGTACACGGCGCCGCGGGGCTCGGCCCGGACACCGCCCTGCCCGCGCTGTTCCGCACCGGCAGAGCGGCCCGCATCCTCGATGGCCCGGACGAACTGCACATCACCTCGGTCGCGCGCCGGGTGCTGCGTACCCCCTAGATTTCGTTGGTGCCGACGAGGCCAGTGAGCGTGGCGAGCGCGTAGGCGAGGAAGAAGTCGCCCCAGATCAGTTCGTGCCGTGTCGCCGTCCCGGTGGTGAGGTCGTAGCAGCCGTTCAGGAGACGGCCGTCGTCCGAGAGATGGGTGCGGACCAGTTCTTCCACGAGCTGGACGGCTCGTTCGCGTCGGCCGAGCTTGAGCAGGGCCACTGCGGTGATAACGGCGGCGGACGTGTCGAGGGGGCCTCTCGCGTGGGTCTCGTCCGCCGGTGGGACGGCGTCGGCCGGGATCAACTGGCTTATGACATCCGCCAGATCGTCGGCGCCGAAACGGTGTACGGCATCGGCCACGGCCAGCAGCAGCCAGGCCCGGCCCCGGCTCCAGCCGGGTGGGGGATCGTCGCACGGTACCCAGCCCACAGGTCGCTCGTACCGCCAGGACCAGCCGAAGTTGCCTTCGCCGACACAGAGTTCAAGATGGCGGCGCAGGTGAGCCTCGGAAGCCTGCTCATCCACCGTTGCCATGAGCGGCACCATGCCCGGCACGCCGTCCACGCGGGCCAGGAGGCGGGGACCGCCGAACGCCGAGCCCCACGGGACGAGACCGAGTTCAGCGTCATACGCCTCCCGGCAGACGCGGGCGGCTCGCTCTCGCAGCTCGCCGGCCTCGGGAGTATCGGCGAGCGCGGTCCCGTACCAGAAGATCAATCCGCGGGCGGCCGTGTCGGCGTGCACCCAGTCCGCGAGTCGACCGGTGCACTTCGCCGCCGCCTCGCGAGCGTCGTCGTCCGATGTGTACCGGGCACGCAGCCACAGCAGTCCCGCCCAGAAGCCACCCGTCCACGAGCCACGCCTCGTCGTCGTCCACCGGCCGGTGCCGGGATCGGCGAACAGCGGGAAACGGTCACCGACTGCGGCCTGGGTGACGGCCACCCGCTCCAGGACGGAATCCAGCGCAGGAGCCGCCCAGTCGGAGACGTCGGGGCGGGGCTGCGGAGCCATGCCCGCCGAGCCCTTCGCCGCACGCGCCGCGCTCATCGCCCTACGACCGAACGCCGCTCACGCACCGCCCACGTCAGCGCCACCACACTCGCCCCCACGAACTCTCCGGCGACCAGCAGCCATCCCGTCCCGTACCGCCCTGCGCCCGCCAGTAGCCCGAACATCGGCGGGCCGATCGCGAACCCGGCGAAGAAACCGGCCGAGACCAGAGCCGAGTCCTGACCGGCCCGGCCGGGCGCCGCACGCTGCATCACCAGCACCATCGAGACCGCGTTGGCGGCCACCGCGAAGACGCCCACAGCAACCGCAGCGGCCCACGCCAGCGGGTGCGAGTACGCCGAGGCCGCCAGCAGCAGCGCCGCCCCCACCGCACCGGCGGCCAGTCCGCCCGGCAGCCACACCGCCCGGCCCGGCTGCCCAGCCACCTTCGACCAGCCCACCCGCCCGGCGATGCCCGCGATGCCCAGCACCGCCACCAGCGCACCGGCTGCCGTCGGCCCGAGCCCGAGCCGCCGCACGCCGTACAACGCCAGATACGTGTTCACCGACGCGATGCCACATCCCAGCAGCAGCGAGAAGAGCGCCAACCAGGCGATCGCGCCGCGCGGGACCCACGAGGCCGACGCGGCCTTCGGCGGCGGGTCGGCGGGCAAGGCACGAGCCGCCCAGACGGCCGCCAGCACGGCCGCGCCGGCCGCCGTCCACACCGCGCCCCGCCAGCCGGTCATGCCGGCCAGCGCGGCCAGCGGCAGCCCGGCCGCGAACGCGCCCAGCTGCACCCCGGACTGCTTCATGCCGGTCACCGAGCCCCGCCGCTCCACCGGTACGGCGGCCAGGATTGCCTTGTTCGTGGCGGGGTTCGCCAGCGCCTGCGGAACGCCGCCTAGCGCGACGGCCGTCAGTAGGAAGCTGGTGCCCGGCGCCGAGCCGATCAGTGCCAGCGCCGCCGCCGACACCAGCAGCAGCGCGACAAGGCAGCGGCGCGGACCCAGCCGGTCCACCACACGCCCGCCCGCCGGCGAGAGCACAGCCGCGGTCCCAAAGCCGACGGCCGTCGTCAATCCCAGCACGGTCGGTGACACCTTCAGGTCGTCCACGAGCCGTGGTCCGAGCGCGCCGAGCAGGAACAGCTGCATCATCGAGAAGGCCATGGCGCACGTCAGCAGCGCCGTCGTGGCGCCGGTCACCCGCGCCGGACCGTTTCCGGCCGCTGTCCCGATCTGACTCTGGTCCGCTGCCACCGACGTTCCTCCTCCCCACCCCGGAAATCTCCGGGCCTTCGAGAGAAGTCGGGCTCAACCGCCGATGAGTTCCGGCCCGTTACTGTGGCCTGGATCACAAGTTCGGGGCTGAGGGGGGCATAGTCCGATTTCCGTACCCCCCGGTGACCATGGAAGCGCGGATGCGAGGATGAGGCCGCCATGACTGCTGGGTGGTGTTCTCGCACGGTACGGGCCGCGGTGTTCGCGGCCTGCTGTGTGCTGCTCACCGCCCTGGGTCACATCATGATGTCGGGAACTGCGGTGCCCTGGTGGGCCATGACCGCGGGCGCGGTGGCGACAGGCGGTATGGCCTGGCGGCTGGCCGACCGGGAACGCGGACCGCTTCTCGTCGCCTCCACCGCGGTGGCCACCCAGGCCGTACTCCACTCGTCGTTCTCTCTCGCCCAGGCTGTCGCCCACCCCGCACCGTCCGGCGGGAGGTCGCTCGCCCAGCAGTGGCTCACCTACCTCTTGTGCGGTTCGCCGTCGGGGGCGGGCTCCATGGGCGAGATGAACTCCATGGGCCACGACATGGCCGCCATGCACTCCATGCCTTCCATGGGCTCGATGGGCTCCATGCATTCGATGGGCTCCATGGGCTCGATGGACCACATGGCTTCCGCAGCGCCCACCGGCGCCGTTGCCCACGACATGGCCGCCATGTCCCCGACCGGCATGCTCCTCGCCCACCTGCTGGCCGCACTACTGTGCGCGCTGTGGCTCGCGTACGGCGAACGTGCCGCGTTCCGCATCCTGCGGGCCGTCGCCAGCTGGCTCTTCGCGCCGCTGCACCTGCTCCTCCGGCTGCCCGTGCCGCCGCACCGGCCGCGCGTCCGCGCCCGCCGAGCGGAGTCGGACCGGGCACCGCGCCGCCTCCTCCTCAACCACGCGATCACCTCTCGGGGCCCGCCCGCCGGGACCGCTGTCGCCTGACGACAGCCGGTTCCCCGAGGCCGTCCCCACAGCCGTCGAGCCGTCGGTTCCCCGCCTCGGGCATCGGCCGTGCGCTCCAACGCCCGGCCGTCCACCCCACCACCGGATTCCGATCGTGCCGCCCGCTGCCCTGCGGCGCGCACCGGCCGGACTCCGGATACCTGATTCCCGAGAAGGACAGATCCCAGGTGATCACTCCTGCCCTGCCTGCATCGTGCGAACGATCGAGGAAGAACTCGAGAGAAGACTCGATCACGGCCTTGGCCCTCGCCGCCCGCAGCGGCGAACCCGATGCCGTCGACCTCTTCGTACGCGCCCTGCACCGAGACGTCCGCCACTACGTGACGTACCTCGGTGCCGACCCCCAGTGCGCGGACGACCTGACTCAAGACACCTTCCTGCGGGCGCTCGGCAGCCTGCACCGGTTTGAAGGCCGCTCCTCGGCCCGCACCTGGCTGCTCTCCATCGCCCGTCGCGCGGTCATCGACAGCATCCGCTACAACTCGTCCCGCCCCCGCCTGTCGGACACGGACGACTGGCAGTCGGCCGCCGAACGCACCCAGCCGCGCGACCTGCCCGGCTTCGACGACGGCATCGCACTCACCGAGCTGCTGAACACGCTCCCCGACGACCGCCGCGAGGCATTCGTCCTCACCCAGATGGTGGGACTTCCCTACGCGGAAGCGGCTCACCTAAGCGACTGCCCGATCGGCACGGTGCGCTCGCGGGTCGCCCGCGCCCGCACCTCCTTGATCGCGTGGCTCGACGAGGCCGAGCAATCCGCGCCGACGGCCTCAGCCGCCTGAACGGTCGTATGCGATGGCCCGGATCGCCCGATGATCCGGGCCATAAGTACGGCCTGGCCAACCAAACGGTGTTCGGGCCATGGCGTGAACCCGTCGCTGAACCAGTGCGATGCGGCTGCTGACGAACAGGTTCCCGACGCAGGCAGTCCGGGAATCCGCGAACCCGCGCACTTCCGCCCGGGCGACGATCTCGATGACGACCCAGTGATCGGGCCGCACATGCCCCTCGGGCGGTGTGTGACGTTGAAACCATCGTCCGTCACCTTCTACGACAGCATCGGCGACGTCGCCTGGGCGGACATCGGCAACGGCTACTTCACATCACCGTGAGGCCAGGCGTGTGGCTGGACCCATGGTGACCGCAGTGCAGTTCATCAGGGCCGGCAGGACGGCCGGACGCTGAGCAGTTCGGTCCTCAGCACGGGCGTGCCGTCGACAGGTGCCGGGTCTTGTGTAGTTGGCTCGATTCCGCCAGCAGCGATCTTGTCCAGCGTCTTCAGGCCCGCGGCACCGACCGTGCCGAACACCGTGTAGTTCGGTCGCAGCGCGGAGTCGCCGTAGACGACGAAGAACTGCGAACCGTTCGTGTTCGGCCCGGCGTTGGCCATCGCCAGCAGACCACGCCCGTAAAGGCGGCGGGTGCCGGTCGGATCGCTCGGCGCCGACGGCAGGTCCACCGGCAGCTCGTCCTTGTACTCGTACCCCGGCCCACCCTCGCCAGTGCCGGTCGGGTCGCCACACTGCAGGACTTTCAGCGTCGGATACGCCGTCAGCCGATGGCACACCGTACGGTCGTAGAACCGGTGCTGACCATCCCCTCGTAGCGTGGAGCCCGTGATTGCAGGGGAAGTTGGGATTCATGGGGTCCAAGAAGAAGCCGCCGTACGACGCCGAGTTCCG
>NZ_JBVHHL010000092.1:0-20484 GCF_055561075.1 Streptomyces sp. NPDC022910
TCAGTTCTACCGGGGCTCCGCTTCTCACGTCCGGCGTCCTCCCAGATCAGACCCCACTTGCAACTACACCCAGACCCATAACTTCATGGCCTTGGGCCAAAGGCTCTCGCGTACCCAGAAACCTCTGGAGTTCCTCAACTCACCTTCACGGATGAGCACCTGTGTGGGAACTCGAAGCACCGTCTCTGAGCAGGGGGAGAGTCGTTGTCGACTGTCGTCATCCGTCGTCGTTGGGCCATGCTGGGACGGCCCAGAGACGGCCCAGCGCTCACACGTCGACGGCTTCTGACCAGCCTGGGCTAGCCTCCGCGGACGGTGGCGTCCCGGGAGACGAAGCTGCGCGCGAACTGAGGGAGCCTGGCGGCCTCAAAAGCGCTGTACCTCCCGCTCGCGACGAGTTGGAACTTGACACCCTCGCGGCCGTCAGGGCGCTCATAGCCGTCGGGGAGGAACCGGCGGTAGTGCTCGCTGGCGCGGTCGAAGAACCCCGGACGCTCGGTGCGCGAGAGGCATCCCTCGAGATTGAGAAGGAAGAGGTAGTGACGAATCATACGAGTGAAGAGGAACGGTGCCACAACGTCCAGGGCCCTACGCTCCTCGAGCAAGCCGAAGCTCTCTTCGTAGCGGGCGAAGACGTCGAAATGGGTGCCGCCCGGCGCGCCTGCGGGGTGTTGAGTGTGCCGACGGCGGATCTGGACGCAGTTCCATTTCAGGACGCCGATCCGGTCAGCGGCGAGCATGGCGCGGTGGACGACCGCGACCTCCTCGTAGAAGCCGTCGGGGAATGCGAGTCCCTGCCGGGTCCACAAGTCGCGGCGGAACAGACGGTCCCAGGAGTAGGCGGGAGCACCGAAAAACTCGGGCTGGTCGATCGGGGCGAAGGGCTCACGTCCCTGCCGGGCAAGCAGCCCGGCGGCGGCACCGGGCCAGGAGCGGCGGCGATGCAGGCGAGTATGCCCGAAGAGAAGAAGGTCCGGCTCGTTTGCAGCTTGTAGCTGGTCGGCAATGGCCTGAAGGGTTGCATCCCCGATGATGTGATCGCTGTCCAGGAACAGCAGGTAATCACCGGCTGCGTGCTCGGCCCCTGCGTTGCGTATCCGGCTAATGCCGACGACGCCCTTCAGGTGTACGGCCGAGACCCGCCCGTCGCGCCGGGCATAGTCATCCACCAAGTCCGCAGGGCACTCAGCAGACTGGTCGAGGACCGCGATGACCTCAACATCCCGGAAGGACTGGTTTAGGATCGAATTCAGGCAGTTTTCAAGGTGTCCCTGAAGGTCGTGAGCGGCGACTATGACGCTGATCATCGGGGATGCAAGCATGGTGATCGAACGTAGGTGGGCAGCCCGCGGCATGACAAGCCCCATCGGGCGCCCAACTCGCAGCAACATCTAAAGTTCTGCACATGCTCACACCCCCTTCGCACATCAGGCCGTGATCACGTCCCTATCGGCTGATCACCACGGCGTTTACGCCCGTGATCGGTTCGAGGGCATTGTCACGTTGGTTGAGCCGGTGGGATGACTTTGGGGTTGATCGGCTGGAAAGGTCGTCCGGTTGGGTCGCCCGCGTCGCACAGGGCCACCCGTACCCGGTCGAGGTCATCTCTCGCTGCGTATGGCGGTATCACCGGTTCCCGCTGTCGTTCCGCGGGGTCGAGGAGCGGATATTCCAACACGCGGCGCCGTCGTCTCCTACGAGACGGCGCGGCGGCGGTGTGTGAAGTCCGGGCGGGCCTACGCCAGCGCGCTGCGCCGTCGGCAGTCCCGGCCCGGGGATATTGGCGATCAACCGGCTGAAGCGGCACCGGGCGGTCGCCACGCGATACGACAAACTTGCTGTCCGCTACGAGGCGACCGTGCTGGTCGCCGCCATCAACGAATGGCTGTAACCGGCACGTGACGACGTCTCAAGTCCACACTGCCTTGACCACGGCGTGGCCTGCTGAAGCCGCCCGCCCGTAGAACCCCTGGTAGGAGGTCCAGCCCAGCTCGTCGGCGATGGCGTCGGCCGTCGGGTCGAACCACAGCTTCGGCGCGGTCGGCATGTTCGCCGCAGGGACGCCGAAGTCGACGTCGAGGGTGAGCCCGTTCTCCGCCGCCAGGGAGAACTTGCCGTCGGTGAGGACGTCGCCGGCGGCCAGCTCCAGACGGAGTTGGTGGCCTCGACGTGCCGCTCCACGTCGTCGTACAGCAGCTGCTCCAGGCGGGACGCGTCCTGGCCACGGGCGGCCTCCTGCAGGAGCAGTTCGACCTCGCCGACCATGAGCTTCTGGCCAAGGGCGGGCAGCATGCCCTGCGTGGACGTCTGCCACGCCTGCCGGTCCGAGAACGGCACGCTGGCGTCGAAAGCGCGGTACTTCGCGGCGTTGACGTAGCGGCCGGTGTTCTTGATCCGCCACATGACGTCCTGGATGGACACCTTGGCGAACACGGTCTGGGTGAGCAGGAAGTCTGCGGGGGTGGGGATGTAGCGGGCGAACGTGGTCAGGTCCGCCGTGTTGACGTCCTTGATGAGGTCCTGAACGGTCAGTCTGCGCGGCCTGCGCGTCACGCTGCTGCTGCACGAACGACGTCAGGTCGTCGGTCTTGGTGAAGCCGAGCTGCTCGACCAGGCGGGTCGGTGGGGTCAGCGCCCAGGATCGGGTAGATGGGGCGGCCGTCACGCCGGTAGCCGACGGGCGTACGGGGGTGGGGAAGCAGCCTGACCATGCGGATCCAGTCCTCCAGCAGCAGCGCCCCCGCGCCGACGATCAGCGTAGCCATAGCGCCCGCCCGACCCGCCTGGTCGAGGAGCACGGCGCCAATGTCTCTTACCAGATGGTTGGCGTGCGTCTGTCCCCCACCCGGGTTCGGGATGTGTGACGCTTACACATTCTTGGGCGCTGTTATTCAAGGGCACTCCTGTGACAGCCGTGCCCGGCCAGAACAGTGATGACAACCACGGGGCTATAGGGCGGGGCATGAGAACTGAACACAGGGTTCGGCGCGGTCGTCGAGCCGGACTGAAAACGCGTACGTGGGTGGCGCTGGGGGCGGTGATAGCCGGGGGCGGCGTGGCTGTGGCGACCGTCGCAATGGCCGGGTCGGGAGGCCGTGCCGGAGCGTCGGCCGCGTCGGGACCAATCAAGACGCATGTCCACTCGCTGTCCCTGACCGGGGCCGACGCGTCGCTCAAGACGCTGGGGGCCCGGTCCACGGCTCCGTTCAGCATGGTGGGCGTCACTTGGAACGGCGCGCACGCCAAGCTGCGCGGCACGGTGGAGGTGCGGACCCGTTCCGCCGTCGGCGGCCACTGGACCCAGTGGCTGAAGATGCAGCAGCCGGACGACATCCCCGACGCCGCCGAGTTGAACCGTCCCGGTGTGCGCGGCGGGATGTCCCCGATGTGGTCGGGGCCGTCGAACGGAATCCAGGTCCGCGCGACCGGCGCCGGCAAGACGACCGCGCTGCCCGCCGGGCTGCGGGTGGACCTGGTCGACCCGGGCAAGCCCGCCACCGGCGGGACGCAAGCCTCCGGCATGGGCCTGGCGGGCTACGCCATGGACGCGACGGCCACCGACTCGGCTTCCCCGGCGGCCACCGACACCGCCACACCGACGGACAGCGCCGCCCCGACCGACACCGCGACGGCCACCGCAGGTACCGGCGCTTCGGACACCCCGACCGCGACGGAGTCCGCCTCACCCACGGCCACCCCGACGGCCACCGGGTCCGCCTCCGCCGCGCCGTCCACCAGTGCCTCCGGCTCCGCGCCCACCTCCGCCTCGCCGAGCGCGTCCCCGACGTCCTGGCCCAGCCAGCTTCCGTCGCTGTCCCAGGCGTACCCGTCCTGCCCGACCTCCTCGGCCAGCCCCTCCGCGTCGGCGTCGCAGACCCCGCCGGACCCGATGCCGGCCACCACCACCTCGACGGTGGCCCCGCCCACCGTGGTCACCCGGGCCGGCTGGGGCGCGGACGAGTGCGCGCGGGAATCGGGTTACCCGTTGTACGGCTCGGCGGTGAAGGTGATGTACGTCCACCACACGGACACCACCAACAACTACTCGTGCGCGGACTCCCCGGCGATCGTGCGCGGCATCTACGCCGAGCACCTCAACCAGGGCTGGCGCGACCTCGGTTACAACTTCCTCGTCGACAAGTGCGGCACCATCTTCGAGGGCCGCTTCGGCGGGATGGCGCTGCCGATCGTGGGCGCCCAGACCTACGGGTTCAACACCAACAGCATGGGCGTGGCCGCCATCGGCACGTACACCGACCTCAGCGGCGGCGACTCCACGGCCAGCACCTTCGCCGGAGCCAAGCCCAGCACGGCGATGCTGGCCTCCATCGCCCGCATCGCGGCCTGGAAGTTCGGCATGACCGGCGTGAACCCGGGCACCGGTACCGCGTCGCTGCCCGAGGGCGCCTCCGACAGTTACGGCTTCGCCCTCGGCAAGAGCTACAGCTTCAACGTGATTTCCGGGCACCGCAACGGCTTCGCCACCGACTGCCCCGGCAACCAGCTCTACAACGCCCTCAGCACGATCCGCTCCTACGCGGCCGGCCCGGTCGGCGCGCTCTCCATCACCGGGCTGTCCGGCGGGGCGACCAAGTCCGGGACGAGCTACTACACCAAGGGCGCGGCCACAGTGAGCTGGACGACGGCCACGCCGTCCACGGTGATCTCCGGCTTCGACGTCCTGGTCGACGGCAAGGCCGTGGCGCACACCTCCGGCTCCGCCCGCTCCGCCTCGATCTCCGTCGCTGCCGGCAGCCACACCGTCCAGGTGCGCGCCACCCACATCCGCAAGTCGACCACTCTGTCGGGCTCGGTCACCCTGGTCGGTGACACCACCGCGCCCACCTTCCCGACCGCTCCCGGCGTGCAGCTGCGCACCGGCACGGTGAGCTCCACCGCGGTCCCGGTCACGGTGACCTGGAAGGCCGCCGACAACGCGGCCCTCGCCAAGGTCATGGCGCCCGCGCCGTCCTCGGCCACCTTCGGCCCGACGGTGACCTCCTGGTCCACCAGCGCCAAGCCCGGCACCTCGGACCTGTTCGCCCTGAAGGCGTACGACGTGGCCGGCAACACCGGTGGCGCCTCCGTCTACCGGACGCCGAACATCATCCAGGAGACCTCCACCACCCGGACCGGCACCTGGACCCACAAGAGCAGCTCCAGCTACCTGGGCGGCTACTCCTACAGCTCATCGTCCGCCAAGGCCTCGATCAGCTGGACCTTCACCGGACGCTCGGTGGCCTGGATCGTCTCGCGGGCCTCCACCTCCGGTCAGGCCTACGTCTACGTCGACGGCACCAAGGTCACCACGGTGGACCTGAAGTCCTCCACCACCCTCTACCGCCAGGCGATCTGGACCAAGACCTGGTCCAGCTCCGCCAAACACACCCTGAAGATCGTCGTGGTCGGCACCTCGGGCCGCCCGACCATCACCACCGACGGCATCGCAACCATCGGCTGACCGGTCGGCCGCATCTCACGAAGGAGCCCCCTGTCCGCGGAAAGGCCGCGGGCAGGGGGCTCCTTCCCTGTCCAGCAGATGTTCCGTCTGGCAGGCACAGTCATCATTCGGCCTCCGGAAGGACCGGGACGGATGGAACTCCGGAGTCTGCCTCAGGCAAGCCGAGGTACGCACGGACCACGTCATTGTCGCCGGTCGCATCCGCGAGTCTGGCGGCCTGGTCGAACGCCCGCTTCTGGATGCGTTCGATCTCCTCGGCGACGTCCTCGATCGGGTACCAGGCTTCCTGCAGCATCCGCACCGCGGTCTCCAGGGAGAACACGCCCGCCGCGTAGCCGGAGGTGACGTCGGCCAGGACGGTGGTGCGGTCGGTGGGCGTGTGCGCGCACCACACCAGGCGTGCGGGCAGCGACTCGCCGGCGGGCCACTCCTGCCCGGCATGGTGCAGGCGCTGCACCATGCGCAGCAGCAGCTGGTACTTGTGGCTGCGGGCTAGCCGCGGCCCCGGGTGCCGAGCCGCCGCGGGCCCCCGTGGGCGTGCTGGCGGTGTGACGCCGCGCCGGTCAGGAGGGCCAGCCCCAGGCAGAAGATGAGGGCCAGGGCGAGCCCAGCGCTGAACACCTCGAGGATGTTCATGGTGGCGATGTCGTGGCCGAGCACTGAGACCGTGTACTCGGGGCCGCCGGAGAGGTTGTCGGCGATGGCGAGGGCCGTGAAGGCACCGGCGCCCGCAAGGAGGAGCAGGCCGATGAACAACATGGGAGTCATCTCCTCAGGGAGTCCCGTCTCCTGTGCGGGTACCCGCTGCCACGGATCCATCGCTGCTGGAGCTGTCTTGCGCGCGAGCATCAGCGAGGGTCGGACCCACTGGCGCCGACCGCCCTGGTCGACCCGGGCGGAGGCAGCTCGGTGGGCGGCTGAGGCTGCGCCGGGTACGGGCTGGTAGGCGGCTGGCCCTGTGTGCCGGGCTGGCGGGGCTGGATGAGCGGCACCCTCTGCGCGGGGTCGGCTTCGGGCAGGCCCAGGTACCCGCGCACTGCCCCGTTGTCGCCGGTCGCATCCGCGAGCCGGGCGGCCTGGTCGAAGGCCCGCTTCTGGATGCGTTCGATCTCCTCGGCGATGTCCTCGATCGGGTATCCGGCTTCCTGCAGCATCCGCACTGCGGTCTCCAGGGAGAACACGCCTGCTTCGTAGCACTGCACGACGTCGTTGAGGACGGTGGTGCGGTCGGTGGGCGTGTGGGCGCCCCACACCAGGCGTGCGGACAGCGATTCGCCGGCGGGCCACTCCTGCCGCCGACGTGGTGGACGAGGCCCTGCTCGTACAGCTGGGCGACGGGTTCGGCCCGCAGGCGCTTTCCGACCTTGGCGGTGACTTCGAGGACGCGGGGCATGAGCTGGCCGTAGGTGGTGCCTTCGCGGCGCAGCTGCTCCCACGCCTGGGAGAGGACCTGCCTGGCCATGTCGCCGCCGTAGTTCGACTCGACGACGATCGCGTCTGCTTTGAGGGCGAGGGCGAGGAGGCAGGCGGTGCGGCCCCAGTCGTTGGCGCCCATGCTCCCCGAGCGGTCTTCGAGCACGTAACGGTGGCCGTCGAAGCCGCGGGCGGCTCCGATGATGCCGGTCTCGTCGCCGACCGCGGACTCTCCGCCGGCGGGGTCGACGGCGACGATGATGCGGGCCATGTCGAGGCCGCCGAACTCGACGGTGAGCCGGTGGTCGGTGATCCAGGCCCGCTGCCACACGCCGCCCTCGGGCGGTCGCGGCTTTTGCTGGTAGAGCGCGGCCCACACGCGTTCGCCGACGCGGCGGCGGGTGGTGGCGTGGTGCTTGTCTAGAAAAGACCCTTGTAGCCCTGCCAGCCCGTCGCGATCTTCACCCGGGAGGCGAACGTCCCCTTGCCGGTCCCGGTCTGGCGGTACAGGTTGCCCGCCGTGTCCCGCATGACCAGGTCGCCCTTGCCGTCCCCGGTGATGTCCGCGACGCCGACGACCGCGTTGTACGTGGATCCCCACCCGGTGGCGATCCTCACCCGCGCAGCGAAGGTGCCGTTGCCCTTCCCGAAGTACCGGTACAGGTTGTTCGCCGTGTCCTGCGCGACCAGGTCGCCGATGCCGTCGCCGTTGAGATCTCCGACGCCCACGACCTTTTTGTACGTCTTCCAGTTGTCGTAGAGCTTCACGCGAGCTGCGAGCGTGCCGCCAGCGGTCCCCTTGTACAGGTACACCGCGCCGGTCGAGGCGTTGCGGGCGATCAGATCCGGGCGGCCGTCCTTCGTGAGGTCTCCGGGCGAGGTAAGGACGTCGTACTGGTTCCAGCCGCTGGTGGCGAGGGTGGTGTACGACGTCGCCGGCTTGAGCGGGGCGCCGCAGACCGGCTTGTACAGGCGCAGGGCGCCGGTGCTCAGCCGGACCAGGACGTCGTTGCAGCGGTCGCCGCTGAGGTCGCCGAACGGCACAGCCCTGACCGAGGTCGACCAGCCGCTCGCCGAAACGCTCCCGGAGAACTTCCCGGCCCCGTCCCCCTGGTGGAAGGTGAGCCACCCCGAGGAGTTCATCGTCAGGAGGTCGCCGACACCGTCGGGCAGCGCCGAGCCGCCGACGTGGTCCCGCCACACCGCTGTGCCACCCGTCAGCCGGACCGTGCCGGACTGGACCAACGCCGCTCCCTGCCCGTCCGCCGGCTGAGCCGTCAGCGTCCAGGTGTACGAGCCGTTGGGAAGCAGTCCGCCTGTCGTGTCCCGGCCGTCCCACGTCGTCGCGATCGAGTACTCGGCCGGTCCGCCACTGCGCGTGGCCACCACGCGGCCTGTGGCCTTGTGGCGTATCTCCACCTTCCAGGAAGCCGTCGGCTCGGAGAGCCACCATTCACCGCGCCAGGAGACCGGGGTCACGTCCGTCTCCACCCGCGCGGTGACATTCCGGTAGGGAGAGACCAGGGCCGCCTCGGGCCGCCCGGTGTGCAAGACGTGGACGGCCTGGTCCAGCGTGGAGTACGCGACGTCACCGTTACGAGGGTCGAGCGCCACAAGCCCCGCGGCGCCGGTTGCCCACCGCTGGACGGCCGTCCCGGTCTGCAGGCCGTAGACACCCAGCCCCTGCCCGCCCCGGACGGCGACGACACCGTCGCCGAGGTAGGCCTGCCCGGTGGAGGGAAGCGGAATGTTCTTCCTGGACTGGAGGTCGTAGACGCCCGCGGCGAACGGAGCGGTGCTGAAGTTGCACTTCCAGTACAGCCACCGGCCGACGGCCTGCAGATCGACCATGGAGGAGCACCCGGTGTTCACCGTGAAGGACGTCAGCGAGGCCCCGGTGCGCGCATCCTTGGCCGTCACCGTGCCGCCCGGGGCCGAGGACCACAGAGTGGTCCCCCAGATCGCACCCCCCTGGAACGGCTCCGTGTGCACGACCTTGCCGGAGTCGATGTCCACGACCCGGAGTTCCCGGCTGCCGCCCGCAGGTGTCCCGTCGACCAGCACCAGGTTCTCGGATGCCCCCACGATCCTCATCTGGTCCGGGGAATCGTCGAAAGAATCCTGGAGGCCCGTTTCGATCGGCGTACCGGGAAACGTCTCGCCCTTGCCCACGACGAACAGCTTGGGCTGCCAGCCGCCGTCCATGCTCACTGCCCCGCGGTACACGGTCCGGCCGTCCCCGGTGGGATACAGCTCGGGGCACAGCCCGTTGCCGACGCTGCACTTGTTGTACGGGGCCGGCAGGCTGCCGATCCGCACGCGCTCGCCGTATCCGGGCGCGGTTTCGGTGAGCAGGCGGTCGTACGCAGAGGTGGCCCCGTCGCCGTACTCCAGGGTCATGACGGTGCCGTGATCCAGCGTCAGCCGCTGGAGCTGCATCGGGACCGGCAGGATGCGGAGTACACGAGCCGCGTACGGTACGCCGTCCGCCCCGGCGGTGATGTCCTGGTAGCCGTAGTCCTCTGCGGACTGACCGCCGACGAGTTGAACGCCGCCGTCCGGCCGGACGGCAACACGGTCCGCCACCGCACGGGCGAGAAGCGTCCGCTCGCCGGAACCGTCGAAGGGGACGGCCACGACCTTCCAGATGGACGCCTGGTACTCCTTCTGACCGAGCGAAGCGTCATAGCGGGCCACGATCAGCGAGTTGCCGACGACGCCGAGAACCTTCGCGTCCTTGAGGCTGACCTGAACCTCGCGCACGGGGGTGTCGAACCGGCCCTGCTCATAGATCCGCACGCCATCGGCCTGGGGGGTGACCAGATGAAGGGCGGTCACCGCGGAGTTCCCATACACCGTGCCGTACGGCAGAAACGTGGCTTCCGCGGTGCGGAGATCGATCCAGGCGTACTGTCCGACGTCCTCTCCGGGGACCTTCAGAAGTGAGAGGAACCCATGGACGCCGGCCCGCCCGTTAATGAGGACGTAGGCACCCTCCGGAAGGCCTGTCACGCGGCGGTCCACCGTGGTCCCGTTCTCATTGCTCAGCAGATGAAACTCGGTCCACTTCCCGTCGGCACCAGCTCCGCCCTGGGTCACCACGGTGGTCCCGATCGCCCTGCTGTACTTCTGACCTGCGGGGACAGTGACGGTCGTGGTCTCGTCGGTGACCATGTTCCGCAGCAGTATCTCGCCCGTGCCACCGCTCGGCGGCAGCGCCACGACGTCCGATGCCGCTCCGTAGTACTCCACGGGGTCGTACGGCTGCGTGCCCTCGAGCTTTCGGGTCGAGCCGTCCGCGCCCGTCCACTCCAGTCCGGAGGGACCGCTCGTGGTGGTGGCGGAGTGCAGAAACCCGGAAGGCCCGACGCTCACCACAGAGCCGGAGCCCGGTGTGACGCGCATGGTGGCGGGAATCGCGGTCTCACTGAACGTCCCTGCACCGGCCGACGCGACCCAGGACGCAGGACCGACAGCCAGCGACAGCGACACGACCGCCGTGACGGCACTGCGGAGGAGGACACGTCTGGCCACTTGATTCCACCCCTGACGCGGAAGGACCTGGAACAGGCAGGGGAATCGGCTCGGTCCTCAGCACTCACAGCAAGCAAGCCGGTCCATCCCGGCGTCCCCCGCACCCCCCACACCCGAGTGATCGGATCCTAACAACAGGCTCACAGGCCACGGAAGAGAATCTCGAACCCGTTCAATTGGGCTGTGGCCAACCGACGGTGTTCGAGTTGACCGGCGTGGCTGACCATTCGGTCACGGGTGCCACCTGCGGGATGCGCATGAAAGAACGGGCCGCTCGGTAGAGACGTGGTTGAAGACGACCGATCTCGCCAAGGTCGGCACCAGCAGTCCTACGGTGACCGCAAGATGATCGCGGCGGCCTCTCGCAACCGAGCCGGGCCTGCTGTAGGCCACGCCATTGAGCGGCGGACGCCGTTCGCAAGGTAGGCCACAAAACTTAGGCCAAAAATCCGCTCCCGAACATCACTTGGGGTAATAGCCGTGATCAAGTCTACCCCGACAACTGAAACAACACCTGTTCGGGGAGGAAACACGGTGCCATCATCCACCAGCAAGAGACGATGGTTCACGATCTGTGCCATCACGGCTTCCGCCGCGCTCGTCGCCATACCCGCGGACGCGTTGTCCGGCGGTAAGGCGAACCCCTTCGGTACCCGGGCGACGGACCAACTCGCACAACAGCGCACCGACTCCGCCGGCGACCTCGTCCCCTCGGCGGCGGGCGAGGACGACGGCAACGAGTCCGATGAGATAGCCGAGGGCGCGGACCAGTACTCCGAGGCGCGTACCGCCCCCGGAGTGGTCTCCCCCGGTGCCTACGGGGCGGCCTGGGGCAGCCTGGGCAACCTGCCCAACACCGGCAGCAACTGGCAGAACATCACCAATCTGCCGTACAACTCGGACGATTCCCGCTACCGCGACTACGACTCCAACTCCAGCGGCGGATCCGGCCTGGTCACCGGCAGGATGGCGGCGATGGCCGCCGACAACGACGGTTATGTGTACGCAGGCAGCGCGGGCGGCGGCGTCTGGCGCTCCAGCACCGGCGGCGGCCACTGGCAGCCCATCAGCGACAAACTGCCGACCCAGACCTCCGGCGCCCTGGCGCTGGACAAGGCAGGGCGGCTGTGGCTCGGCACCGGCGAGGCGACCACCAACGCGGACGCCTATCTCGGCAGCGGCGTCTATGTGCTGACCGACCCTCACAAGGGCACGTTCTCGGAGCGCAGCCGGGTCGGCGGCGATGAGCTGGAGAGCACCACCATCCACGAACTGCGGTTCGGCGCCGGCAAGGTGTGGGCAGCCACCAGCGAGGGCGTGTGGAGCCACTCCACGACCGACCTGTCGGGGTCCTGGAAGCTGGAGTTCGCGCCCAACCCGGACTACCTTCCGGGTCACTCCCTGGCGAACGACCCCAACGCCCCGTACAAGAACATCACCAATGACATCGCCGTCGATCCCAAGGACCCCTCCAAGGTCATGCTGGCGGTCGGCTGGCGCAGCGGTGACACGTACAACGGCTTCTACGCCCAGAAGAACGGCACCTGGCAGAAGGTCACGACCGGCCTCGGCTCCCTGCCGTCGGACCCGGACAACGTCGGCCAGGTCACCTTCGCCGGCTCCGCCGACGGGTCGCGCTATTACGCGATCGACCAGTCGCCGGAACAGCTGAATACCAACCCGGACAGCTCACTCGAGGGCATCTACGTCTCCAAGTCCGGCTCGCCGTTCGGCCCCTGGTCGAAGATCGCCGACTACAAGCAGCTCGCCAACTCCAACTCGGCGCTGACCGATCCCGGATACATGCCGGGTGTGCAAGCCTGGTACAACCAGTTCCTCACCGTGGACCCGGCGAACGCCAAGCACGTGTACGCGGGTCTGGAGGAGGTCTACGAGACCAAGGACGGCGGCGCCCAGTGGTCCACCGTCGGACCGTACTGGAACTTCAACTTCGCCTGCTGGAGCATCGATCCCAGCAAGCAGACCGGTGACTGCAACCCGACCACGCACTCCGACCAGCACGGTGTCGCGATCGGCAGCTACCACGGCAAGTCGTATGTGTACGTCGGCAATGACGGCGGCGCCTACAAGCGTCTGGTGAACGGCTCCCAGGACAGCGACGGCCACGCCACCGACTGGACCTCGCTCAACGATGGCACCATCGACACTCTGCAGTACTACTCGGTGGGCGTCGGCAAGGACCTCGACTACGGCGGCGTTTCGGTCACCGGCGGACTGCAGGACAACGGCCAGTCGGTGCTGCGCGGCAACGACAAGGTGATGGGCTCCAACTTCGGCGGTGACGGCACCGACACGATCACCGATCCGGCCAACGGCTGCAACATCGCCCAGGCGTATGTCTACCTGCAGATCCAGGTCACCCAGAACTGCGCCGTCAACGACGGTTCCTGGATCGACGATATAAGCCGGATCACCTCGTACTCAGTCGCCCCGCCGGACAACCAGACCGGTGAGGCCCGCTTCGTCGCCCCGATGGCGGCGGACATGAAGGACAGCTCGACCTGGATCGCGGGCGGCCGGCATGTGTGGGTCCAGACCCACGGCTACGCCATCCGCAGCGGCGACGAGTGGACCGACGCGTTCGACCTCGGCGCTGGCCACGCCGCTACCGCGGTCGCGTCCTCGGGCGGCAAGGTGTACGCCGCGTGGTGCGGCCCCTGCAACAACCAGGGCTTCACCCGTGGCATCGCGGTCGGCAACGCGGACGGCACCGGCTGGCACCAGATCAGTCTGCCGGTGGACGGTACGGTGCCCAACCGCTATCTGAGCGGCCTCGCCGTCGACCCGAACAACTCCGACCACGTGTACGTCACCGTCAGCGGCTTCTCCCGGCAGTGGACCGAGGGCCCGGGCGCTGGCATCGGCCACGTCTTCGAGTCCAAGGACGGCGGCAGCACCTGGAACGATGTCTCCGCCAACTTCCCGGACGTGCCGGCGGACTCCGCCGTCGTCCTGCCGGACGGCGGCTTGGCGGTCGGGACCGACCTGGGCGTCGTATACCGCGGTCCGAGCACCACCAAGTGGGAGCGGGTCGGCTCGCTGCCGGCGGTGGCCGTTGACCAGCTCAAGACTGGCCCGGACGGCAAGTTGTACGCGGCCACCCACGGGCGCGGCATCTACACGACGCCGGTCAGCGAACTGAAGTGACCAGGCCGTGATCACCGCTCCTTCGGACGGGGCACCACGCTCAGCCGGAGGGTGAACGCGACGGGCGCCGGACCTGCCAGGTCCGGCGCCCGTGCCGGTGCCGTTTCCGTTGCCGTCACGGTGATGTCGGCGCTCCCGGCACGGACGCCGGCGCAGCGGATGGCGGCATGAGCCGTTCCGTCCGCGTCGACCCGCCAGCCGAACGGCAGTGCCAGCACCGGCGCCGAGGAGCCGACAGCCGTCCAGCGCTCGCCCGCGCGGGCCCGTAGGACGAGGGACACGACAGTTCCGGGCCGGACACACAGCCGCTCCTCGCGCTGGGCGGCACCGCCCACCGTCAGATCCGTACGACCCGCCGCAACACTCACTGCTGGACCTCCTCACCACTTGTGATGAACGCCGTTCCAGAGCTTTCCGCCAGGCGGTACATGCATAGTAGAGCGGCCCTCTGACCAAGGGTTCCGTTGGCGTTGAGGACGACCGGCTTGACGACTCCGTGGCGGGTGATGGACGCCTTCAGCCGTTCGAAGGCCTTCTCGGACAGGTGCCGCGGGTTGTAGTCGGCCGGGCGCAGGTCCTTGAGCGGGTACGCCTCGTAGAAAGTGGTGGCGGGGCCGCTGCTGTTGGGGGCGCTGATACCCGGGGCGCTGCTCATTAGAGGACCATCCCTTCTGCAGCCCTCACGGGTAGGGTTGTGACCTCTCGGTCCTGGTGGGTGCACGGCCAGTGCTGCGAGCCGTTCGACGGCCTGTATGAGTTCCGCCGGCCCCGCCGGGCCGAGGCCGTCTGATCGGCTTCAGGGACACGCCCCGCAGAGGGCCGATTAATGAGCTCCCGGCAGACGACCTCACCACCGAGCAGGTGCTCCCGGATCGGCAGTGGAGTACGACGCACGTGTTCATCGGATGGGACTGGGCGACCGAAACGCATGACGTGACGGTCATGGACGCCTCGGGCAAGCGTGTCGACCGGTGGGAACTGGCCCACACCGAGGAGGAGTTCGCCAAGACCCTGGCAAGGCTGCGCAAGCACGGCGACCCGGCCGACCTGCCGGTCGCCATCGAGACCACCCGGGGCCTGGCCGTCGACCGGCTCCTGGCCGCCGGCGACCCGGTCGTGCCGGTGCACCCCAACGCCTTCCACGCCATGCGAGCGCGCTGGGTCGCCTCCAAGGCCAAGACCGACGCCGGCGACAGCATGAAACTCGCCGACTACCTGCGCACCGACGGCCACCTGCTGCCCCGCCTGGAGCCCACCGAGCAGGCCACCCTCGACCTGCAGGCCCTCACCCGGCAGCGGGCCGACCACATCGAGGCCCGCATCGCCGCCGTCAACCAGCTCGCCGCCCTGCTGGACGAGCACTGGCCCGGCGGCAAGACGGTCTTCGCCGACCTGGACAGCGACATCGCACTCGCGTTCCTGGAGCGTCATCCCACCCCGGCCTCCGCCGCCAAGCTCACCGCCGGACGGCTTCAAGCCTGGTGCAAGCGCCGCGGCTACTCCGGCAAGAAGCCCGGCAGCGTCCTCATCGAACGCCTGCGCGCCGCCCCGAAGGCTGCCTCCCGCCTCAGCGACGCTGTCGTCGAGCAGCTGGTACGTGTCCAGGTCCAGCTCGTGCAGGGCATACGCGCCACCATCCGCACCCTGGACAAGGCCATCGCCGACGCGACCGAAACCCACCCCTACGCACCGCTGTTCGCCACCATGCCGCGCATCGGCAAGGTCAGCCTCGGCCAGGTCATCGGCGAGATCGGCCCGATCCTGGAACGCGCCCAGACCTGCGAACAGCTCATCGCCGAAGCCGGTGTCGTCCCCGTCACCCGCGCCTCGGGCAAGTCCCGCACGGTCTCCTTCCGCTTCGCGACCAACCGCAGGGCCCGCGTCGCGCTGACCACCTTCGCCGACAACAGCCGCCACGGCAGCGACTGGGCCGCCAAGATCTACAACGACGCCCGGGCCCGCAAGAAGCGACACCCCCACGCCATCCGCATCCTGGCCCGCGCCTGGCTGCGGGTGATGTGGGCCTGCTGGCGCGACGGCGTCTGCTACGACCCCGCCATCCACCAAGCCAACAGCAAGATCAACACGCCCGCCGACGAGCCTCTGGCGGCATAGAGGTTGACTCAGGGAACTCATGCGTCGTCGTCCTCGTCGTCCTCGTCGTCCTCGTCCTCGTCGTCGTCGTGCTCGTCGGCGTCGTCGTCGCCGGCGGGCTCGGCCTGGTCGGTGCCGGGGGCGTCCTCACTGCCGCCGGGCACCTCGGCGGTGTCGGTGTGGGCCTCCTGCAGCAGGTGCCAGCCGAACCCGAGGTCGGTGCGGGACTCGGTGAGGTACCGCTCGTAGATGGCGTTGAGGGTTTCCACCTCGGCCGCGGTGATCTGCACGCGGGTGGTGGACCACTGCAGGTAGCCCCCGAGCCGAAGTCACCCAACGGCCGCGAGGGCGTGCTCCGCATCGTGTCCATCGAGAACACGTCGGTGAACGGTCCGGAGCGTGTCCGCCTGACCTGTGTGGGGGCGTGACGTGCCGAAGGTGCAGAAGACCCCGGACTTCCTTCAGCGGCTCGCCGTCGTCGAGGAGCAGCCGGCCGACCTGCGTCGCACGGGGTGGGAGCGGGACGAGCTGCCGCTCTTCCCGACCTCGCTGCGCGGCCTCGTCTACGAGGACGGCACCAGCTTCACGACGCTGTGGGAGACGATCCTCAGCCCGCGCTCGGCCACGCTCGCGCTCGGCCTGGTGCTGAACGGCGACCAGGCCGGCAGTCCGCTGGTGAACACGGGCGGCGAATGGCAACTCCTGCTCGACACCACCGTCGTTGCGAACGGCAGCGTGCCCGCCACTGATGCTCGTCACTGGCCTCGCCCACTCCTCCGGTCTCACGACCGACGAGCGCGGCCTGTGGGCGCAGTTGGGGACGAACCGGTGACCCGGCCAGGGCCGCCGCGCACCAGCGCGCTGAACGCCGAGCAATACGCCGGGCGCGCCTGCTGCTGGTGCAGCAAGCCCCTGTGGCACGGCGCCGTCAGCGCGGGCATCTCCCGCGGCCGGGACGGCGCACACGTCCTCGACACCGAGGTCTACGTCTGCCCGGACTGCGCCGGAGCCCCGCACACCCAGACCCCCGCCCGCCCCGAACCCCGTGAGCAATGGGCGCGGACGGGTCCAAGCGCCTCCCACCGGAGGCACTCACCCACAACAGGAGGAATCACGTGACCATCGCACTGGAACGTCCCGTGAGCACCACCGACCCGCTCACCCTGATCGACCCCGAGGTCACCGACCAGCTCGCCCGCCGCATCACCACCGACCACCCGGACATCGACGAGACCACCGCGCGCCGCATCGTCGGCCAGGCGGCCGCGTTCATCGCCGCCTCCGGACAGCAGCCCGGCCAGTCCCTCGCCCCCAGCAAGCTGGTGGACTACGGCTGGCACGCGTTCAACCAGCACACCGTCGACTACGCCCAGTTCTGTTTAGAACTACACGGGGCCCCGCCGACTCAAGCGACGGGGGCCCCGGCCCGTGGGCTCAGCCTCCCCGCTGAGATCCCACAGGATCGTGCGAGCGCGCGTCTGGTGCGTGTGGGGAGCCGCGCCAGCCCTCGCATCCAGCACTGTATGCGCATTACACCGGGGTTCCGCTACCCCACCTCGGTGAAGATCAACGGGGCATGTGGCATCAATGTGGCATTGGATCACGAAAGTGGCCCCCCGTTCGAATAGAACGAGGGGCCCTTGGCCCTCTGACCTGCTGCGCAAGCTGTGCCCCCGGCAGGATTCGAACCTGCGACACCCGCTTTAGGAGATCATTCGAGCGATCCACTGGGCAGCGGTGAGGCTTGCTCGCCTCTTTTCAATGGTGTGCGGTCGGGCCTCCTAGTACGGCAACGTGCACCGGTGTTGCCGTCAGAGACTGCCGTCACTCCACTGCTTCGGCGGAGTGCACCGCCGTCGGCGAGCAGTCCGGGCACCGGCCCCTCCATCACTTCGACTCCGCGGGCCCCGAGACAGCTCCGTCGCCGCTGGGAGCGACATGTCAACGAGCAACGCCCCCGCCATCGGGCAGGGGCGTTGCTCGAGATGGTCTGTTTCAGGATGCCTTTTGGTCGGCGGGCTTCTCGATCTCGGTGGTCACCCGTGCCCCTCGGAAGAGCACCGGGAGCCACAGGAGACATGCCAGCAGGGGGACCGCGGTGTAGGTGGCCATGCCCACACTGGAGCCCAACCCGTCCATGAGCGCGCCAAGGACGAGATAGCCGGTGCCGATGAGCGCCGACTCCACGAATGCGATCATCGACAGCAGGCTCGCCCGGTGGCGCGACGGCACGGCCTCGTTGAACACGTTGTCCACGATCACGGCGGTGATCTCGGGAATTCCGACCAGGACCAGGAACGCGGCGATGGTGACCCAGACAAGGCCGAGGCCGCTCAGGCCGAGCGCCACGGCGAGCGTCAGGAGAGACACCGGGACGATGACCCGATACCCGATGCGCCGGTCCGCGCGGTCCGACAGCAATGGAGTGAGCCCGCCGGCGAAGAATCCCGCCGATATGACCGCGCTGACCAATGCGGTGCCCGCTCCCTGATCGGAGAGGGTCTTCTGCGTAAAAATGATGTACGGCGTCAAAGTCGCATGCATCAATCCGGACACCACGACAAGCGTCACGAGCGCCGGCGTGGCGACCCGAAGCATCGCCCGCCATGCTGTGGCGTCGCCGTGCTCCTCCTCGGCTCCGTCCTGCTCGTCCACCGCGTCCGCGCCGCGGATCTCGGGCACCCGTGACATCAGCACCACCACGGCCAGGACGAGGCACGCCGCCGAACCGACGTAGACGATTCCCCAGGAAATCTGCTGCAGTTGGCCGCCGAGGACGATGGCGGCTCCCGAGGTGACCGTCCCGAGCACGGTGAACCGGGAATTGATTTTGACGTAGCTGGCCGTTGCACCACGACGCACGAGCAGGTCGTACAGCAGGGCGGTGTCCGAACCGGATACACATGCCATGCCCACGCCCTGCCCGATGAACAGCGTCAGGAACACCCAGTAGTTGGAGAACGCCACCTGACCGAGCAGACATCCAGCTATCAGCACCTGGCCGATCACGATGCTGGCACGCCTGCCGATTCGGTCAGCGATGACTCCCGTCGGCAACTCCGCAAGTCCGCTGACCAGGTAGAGCAGTGTCTGAAGTAGGGCCACTTGCCCGGCGGAGAAGCCTCGCTGCTGAAGGAAGAGGACGAATACGCCGCGCTGGAACAGCGTGTTGGCGAACACGGCGTATACGTAGAACGGGCGCGTGAGGCTTCGTGCTGCATCGTCGACTGCAGCTGACCCGCCAAGGGCCTCCGTGGTGCCGGTCATGCTGCGGGCTCCCCCTGGTGACTCCGGTGATCCTTAGTGTTGGGCCTCCGCCGCCGACCGGAACCTCCAGTCCATACTTCGCGCAGGATATTGGGCCGACCCTCCGGGAAACGTTGCCAGCGCCGGCCGGAGTCGGTGCGATCACTGACGACCGGCTGCGGTCGCGGTGGTTGCTGTACTTCGCTGCTGTACAGCCGGGGTCCGGTGGGGACTACTCAGGACGCCGATCGCGCGCCACGCTCGTACGGCCACCCCGCGAGCCGCCTCTTACTCCCACCGGTTCGGCATACGCCTCGGGCACCCCGGGGCACCTGTTGTCGGGACGGCTCGACTCTACGAGGCTTTGTGACTGATGAGCCTCATCTTTATCAGGTCGATCACGGGGGTCTGCCAACATCGACCAACGGCCCCTGCGCCCCGGTCGATCGTCCACCGAGGTCCGGCGCTGACCGCTGCTGTTCGTGCTTGTTGGTGTCAGCCGGTGGTGTCAGCCGCCGCATGCGGTCTTGACAAGGGTTACTTCGCCGCTCTACAGCACCCGTCCTACTCCTCCGGCTCCCACGCGCGGAGCAGGTCGAGCAAACCTGCGTCTCCGTCGATCTGCAGGGAGTCCGCCGGGATACGGTCGTACACGAAGAGGACCAGTTCACTGGCCGTGCCGCGGACGGAGACGCCAGCCGCGTCCGGGTCCTCGTCGTCAGCGGCGACAGGCGTCGTGCCGGGCGCGGGGATACGGGTGGAGCGTGCGCCGTCGCCGTCGACCGTGAGGCGCCAGGAGTGGCCCTCGGTGGCGTGGAAGTCGAAGGCAGTGGGCTTGTGCGGCCAGGCACTCGTCGTTGCGACGCAGGTGGACAGGAACTCCTCAACACCGTCGAGTGCCACCTCATCCGGCAGCGGCTGCGGGGTACCCACAGTGACCTGGGCGTCGTAGGTGTGCACCGCGATCTGCTGGAGCTGGTGCCGGGCGACGGCGCCACAGGTCTGCGGCGACTGCGACGCACCCCACCACGTCCAGCAACCGCGATCCGGGCCGGCCTCCCGCAGTGCGTCCAGCAGCTCCTGCGTCGACGCGGCCAACCAGGTCGGCACGGCCTCGCGCTCCCGAGGCGTAGCCGGGGCGCCCTCTGGTACGGACTTGGCCGGAGCGGCAGGCCCTGCGGCTACGGTGGCGGCCCAGGAGCGGCGCCCCTCGCCGAGGTGCTGCACCAGATCGAACAGTGTCCACTCCGGGCAGGTCGGCACCTGCACATCGAGGCTGGGCGCGGAGGCGACCGCGGCGCGGAAGGCGGTCGACCGTTCGTCGATCAGTCGCAGCAGAACGGGGAACGCAAGTGTCGTTGTCACATGGACTCTCTATCACCGCGTTCCGACAATCGGACAGCGATTTTCACAGCCGACGCGTCGAGTGCGCGGCACGGGCCGGGCGCCCTCGGATGACGCCGTTTCCTCATCCTGAAACGATCAGGTGCGACACGAGGTCGCTCCAAGTAAGTAAGGACAGCCAGGTGAAGGAGGTATCGGTCGGCTGAACTTCGGGCCAGTGTCCA
>NZ_JBVHHL010000093.1:0-19159 GCF_055561075.1 Streptomyces sp. NPDC022910
TCCAAGAACGCCCAACGCCCTCGGTACGACTCAACAGCTAAAACCCGAGGTCAGGGACCCAATGCGCGCTTGACAAGCCCGGCCCTCATGGGTGCGGGGATGGGGTACGCCTACGCCGTTGCACGGGCCTGTCGGTACCGCTGGTGGCCCTGGTTGTCCGCTCTTATGGGCACGCTGTGGGCACTTGCGTGAACGGGTCCTGCGCTCGGCGCCGCTGTCTCCGTCGACCAGCCCGGCGACCCTTGGCGAGTGCACAGCCCTTCCGGCGGGGTGCGCCTCCCGGGGGCGACGGCGGCGTCGGTTCGGGAGCAGCGCACGCGCCCGTTAGTTCAGGCGGAGCCGGAGCCGGAACTGCCCGCCGATTGGCTGGCCGCGCGACGGTACTCGGCGTTGATGCGCTGCGCTTCCTCGAGCTGGTCCTCGAGGATGACGATGCGGCACGCGGCCTCGATTGGGGTCCCCTTGTCGACGAGCTCGCGGGCGCGCGCGGCGATCCGCAGTTGGTAGCGGGAGTACCGGCGATGTCCTCCCTCGGAGCGGAGCGGAGTGATCAGACGAGCCTCACCGATGGCTCGGAGGAAGCCCGGGGTGGTGCCGAGCATCTCGGCTGCCCGGCCCATCGTGTATGCGGGGTAGTCGTCGTCGTCCAGTCGATCATTCAGAGGGTTGTCTGATGTCATGTCACCTCGCTGTGCAACGCGTCGAGGGGCCCTGGTGCCGTACGGCACCAGGGCCCCGAAGGAAATTGAACACCATCTGTCGGCCCTACTGCTGTGCCGACCTTCTGTGTCCGCTACCCGGCCCGGCAGGGCGGAGCGGGGGATCGCAACTGCGTGACCGGGGACCACCATCCAATCCGGGGTCTTGCGGTACCCGGGCCGAGTGCTTCTCGGGCCGGGCGATCCTGATGGCGTCTGCTCCTCCGTTCCTCTCGATCCAACCACTGAGTAAACCTGTACTGCTGTTGGCAGCTCCTCGACGTGCGAGCCGCCCAGCGCGGCTCTCAGTCCCGTCACCGTTCTGGGAACACTCTGGCTTCGAGGCTCGAGAGCCGCACTGACCTGCGTACTTCGTATTCAGCCACCCGCCAGTTCGTGTCTGGCGGGTCTCGTTCGACCGTGTCTACGAGATGAAGCGTATCCATGTCAGCAACGAAAATCTACTCCAGCAAGAGAAGATTTCGCTCTTCTGGAGGAGGAAGAACCTTGCCGCGATCGGCCCTCACCGGTTGGCGAAGCCGCCTCCTGTCGCGCGCAACCACTTCGGTCCCGCGGGCGGTTCGGGCACGGGTGGGGCGCATAAGCTCTGCTGTCATGTCGAACCCTGATGAGCTGCTCGTCGCCATCTCCGTCGCGGTGGAGTCCGAGCGAAGCAATCAGATGTCGCTGACCGTGATCGTCGGTGGTGCCGTCATCACCGGCCGGCTGGCTCCCGAGGCGGCGTGGAGGGAGCGGGTGGCGGAGGTCCTGAAGGACTCGGACCGTCTCGGCCCGTTCTCGGACGTCTTCGCCCGCGGTCCGCGAGGGAACCGGCCCGGTCGCGGCGAGGCGCCCACGCATCTGCACTTTCATCTCGCCCGGATCCTGCAGGGCAGCCTTGGGATCCCGGAGACGGGCGGCATGTACCGAGTCGCGATCAAGGACGTCAGCGCATGGACCGTAGGAGATCTCATCCACTTCGACCGGTGAGACGCTGTCTCCGCCCCGTTGCCCGGCCGGCGGTTTCCGAGCGGACGGCGAACACAGCGGTGGGGGCCCTGCCGACGCGCGTCGGCAGGGCCCCCACCGGGATCCTGAGGGCGGTCTCCCGCCCGTCCTCACACGGCCACGCCGGTGCCGCCGAGCAGTGCGGACGCGGTTCGGGGGAGAGCGGGTCCACCCACGCCCATGGGCGCGGCCTCGGGGCGGTCGTGGCAGGAGAAGCCGAGGCGTGTCATGGCCCGCGTGACTTCAACGGCGGTGAAGTCACGGGGGTCCTGTCGTGTGATGACCTGGCCCACCTGCTTGACCGGGTAGCGGCGGCGGCCGATGGTCACGGACGTACCCGTGACGAGCTCGGGCCTGACGCCCTTCATGGAGGCCAGCACCCCGGTCCTGGTCAGGTCGAACGGGTACCGGGCGATGACACAGCGCATGATGCCTCACAGGAGAGAAGTCGCGGGGAGAAGGAGGACGGGCCGCCCGGGGCGAGACGGATCAGCACGAGAGGGCGGGTACGCCCGGAACCCGGCCGTACTCGCCGACGCCGGGCGAGGGCAGCGGTCCGTCGCGGACGTCCCGCAGACGGATCCGGTCCGTGTACGCGGAACTGTTGCGGATAACGGCGAGCCGGACCCGGGTGACCAAGCCTGTGCTCTCGTCGTCCCCGTCGCACACGGTCAGGTACTCGACCCGGGCACCCGCCATGACGGCCAGAGCCACCTCGACGGTCATGTCGTCACACACCCGAGGGCCGTGCCCTTCGATGTCCTCGACCGCGGTCACGGGAGCGGGGTCCGGCATACGGTACTGCGTCCGCGCTGGCGTCAAGGGTGTCTCCTTCGGTAAGGGATGGTCGGCTTGGCGGCCCTTGCGGCCCCGGGAGACCACGGCGGCTTTCGGGAGGCCAAGGGGCGCCGGGGACTGTGCCGGCCTAAGCAGCCGAGTCTTTTCCGGGCAGCCGCTGTGCCTTGCGGCGCGCCCCCGCGCCGACGGGTCGGCCCTGGCCGGGGCGGCCCCGGCGGTCCCGGGACGGCGAAGACGCGCGGCGGGTGCGTTCCACGACAGGCGCGGTGACAACCACAGGGACCCCGGAGGGCGCCTGGGCGCCTGTGATGCGGCTCAGCTCCGCCTCGCCCGAGCGGACCGGGGTGATGTGCGGGGTGATGCCGGCCGAAGCCATCAGCCGGGTCATGCCGCGGCGCTGGTCGGGGGTCACCAGGGTGACGACGCTGCCGGACTCCCCGGCACGGGCCGTACGGCCGCCACGGTGCAGATAGTCCTTGTGGTCGCTGGGCGGATCCACGTTGACGACCAGATCGAGGCTGTCGACGTGGATGCCGCGGGCCGCGACGTTGGTGGCCACCAGGACCGTGACGTGACCGTCCTTGAACTGTGCCAGGGTCCGGGTGCGCTGCGGCTGGGACCTGCCACCGTGCAGGGCCGCGGCGCGGACACCGCTGTTCAGCAGGTGCTTGGTCAGCCGGTCCACGGCGTGCTTGGTGTCCAGGAACATGACGACCCGGCCGTCCCGGGCCGCGATCTCGGTGGTCGTGCGGTGCTTGTCCGCGTCGTGCACGTGGAGTACGTGGTGCTCCATCGTGGTGACGGCACCGGCCGACGGGTCGACGGAGTGCACCACCGGGTCGGTCAGGTAGCGGCGGACCAGCAGGTCGACGTTGCGGTCCAGGGTGGCCGAGAACAACATCCGCTGGCCCTCGGGGCGCACTTGGTCGAGCAGGGCGGTGACCTGGGGCATGAAGCCCATGTCGGTCATCTGGTCGGCCTCGTCGAGCACCGTGACGTCGACGTCGGCGAGTCGGCAGTCGCCCCGGTCGATGAGGTCCTTGAGCCGACCGGGCGTCGCGACGACCACCTCCGCGCCGGCCCGCAGCGCACCGGCCTGCCCGCCGATGGACATTCCGCCGACGACGGTGGCGAGCCTCAGGCTCACGGAGCGGGCATAGGGAGCGAGCGCGTCGGTGACCTGCTGGGCCAGCTCACGGGTGGGGACGAGAATCAGGGCCAGCGGCCGACGCGGCTCGGCGCGCCGCCCCGCCGTACGGGCCAGTACTGCGAGGCCGAAGGCGAGGGTCTTGCCCGACCCGGTGCGGCCGCGACCGAGTACGTCACGGCCGGCCAGGGAGTTCGGCAGGGTCGCCGCCTGGATCGGGAACGGTACGGTCACGCCTTCATGGCCGAGCGTGGTCAGCAACATCGCCGGCATGGCGAGATCGGCGAACGACTCGACAGCGGGCAACGCGGGACTGACCGTCTTCGGCGGCGCGAAATCGCCCCCCGCGGGCTGTCGGTTTCCGTAACCACTGGAGCGGTGCGGAACGAAGGAGCGGCCCGCCGCGGTACTTCCTCCGAAGCGGTCGTATGTGCGATTTGTGCGTGTGCGAGTGGTGCGTGTGCGGTTCATGCGGAACCTTCCTCGATGCGGGCACGTATCAAGGAATTTCCGCAGCAGAATGAGCGGCGCAGAGAATCGCGAGAACGGGCCGAAAACAGGGTCGAATCACCCTGGGAATAAAGCGAGCTGGGGCCCGCACCCCAAGGTGCGGGCCCCAGCTGCGAAGTATGCGTCAGTGCCGGTGCGTCAGGCCGGAACGATGTTCTCGGCCGTCGGGCCCTTCTGGCCCTGCGCGATGTCGAACGACACCTTCTGGCCTTCCAGCAGCTCGCGGAAGCCCTGGGTGGCGATGTTCGAGTAGTGGGCGAAGACGTCGGCGCCGCCGCCGTCCTGCTCGATGAAGCCGAAGCCCTTTTCCGCGTTGAACCACTTCACAGTGCCGGTAGCCATGTTGTTTCCCCTTCGGAGGCGGTGTACAGGAATACGCCCTGTGCGCATTCCGTGTCGCCGTGATGATCAGCCGTCGGAAAAACCTTCTGGCAACCACACCTGCAACTGAGTTCGACAGTAGCACGGTGCGATCGGCTTTGCGCGGTGGATAATTCCGCTCCGCCGGGCGGGCGAGGAATACTCGCCGTACCCCGCACCTATTTCTCATTTCACGGGCACAGATATTGCTCTCCGCGGGCGCGGCTTTCCTGCCGTGCACTTCCGCCCACAGCCCTGTGACCTCCCTCGACGGGACATGTGCCGCTGCCACCGTCGTCAGGGGATGGCACAGCGGCGGTGGCGGGAGAAGGACTCGAACACGGGCGTGCAGCGCCCCGCCCCTGCAGGGGCGGCGACGACAACCGGGCGTCATGTCGCCTGGCGACGAGCGAGGGGGCCGCCGATGAGGAAGGGTGTCAGCTTTGGCGGCCGGGGAGCATGGCCAGGGCCTTGGCGCGCTGTGCGACGAGGTCGTCGTAGATACCGTCTCGCTCGGCCCACCGGTGCATGAGGACGCCCTTCACGAGGACTTCGCGGGGGGCGGGGTCCTGCGAGAGCAGGTGCATGACCTCGGTGGCGAAGTCGTCGAGCGGCAGCGCGTGCGGGTTCACCTTTTCCTGGCCTGCTGTGGCGACGGCCGGCGGGACGAGCTCGAGGACGTCGACGCCGGTGCCGTCGAGTTGTACGCGCAGTGCCTCGGAGTAGGCGTGCACCGCGGCCTTCGAGGCGGCGTAGGTGGGCATGGGCGGGAACGGCAGGAAGGCGATCCCGGAGGTGACCGTGACGAAGGTGCCGGCGCCCCGCCGAATCAGGTGTGGGGTGAAGGCGTCTATGACCCGGATGGTGCCGAGCAGGTTGGTGTCGATCGTCGTCTGTGCCACCTCGAAGTGCGCGGGGTCGCGCAGATCCTCCAGGAGCATGACGCCGGACATCGTCACCACGGTGTCCAGCTCGGGGTACCGGGCCAGCACGGAGTCACGGACGGCCGTGACGGAGGCACTGTCGGTGACGTCGATACCGAACGTGCCGAAGCCTTCTCCGGCGAGTTCCGAGAGCGCCTGCGGGCTACGGCCGGCGACGGCCACGGTGCTGCCCGCCGCGGCGAACCGGCGGGCCAGCTCCCGCCCGATTCCCGAGGTCCCGCCGACGATGAGTACGGTGCGGTTGGAGAGATCCACGAGATCTTCCCTTCAGATCAGGGCGCCGATGGCTTCCAGGCCCGCGGCGCTGATGGTGCTACCGGAAGTCTTGACGGCATCCGCCGGGTGTGGCAGGGCCCCCGTCTTCCCTGGTCCTGCCAGGGCCCCCTCTGCGACACGCGGACCGCATTACGGTGGCGGTATGAAGGACGAGGAATCCGGCAACCGGCTCGGCAGCTACCTTCGTGCCCGGCGTGAGCTGGTCTCCCCGGCGCGGGCGGGACTCCCGCCCGGCGGCAACCGACGCGTGCCCGGCCTGCGCCGTGAGGAAGTCGCCCTGCTCGCCGGCATCAGCCCCGACTACTACCTGCGCCTGGAACGGGGCCGGGACACGAACCCCTCGCAGCAGGTCCTCGAAGCACTCGCGCGCGTCCTGCAGCTCGACGACATCGAACGGACGTATCTACTCGGCCTCGCGGCGGCCCGCCCCAAGGCGCCACGCCGCAAGCGGCCCGAGCACGTACCGGCGCGAGTGCACGAGTTGCTCGCCCACCTTCAGATCCCCGCATTCGTCGAAGGGCGCGCGTTCGACGTCCTAGCCTCCAACCCCATGGCCGTCGCGCTCTCGCCCCGCCTGCGGCCCGGCGAGAACCGGCTCCGTTCCCTCCTCCTCGATCCCGAGGAACAAGCTTTCCACCAGGACTGGCCGAAAGCCGCCGCCGATTTCGTCGCCACCCTGCGCACCACCATCGGGGACGACACCGACAACCCCCGGTTCGTCGAGCTCATCGGAGAACTCGCGCTCTCCAGCCAGCGGTTCCGCACCCTGTGGGCTCGCCACGACATCCGCAACCTCGACGGAGGCACCACCACCGTCCACCACCCTGTCGTCGGTGAACTCCGCCTCCACCGCGACAAACTCCCCGTCGGCGATGTCATCCTCGTCGTCTACTACCCCGACAAGGACAGCGACAGCGACGAGAAACTGCGACTCCTCGCCGCACTCTCAGACACCGAGTCCCCCGGCACAGCTCACGACAGGCCGGCCGACATCCCGCCCCGGAAGACACCCTGACGAACCGCGTCGACGACTGCGGCACTGTCCGGGTGGACCGACAGCCGCTGCTTCCGACCAGGCGAACCACCCCATCAGGCAGTACAACCGGGTGTTCTCCTCGCGGCCACTCGGCCAGCAGGCCCGCGATTTTCGCTCCAGAGCGGTTCATGCCACGACGGCAGCGCGGACACGGATCTCCCCACTGATCACAGAGGGTTGCAACTCCGTGATCACCGGACCTGTGCCCGCGCTGCTGCCGGTCCCCCCAACCGCACCCATCCGCGCGACCGCTTACTGCGGAGGCGTCATCGCGCCTCACCAGTACCGCACATGTACCCAGGAGCCACTGCCGTCTTTGAGGGCCCAGCTGTCCCGCCTCCGCAGTGCTACGTCGTTCCTCCTGGCCGTGCCGAGGATTTCGCCGTTGACAGGTTCGACGCACGCCGCGAACTACTGCTTTACGCAAGCGACTTCGCAGCAACCATCCACGAAAGTGGCGCAGGTCACACAAAATGTGTCTCGCTATTTGAGACGCCTCGGGGTCGAGGTGGCCAGAGTGACGCCCGGACACCCCTGAAGCGACCACTCGGCCTCAACTTAGGGCACGCCGAGGGCGCGCGACCCCAAAATTGGACTAGACAACAAACGAACCCCAGGTCGCTGACCTGGGGTTTCTATCTGGAGCGGGTGACGAGAATCGAACTCGCGCTCTCAGCTTGGGAAGCTGATGTTCTACCATTAAACTACACCCGCGTAAGACGCCGGATTGATCCGGTGTTGCAACGCTCGCTCACTGTACCTCATGTCGGACCCCCGGTGCTGATGCCGCGGGGTCCGAGGTCGTTCCAGGGCGTGGATGAGGCTGCGGCGGACCGGAGTTGGGGCGTACGGTGGGGGCGGTGAAGAGGGGTCGTGCGCGGTCGGAGCGCCGCCTGGAGACCCGTCCCTTTCATCCCGTAATGTGGCTTTCGTCGTCCGTCACGCCAGTGAGACGAAGGCTCTTGGGGAAGGGACTCAGAGGACTTGATGGAGCGCACCGTCGTCCGATGTGCCGAGGGGCACGTGTTCAGCACCGCTTCGTTCCCGATGCAGCAGGCCGAGCGCCTCGGCCCCGGCAGGCTCGTCCGGTGTCCGCGCTGCGCCAGGCTGCGCAGCGCGGTGCCGGTGACCTTGGAGAAGCAGTAGCGGCTAGCGGTACGGGCGCGCGGAACCGTCAGGATTGTGGCGGCTCCGCGCGCCTTGCGTATTCTCAGGACGTGCTTCTCTCAGACAAGGACATCCGGACCGAGATCGACAAGGGGCGGGTCGTCATCGACCCGTTCGATCCGACGATGGTGCAGCCCTCGAGCATCGACGTGCGGCTCGACCGCTACTTCCGGGTGTTCGAGAACCACAAGTACCCCCACATCGACCCCTCCATCGAGCAGGTCGACCTCACGCGACTCGTCGAGCCCGAGGGCGACGAGCCGTTCATCCTCCACCCCGGCGAGTTCGTCCTCGCCAGTACGTACGAGGTCATCAGCCTGCCCGACGATCTCGCCTCGAGGCTCGAAGGAAAGAGCTCCCTCGGGCGGCTCGGGCTCGTCACCCACTCCACCGCCGGGTTCATCGACCCCGGCTTCTCCGGGCACGTGACGCTCGAGCTGTCCAACCTCGCCACCCTTCCGATCAAGCTCTGGCCGGGCATGAAGATCGGCCAGCTGTGCATGTTCCGGCTCAGCTCACCGGCCGAGTTCCCGTACGGCAGCGAGCGGTACGGCTCGCGCTACCAGGGACAGCGCGGCCCCACCGCCTCCCGCTCCTTCGTCAACTTCCACCGCACCCAGGTGTGAGCGGGACATGACCGACGTACGTGAAAACCTGACCTACGACGACTTCGGGCGCGCCGTCCGCGAGCTGGCTCAGACCATCGCCGACGACGGGTACCAGCCCGACCTCGTGCTCAGCATCGCGCGCGGTGGCGTGTTCGTGGCCGGCGGGCTCGCATACGCCCTGGACTGCAAGAACCTCCACCTGGTCAACGTCGAGTTCTACACGGGCGTGGGCACGACGCTCGACATGCCCGTGATGCTCGCCCCGGTGCCCAACGCGATCGACTTCACCGACAAGAAAGTCCTGATCGCCGACGACGTGGCCGACACCGGCAAGACGCTCAAACTGGTGCACGACTTCTGCCAGGAGACCGTCGCCGAGGTCCGTTCCGCCGTGATCTATGAGAAGTCCCAGTCGCTGGTGAAGTGCGAGTACGTCTGGAAGCGGACGGACGACTGGATCAACTTCCCGTGGAGCGTCCTGCCTGTAGTACGCAAGTCCGGCGAGCCGATCACGCCCTCGAAGGAGGCCCTGTAACTCCGCCCATGGTCGGCGCTGTGTGAAGTGACCGTCTGGTCGTCAGTGCCGACCGATGCGCCTCGGCCGTCCGCGTGGAGCAGCAGCGAGAAGCACGGCGAGGGGGCGCAGGGGCGCGGCCGCCCCTCCTGCGGAGTCGCTCGGTGCCCGTCGCAGCTTCTACCGCGGCGCCGGCCCGAGTCCCGAGGACGCCGAGGCGTCTAGAACGTCCCCAGCTTGATGATCGAAAGGATCGCGATCAGCTGGATCGCCGAGGCGCCCAGTGCTCGCGGCCAGGGCAGGTCGTGGGACTTCGACACCATCAGCGTCAACAGCGCACCCGCCCCGACCCAGGTCGTCCAGCCCAGGAGCTGGACGAAGGACGCGTTGCCGCCGAAGAACATCGCGACGACCAGACGCGGTGCGTCCGTGATGGACATGATCAGCATGGAGAGGCCGACCGTGGGCTGCCAGGCACCGTCGCCGCCGAGCTGACGAGCCAGGGTGTGGGTGACCACGCCCAGGACGAAGGAGCTGATCACCATCGCCACGGCCGTGGTCAGGACGATCGGTATCGCGTTCGACAGCGTGGCGTGGATCGCGTCCTGACGCGCGCCGTCGAAGCCGAAGACCGCGAGCAGACCGTAGAGGAAGGTCACGATCAGGGCCGGGGCCCACATCGTGTAGTCCCGCATCTGGAGAAAGGTCTGGGACGGGGACATCAGGATGCCCCGCAGCAGGTCCTTCCAGTGCAGGCGCGGACCGATCGGCGGCGCCGGGGTCTGGCCCGCGCGATAGGTCTCGCCCACGCTGTAGGGGTCCTCGCCGACGGAAAACGCCTGGGTGTGGCCCGGGCTGTTCGCCGCGTACGGATCCGCCGTGCGGGGGTAGCCCTGGACGTCGTCGCCGAAGTACTCCGGCTCACCCTGGCCGCCCTGGGGCGCCCGCCACTGCGGTTGCCCACCACGGGGCTGTGCGCTGCCGTACTGCTGCTGCGGCGCGGAGGGGTAGCCGTACGACGGGCCCTGCGGCGCCTGCTGTCCGTACGGGGGGTGCTGCGGTCGCGCTTGAGGAGCGCGGCCCGCCCGGTCGCGTCCGATCCTGAATCCAGCCACGTCTTCGAACGTACCTGGTCCCGGCGAGTGACGTGCCGGGGCCGGGGAACGAGGAAAGGTTTGGGGCCGAGCTGTGACATCCCCTGAGGGTCCCTCGAGCGGCGAATCAGGCGGGTCTCAATGGGCACTCAGGGTTTCGCCGTGAGAACAGCTGGCCTTGGGGGCCTTGACTCCTGCTCTTGGACACTCAAAACATGGATCTTGAGGATCTGAGGGTGGACAGCTCGCGGTCATGAGGCACTACCCTGCCGCGTTCAAGGCGGACGCGGTCGCGCTGTACGACCACCGAGCCGGCCGCATAGGTAAGGTCTCCACGTTCGGAGGGAATTGACAGACCCGACAACCTTGCCAGAGCGCGGAGGTGCCCTGCCGGCGGCAGTCATGCGCCTTCTCGGTGCGGTGGGTGGGGTCCGTGACCGGCCGTCGATGGGCTCGTTTAGGCGGATATCGACCGGCTGAGGAGTACGACCATGCGTGCATTGGGCATTGAGGGAGCGTGGGTGCTGGAGCCGACGGTGTTCTCGGACCCCAGGGGAACCTTCCACGAGTGGTTCACCGGCCCGGCATTCACTGCGGCTCTGCGTCATCGCCTCGGTGTGGCGCAGGCGAACTGCTCCGTTTCCGTGCGTGGCACGCTCCGTGGTGTGCACTTCGCGGATGTGCCGCCGGGGCAGGCGAAGTACGTGACCTGTGTGCGCGGGGCGGTTCTCGACGTGGTTGTAGACATTCGGCGGGGGTCACCCACCTTCAAGCAGTGGGAGGCCGTGGAGCTGGGCGAAGGCCGGCACAGCGCCGTGTATCTGGCCGAGGGGCTCGGGCACGCCTTCATGGCACTGACCGACGATGCCACGGTGGTGTACCTGTGCAGTGCGCCGTACACCCCGGAGCGCGAGCACGGCATCCATCCGCTCGACCTAGCACTGGGTATCGAGTGGCCGAAGGGCATGCAGCCGCTGCTGTCCGAGAAGGACGCGGCGGCTCCTACTCTCTCGGAGGCTGAGGAGATGGGGCTGCTTCCCGAGTACGGGGAGTGCCTGGAGTGGTACGGTCGGCTACGTAGTGGTCAGTCCGCCGAACAGGTCATCGCTGCTCGGCGCTGAGCAGCGTCGGAAACGCCTCAGCGAGCGCCGCGCGCCAGTCGCGGATCGGGGTGAGGCCGACTTTGCGCCAGCGCTGATGCCCGAGCACGCTGTAGCCGGGCCGACGCGCGGGTCGGGGGAACGCGGAGCTGCTGACGGGCCGGACCCGGGTGGGGTCTGCGCCTAGCAAGCGGAAGGTCTCCTGGGCCAGCTCGTGCCAGGTGGCGTTGCCCGTGCTGGTGCCGTGGTAAACGCCGGGGCCTGCGTGCCCGCCCAGTGCCGCGTCACCCAGCCGTACCAGCAGATCGGCGAGATCGACGGTCCACGTGGGCTGCCCGCGCTGGTCGTCGACCACGTCCAGCACGTCGCGCTCGTCGGCCAGCCGGATCATGGTGCGCACGAAATTGGCCCCGCCCGTGCCGTACAGCCAAGCCGTCCGGACCACGAAGCCGCTTTCTGGGAGAGCCGTCAGTACGGCCCGCTCACCCGCCAGCTTGGTGCGGCCGTAGGCCGTGCGCGGCCCCGTGCGGTGGTCCTCCGGGTAGGGGCGGCTGGCATCTCCTGCGAAGACGTAATCAGTGGACACATGGATGAGCCTGGCGCCTGTGGCGGTGCAGCCGGCCGCGAGGTGGGCCGGGCCCTGGCCGTTGATCCGAAGGGCCTCAGCCTCATAGGTCTCGGCGTCATCGACGGCCGTCCAGGCCGCGCAGTTGACGACGACGTCCGGACGGTGGGCAGCCATGGCGGCCCGCACGGAGCCGGGGTCGGAAATGTCGAGGCCGCGTCTGTCGAGGGCGATGGCATCCGAGCCGCGCAGCCGGGCGACGACCGCCTGGCCCAGCAGCCCGCCGGCCCCTGTCACCATCCAGCGGGTCACCGAGCCGCCTCCCGCTTGACGGGCTCCCACCAGGAACGGTGCTCGCGGTACCAGCGGACGGTCTCGGCCAGACCCGCCGTGAAGTCCTTGCGAGGCGCGTATCCCAACTCGGACCGGATCTTGGTCCAGTCAAGGGAGTAGCGACGGTCGTGGCCCTTGCGATCCTCGACGTGTTCCACGCGATCCCAGCCGGCCCCGCAGGCATCCAGAAGCAGCCCGGTGAGGTCGCGGTTGGTGAGTTCGGTGCCGCCGCCGATGTTGTACACCTCGCCGGGGCGGCCAGCCGTGCGGACGAGTTCGATGCCCCGGACGTGGTCGTCGATGTGAAGCCAGTCGCGGACGTTCAGCCCGTCGCCGTAGAGGGGGACGGGCAGTCCGTCGAGGAGGTTGGTGACGAACAGCGGGATGACCTTCTCCGGGAACTGGTAGGGCCCGTAGTTGTTGGAGCAGCGGGTCACCCGCACGTCCAAGCCGTGGGTGCGATGGCAGGCCAGGGCCAGCAGGTCGGCGGCCGCCTTGGACGCCGCGTAGGGGGAGTTGGGGCACAGCGGATCGGTCTCCGGCCAGGAGCCTTCGTCGAGCGAGCCGTACACCTCGTCGGTGGAGATGTGGACGAAGGTGCGCAGCCGGTGGCGCACCGCTGCGTCCAGCAGCGTCTGGGTGCCCAGGACGTTGGTATGGACGAACGTGTCGGCACTCTCAATGGAGCGGTCGACATGGGACTCGGCGGCGAAGTGCACCACCTCGTCGTGCTCGGAGACGAGTTTGCCGACGAGTTCTCGGTCGCAGATGTCACCGCGGACGAAGGAGAAGCCGGGATGGCCACGCACCGGGTCCAGGTTGGCTGGATTTCCGGCGTAGGTGAGCTGGTCCAGGACGGTGACGGCGAGACCGCCAGGGCCCTGTGGGCCGAGCAGAGTGCGGACATAGTGCGAACCGATGAAACCGGCGCCGCCGGTGACCAGGATGCGATTGGTGACGGACGTCATGCGGAGATCTGCACCTTGCTGTTGTCGCCGAGTACGAGACGGTGGGCTGCGGGAACCGCCGGGGCGGGGGTGACGTCGACGTAACGGCCGATCAAGGAGGCCTCCACACGGCGTACGCCCCGGATCGCAGAGCCGCCGAGCACGATCGAGTACTCGATCTCGCTGTCGAGCAGACGACAGTCGGCGGCGATGGACGTGAACGGTCCCACGTAGGAGTGGGTGATGACGGTGCCCGCGCCGACGATCGCGGGCCCCACGATCCGGGAGCCGGTCACCCGGGCGCCCTCCTCGATGCGGACCCGCCCAATGATCTCCGAAGCCGCGTCCACGCTACCCCGCACGGCAGGCTCGAGGCTTTCCAAGACGGCGCGGTTCACCTCGAGCATGTCGTGGATGTTGCCGGTGTCCTTCCAATACCCGTCGATGGCGGTGGAGCGGACCTCGTAGCCCTCGTCGATCAACCACTGGAGAGCGTGAGTGATCTCCAGTTCCCCGCGCTGGGACGGCTTGATGGCGCGTACGGCCCGGTGAACGGCCGGAGAGAAGAGATAGACGCCGACCAGCGCCAGGTCGGATCGCGGCTGTTCCGGCTTCTCCTCGAGGCGGCAGACTCGGCCGGCCGCATCGAGTTCGGCGACACCGAAGGAGCTCGGATCGGCGACCCGGGTGAGCAGGATCCCGGCGTCCGGCCGGGCGCGCTGGAACTCGTCGACCAGGCCGGTGATACCGCCCACGATGAAGTTGTCCCCGAGGTACATCACGAAGTCCTCGTCCTGGAGAAAGCCCCGCGAGACGAGAACCGCATGGGCGAGCCCGAGGGGCGCCTCCTGGCGGATGTAGGTGATATCGAGGCCGAAGGCGCCGCCGTCCCCGACAACTGACTCGATTTCATCGGCTCTGTCCCCGACGACGATCCCCACGTCCCTGATCCCGGCCGCGGCGATCGACTCGAGTCCGTAGAAGAGTACGGGCTTGTTCGCTACCGGGACGAGTTGCTTGGCGTAGGTGTGGGTGATGGGTCGTAGCCGGCTCCCTGAACCTCCGGCGAGTACAAGTGCTTTCACGGGACTTGCTCCGCATGCTTCATCGGGGGGTGGTGGACGATGGCGTCCGCGAGCAGCCCTACGAGCAGCAGCCAGTCATGCAGCGCGGGGCTGACGGTGCCGCCTTCTCCTGGATTCCGTGGGGCGTATCCCGCGCGTGCGGCGCGTACGAGCAGCCAGGTCGCGGCCGCCACCGCTGCGCATCGCAGGGCGTGTGTCTCGTCGTCCGGGCTGAAGGCGAGGTACACCGGCAGCGCTCCCTGTGGCAGCGGTGCGACCGCGACCGGCGAGTACCAGGCGGGTTTGCCGAAGCATCTTCGCCTCGTGCGAGGTTGCTCCTGGCTGCACCGTGTGTGCGTAGGCTCGACCAACGACGTGTCGGGCACGGTCTGCCCGGACAGCCACATTCGCCCTCCAGCTGACTACGGCAACTCGCTTCGGGTCCATGCACCTGCCCTCGATGACAACGGCAGTGGCAGCGGGGAGGACGGCACTTCGCTCTCTGGCTGAGGCCTTGTCATGCGGCAGGCATGCCCACTCCCACGGCAGGTAGCGGACGCAATCGAGTGTGTCCGACAGGTCCACGATCCGGCGGTGGCTGCGCTTGGCTGCGAAGAAGATTCACCCGGTAAGCAGCGTCATCTGACTCTCATGGGCCTACCTTGGGAGGGCGCCTGGGCGGACCGCCGCCACAACGTAGCGGGCGGCGCTGGGACTCTCCCTGCCCGCACCCTGGTCCAGCTGTCCCGGTGAGCTTGCCACGAGGATTTGGTACGCCCCCGGGCCCCGCCTGCGCTTGGAGGATCGCATGCGCCATCCGAAGCGCGGACGTGCGGTGTCCACGCCGAGTTGGTCGGTGCGGTGTTCCACCGGTCAGTCCGTATAGAGGACCACCGTCCGTACGACGTGACGGTGGTGCTTGTGCGGTCGTGCCGCCGCCCATGACGCCGGCCACTACCGGCACCGTGCCCGCTGTCACTGCGAGCACACTTCGACGGCGGATGATTACTGTCCGGTGTCGGCCGTCACGGCCACTTTCCGGGTTCTGGGAGTCCACACCCTCTGCATCCTGCAGGGCCCCGGGGAGAGTCGTTTTCGGCGGTGTCGGGCTGACCGTGCGCGCGTCGGCGCCCCTCTCTGTCAAAGTAGATCGAGTCAGGCATACTGGATGATTCATTGAGTCGAGGGCGGGGAAGGAGTAGTGCCCGGGTGGCCAGCACGAATGACCACGGGACCCCTGATCCGCAGGTAGAAGCCCGTTCGACCGGTCCGCGCCGGTATACCGCGGAGTACAAGGCGAGGATCCTCGCGGAGTACGAGACGTTGGACAAGAAGGGCAAGGGCGCTCTGCTGCGGCGGGAGGGCCTGTACTCGTCGCTGATCACGACGTGGCGGCAGCAGCGGGACAAGGGTGCCCTGGACGCGCTCGCCGCGTCGGCCGGACGGCCGAAGGCGGACCCCAGGGACAAGGAGATCGAGAAGCTCAAGGCGGAGAAAGCCCGCCTGGAAGCCGACCTCGCGAAGGCCCGCACGGTCATCGAGGTCCAGGGAAAACTCTCCGCGCTGCTCGACCAGTTCGCCACGGACAGCGCCCCGACCCGGAACGGCGAGAAGAATCAGTGACCGAAGCCCAGCTCGCGGCCGTGGCGTTCAACACCGTCCGCAACCAGGCCCTTGAAGAGCTCACCGGGCTGGTCGGACGCGTCCAGGCATGCGCCGCTCTCGGCGTGAGCCGTGCCACCTACTACCGCCAACACCGCCGAAGCCCCGCCCCGGCCAAGCCGCGGCCAGAACGGCGCCGTCACGCCCGCGCTCTCACACCCGAGGAGGAGATACGGGTCCTCGACGTGCTCCATTCCCCGGAGTTCGCCGACATGGCGCCCGCCGAGACAACGAGATCCTGAAGGCCGCGGCAAGTTTCTTCGCGTCAATGACAGTCTCTGGGACACGGGCCTACGGATGGTGACACAGTGACAGGTGCCGGCGGGGCTGGCTCGTTTCTTTGCTGCCCCGGTAACGGTGGCTTGTCGGCGATGTGCCGCCCCGCCGGCCCGGGCCTCTGCCCCGGAGTGGCCTGATAGGAGCGTGCCGCGCGAGCCCGATTGAGGCTTGCCCCCGTGGTGGAGGCGTCGATCAACTCTCCACCGGACTGCGGAGGTTCCCTTGCACGTTGTCGGCATCGACGGTCACAAGAAGACGCATACGCTGGTCGCGGTCGACCAGCTGGGACGCAGGGCGGACGAGATCACCGTCAAGGCCACTCCGTCCGGTCATGTCCAGGCGCTCAAGTGGATTGCCCGGTTCGGGCAGGTCCTGCTCGCTATCGAGGACTGCCGCCATCTGACCCGGCGGTTCAGGCGGATCTCCTGCTTGCCGGCCATGCGGTGGTGCGGGTGCATACGCGGCTCATGGCCGGGGCCCGACGCTCGGCCCGGGAGCGGGGCAAGTCCGACCCGATCGACGCCGAGGCGGTCGCACGGGTGGCCCTGCGAGAACCCGAGCTGCCGCGCGCCAGCCTCGCCGGACCCGCGCGGGACGTCAAGCTACTGGTCGACCATCGCCGGCGCCTGGTGCGGAGCCGGACCGCTGCGGCGAACAAGCTGCGCTGGTTCCTGCACGAGATCGACCCGGAGCTCCCGGTTCCTTCCCGGGGATTACGCCGCCTGTGCGTGTTCGACATGCTGACTGCGGAGCTCGACGGCCGCACGGGTGTCGTCGTGGAGATCGCCCGCGACCTTGTGGGTGAATGCCGCAGGGTGACCGAGCAGATCAACGGTCTGGAGGCACGCCTGCGCAGGCTGGTGGAGACGCTGGCGCCCTCGCTGCTGGATATCCCCGGGTGCGGGGTGATCAGCGCGGCCGTCGTCATCGGTGAGACGGCCGGTGCCGCCCGGTTCAAGTCGAAGGATGCGTTCGCTCACTTCACCGGCACGGCTCCCATTCCTGTGTGGTCGTCGAACAAGGTCCGCGTCCGCCTCAACCGGGGCGGGAACCGTTCGATCAACCATGCACTGCACATGATCGCGGTCACGCAGGTCCGACGCGGTGGTGAAGGCGCCGACTACTTCGCCAAGCAGCTGGCTCGCGGCAAGACCCCCAAGGAGGCCGTGCGCCTGCTGCGTCGCCGCGTCTCCGACCGCGTCTTTCGGGCCCTGCTCGCCGACGAGGCCGTCAGCCAGCCCACCGTGACGCATGCCGACCTGCCGGTTTCTGCCGCAGCTTGACATAGGAGCATCGCCGAGCTCGACCGGCCACACACACGCTCGTAGCGTTCATCGACGAGCACCGGGACCGCTTCGGCGGCGTCGAGCCGATCTGCCGTGTTCTGACCGACCACGACTGCAAGATCGCCCCGTCCACCTACTACGCCCACCACAAACGCCGGCAGGCACCCTCGGCCCGCACCGTCCGCGACACCGAGCTGAAGGTCCTGATTCAGGAGGCATACGACGCCAACTACCGTGTCTACGGCGCGAGGAAGATCTGGCGGCACCTGAACCGCCAGGGCCAGACCGTGGCCCGCTGCACAGTCGAACGTCTCATGCGCGAGCTGAGGATCACCGGCGCCGTCCGCGGCAAGAAGGTGATCACCACGATCCCTGACCCCACCGCGCCACGGGCACCGGACCTGGTCGACCGCGACTTCGTCGCCGCGGCCCCCAACCGGTGCTGGGTCGCCGACTTCACCCACGTCGCCACGTTCTCGGGCGTCGTATACGTCGCCTTCGTCGTGGACACCTTCTCCCGCCGGATCGTTGGCTGGTCCGCCTCGACCACGAAGCAGACCCGGCTCGTCCTGGACGCCCTGGACATGGGACTGTGGCAACGCGACCGCGACCACTACCCGCCCTTGCCTGGGGAGTTGGTTCACCACTCGGACGCAGGCTCGCAATATACGTCCTTCACGCTGGCCGAGCACTTGGAGAAGGCCTGCATCGCCGCCTCGATCGGATCGGTCGGCGACGCGTACGACAACGCGTTGATGGAGTCCACGATCGGCCTCTTCAAAACCGAGGTGATCAAGCCGCAGAGGCCCTGGCGATCCCTCGCCAAGGTCGAGCTGGCCACCGCCGAATGGACCGACTGGTACAACCACACCCGGCTCCACGGTGAGATAGGACACATCCCGCCCGCCGAATACGAAGCCAACCACTACCTGAATGCCACGAAAACCCAGGTCACAACCAACAACTGAGATCTCTACCGAACCCGGAACGGTTCAGAGTCCCCGGCGGACGCCGTCTGGGTCGAGAAGGTGAGCAGACCGCGGCCGTCAGAGCGGCCGCGGTGGCCGTCGCGAGGGCGAGCCGCAGGTGGGACCGCAGCATGCGGTTCTTCTGTGTGCGGAACGCCTGGCGGGCATCCACAGTCGATGGGATGCGGACCGGCCTCGTTTGCCGGGAGTTGTGCTTCCGCTCACGAGACGATCGACGTTCAGGAGACTCTCGTGCTGGCCAAGGGTTGGTACGTGAGGGCGGTCTGAATTTCTCAGGCTGCTGGCCTTCATGTTGAACGAACGGTTTCGAGGCCTCAGCCTCGATCCACCGCGTGAGGGGCTGTCTGTGGACGGGGAAATAGGAAGAGGTGCCTGCTGACCTGCGATGATGGGAGTTCCTACGCTTCCACCACGCTCGATCGGCAAGGCACCTCTGAAGTGAAAGTCTCCCACAGGCCCGCGGAACTGTTCGCCGCGTTCGACGACCCGGACCTGATCGCGCATGCCGGGCTCATCCCGACGATCCGGTTGGCCGAGCGGTGCGGCCTGCCCGCCCTGGTGGCCGAGAAGGTGAAACTCGTCGGCGCGGCCAACGGCGCCGGGACGGCCGCCGCCGCGAAGGCGCTGTCGATCGTGGGCGGGATGGTGGCCGGGGCGGACAGCATCGACGACCTGGACGTGCTGCGCCACGGTGGCCTGCCGCGCCTGTTCGGCGGCGTGCGCGCCCCGTCCACGCTGGGGTCCTTCCTGCGCGCCTTCACCTGGGGGCACGTA
>NZ_JBVHHL010000094.1:0-18516 GCF_055561075.1 Streptomyces sp. NPDC022910
GTTCGAACGGACCATCACCGAAGCACGCAAGAAGAGCGACCAGAGGTGCCAGGCCGCATAGGAGAGGTCTCTACGAAACCAGGGGATTGACAAGGTGCCGCCCTGGATGCCTTGGGCCCGCCAGACACGGCTGTTCTCGCGCGCCCACGACGCATCCGTCCACTCGGTGATCCGACCGACCGCCCGCTCGGCGAACTCCACGACCGCAGCGTCGGGACAGCTGGCGAACGCCCGGCCGGTGACGTCCGGCACGATCCGCAGACGGTCGGTGCCAGAGTCGAAGGCGATGGCGTCCCCGGGCAGTTGGAAGTGGACAGCGAGACGTGCACCGGCGGAGTAGGCGTCTAGGCCAGCCCGGCAGTACGCCACCATCCCGGTAGGAAGGGCGTCCAGGGGCGTCCAGTCCATGGCGTCACAGACGTCCGGCTCCGCGATCCGGGCTGTGCCCTGCCACCGCCGGACCTCGAAGAAGTATCCGGTGCGGGAGGCCCCTCCGGGGCTGCGGTGGTGCACGGTCACGGCGGCCCGCACGTCGGCCGGATCGATGACGACACCGGTCTCCTCCCGCGCCTCGCGCACCAGGGCGGCGACGACGTCCTCGTGCGGACCGTCCAGATGCCCCGAGGGCAGGTGCCACAGGCCGGCGGCGTACACCTGGCCGGCCCGCCGCGACAACAGAACCTCCGGACCTGCCGCGCTCTCCCGCCGCAAGATCAGATGGACGTCCACCGGCTCGGTGTGCCGCTGCCCGCCGCTCACCGCGCATCACCCGGACGCCGGGCGAGTAGGACCGTGAACACGGCCTCCTCCAGCAGCGATCCGCTGGCTGCGAGCTCATTGAGCAGCGCCCGGGCCTCGTCCTCGAACGCCGCGTGCCGCTCCCCGAAGAGCTCGGCCCCGGCGAAGGACGTGGTGCGCAGGTAGCCGAGCACCCCCTCCGGCGTCCAGGAACGCGTGACGGGGACGCGGTGCTCGGTCGCCTCGCTCCACGCCGAGTCGGCGAGGTCCTCCTGGAACGGGCGGACGGGCTCGAGGTAGTCGCCGAGCACTCCCGCGCGACGCCTGGGCCCCAGGTAGCCCTGGATCAGGTCGCGCAGTGCCCGGGTCCAGTCGGCCTCGTACGTCCATAGGCTGCCGTCCCCCATGATCGCCAGTGTGGCCTGCGGGGCGGCGATCCGGTGCGCCATCGCCAGCACGTCCGGGCTGCTCATCCAGTGGTAGGCCCGGCAGCAGGTGATCAAGTCCGGCGTCCATCTATCCTCCCCAGGCAGAGGGGCGAGGGGCGCGTAGACGTCGGCGGAGGTTTGGACGAGGTTGAGGGTGCAGTCCCCGAGCAGGGGCGTGAGCGCGGCCCGGGCCTGGTCGAGCATCGGCCGGCTCCAGTCGACGCCTTCGATGTACGCGAGAGTGGGGAGAGCTTTCAGCAGTGCCCGGGGGACTTGTCCGGTGCCGGTGCCCAGGTCCAGCAGTGTTGGATCGGGAAGGTCCCGGACGGTGTCGGCCAGCAGCTGGGCAGCTTCGGCGGGCACACCCGGCCGGTAGCGGTCGTACTCGGCGGCGGCCGCCGCGAATAGTGCTTCCGGGCCCGCAGGCAGGCTCGGGGAGGGATCGTCGGGATAGGTCACGCGGATGCTCCCTCGTCGAGCGCACGGCGGGTGGGAAGGCGCCAGGACAGACGGCCGCACGCGGATACGGCCCGCTGGCCACCGTCCGGCTCGAAGAGGAGGCGGTATCGGCTGGGGCTGCCGGCCGCCTGCCACCGGACGGCCAGGTCCTGGAGTTCCTTCCAGATGTCGCGCGGACCGTGGGTGGTGACGTTCCAACGAGAGCGCCCCACCGGCTCCACCCGTAGCCAGGATCCGCAGGCGGGCGCGCCGATCACCAGGTGCTCGGCGCCGAAGTCGCGCACCAGCCCACCGAGCAGGTGGTCTGCGGCCAGCCACAGGCCCCGGTCGGTGTCCGCAGGCGGCACCAGCATGCTCCGCTGCGTCCAGGTGCCCGGCTCGGCGGCGATGCGCTGCCGGAAGTCCTCGCTGAGCCAGATCCGTTCCATGCCGTGCCCGGCTCGGTGGGCGAACTCCACCGCCCGCAGCTCTCCGGTGATCTGCCCGCCGTCGTTGCGCTCCACGACGGCGAGGGCGGGCCACGACGGTGACGCGCTGGTCACGTGCGCCAGCAGTTTGCCGCCAGGGGCGAGCTGCTTGACGAGCGCCGCCGGCACACGCCCCACCGCGTACGACACGAAAACGCGGTCGAACTTCCGCCCCGGTAGACCCTGTTCGCCGGACCCGCACACCACCTCCGGTCGGAAGTCCAGGTCGGCCAGCCGGACCCTGGCCGCGTCGGTGAGGTGTCGGTCCCGGTCGAGGCTGACCACCTCTTGGTCGCCGCAGACCTGGCAGGCCACCGCGGCGGTCACCCCCGCGCCCGTCCCGACATCCAACACCCGCTGACCCGGGCGTAGATCCAGCTCCTCCAGCAGCGAGGCGGTCAGACCCATCACCGTCGACATCGACGTGATCGACGCCCCCGACCGCGTCCCGCGCACCCGGCCCATCAGGGCTCACCGTCGTGCTGGACGAGCACACTGGCCCCGCCGTACAGCAGCCCGAGCAACTCGGGACGGTCCTGCGGCGCCGACCAGTCCAGCAGGTCCCACCGCGGCGGCTCCTCACCCGGGGCGCTGCGCCGCACGTACGCCTGCGGCATCAGTACCTCGCGGGGCAGCGTGAGCAGAGCGTCGCGCACCGGCCCGGGCCGTAGCCCGTGCTTCTTCTCCAGCTCGGCGACCATTGCTGCCCGCGCGTCGACCGGATTCACTTCGGCAGCCGAAGGTCGGTTGCTGTCGGCCGGCCGTCCTGCTCGCCCTGGTGTCCGGCCGGCCGTGACTGGGCTCGCGTCCAGGGCCCTCATCGCCCGTCCCACCCCATCTGCGAGTACAAGCGCCCGGCGAGCACTCCGTCGATCGCCTGGCGGGTGTAGGGCACGACGGCGGCCGGGAGATCCTTCGGGTTCCACCACCGCCACTCCACGCACCGGTCGGGCTCCAGGACGACTGGGGTGCCGGACCAGGTGCGGGCCCGGAAGACGAGGCCGATACGCGGGCGGGCGGACGGCGAGTCCACGAGGTGGACGAGGTGCACGAGCTCGACGTCGCCCGGCTCGATGATCAGCCCCGCTTCCTCCTGAGCCTCCCGGATCAGGCAGCTGATCGCTTCTTCCCGCTCGCAGTGCCCGGCCAGGAAGTGCCACGTGTTGCCCGCGTATGCCGAGTCCGGGTGACGCAGGCCGAGGAGGATCCGGCCGCGGTTGTCCTCCAGGTAGAGGTGGACACCCACGATGTGGAGCTCGGTCCCCTCCGGCGCCTCGTCACGCAGCAGCCAGGCCGTGGCCGGCGGACTGCCGGCGGGGGGATGCTCTGCCGCGTGCCGGCGGACCAGGTCACCGAGACCGGGGCTCAGGTGCAGCTGCTCCAGCGTGTCCGGGGTGAACCACCGCAGCAGCACGCCCTCTTGCAGCGCCACCGTCTCCGGATCACCGCTCCAGCGGCCCACGAAGACCTGGATCGGCACCGCGATGCCGTCGACGCTCGTCGCCTCCTCCAGGGCATACGGCGTCAGGCCATTCACCTCCAGGCCCGGGACCTCTTCGGCGAGCTCCCGCCGCAAGGTCGCCTCCAGGTTGACGTCCTCCACCGTACGGCCGCCGCCGAGGAGAGCGAACGTGCCAGGGGCCCAGATGCCTTCACGCTGGTCACGCAGGTGAAGCAGGTATCTGCCGTGGCCGTCGTGGATCAGCGCGGAGGCGTTAACGGGCTCTGGCCGCCCGTCGAGGCCCTGGTCTCGGGCGTCCAGGAGCTTGGCACGCAAGGCCGGGGACCTGACGTCGGCGAACTCGAGCCACCGGGCGCCGGCAACCTCATCGTCCTGCAATGTGAGCTGGGGGTGCTGCTCGGGCACGAGATAGAAGACGAAGCGGAAGTCGAAGTGCTGGTGGGAGCCTTCGCCCTTGGCGGGGTTCGCGTCGATGTCGTGGACGTCGATGTCGATCGGAGCCCCGAGGAACTGCGGAGTCAGGCACAGGTCGCCCGGCCGGATGCCGGTCTCCTCGCACGCCTCCCGCAGCGCCGCGGCCAGGAGCGTCCGGTCGTCCTCGACATGGCCGCCCGGAGCGAGGAGCAGCCCCGTGACCTTGTGGCCGATGTGCAGAACGCGTTGTTCCCGGTCGATGACCGCCGCGCTGCAAGTGACGTGACCGGGGAGCGTGGCACGGCTGGCCGGGGCGTCGGCTCCGTCCAGGAGGGACAACAGCCCGGCTAGGGAATCCCGCTCGTGCGGATGCCGGGCCAGGTACGCCTCGGCGGTCGCGCGGATGTGGGAACGGGTGAGCGGCACGTCATCACCTCGGGACGGCATGGGAAGGGCGGGGTCGTCCGCGGCCGTGGGTGCGGCTGCTTCGGCGGGGCGTACTGAGATGGCGCCGGGGCCGCTCATGCGGGGGTCTCGCGCTTCTCGCCGTCCGGCTCGGACGTGATCTGGTAGGACAGCAACTGCTGGAACAGACCCGGCTGTTGCGAGAGCTGGGCGTAGGTGCCCTCCTGGACGATTTTGCCGTCGTCGAGGACCACGATGCGGTCGGCGATGGCGACATTGGTGATGCGGTGGGTCACCAGCAACACCTCCCGGTCCCGGGCGAGGTTTCGCAGCCGCTGGAAGATGCGGTACTCGGCGCGGGGATCCAGGTTCGCCGTCGGCTCGTCGAGGACCAGCAGACCGGCCTGGCGGAAGAACGCTCTCGCCAGGGCGATGCGCTGCCACTGGCCGCCGCTCAATTCCTCCCCGTTGAGCCACTCGCGGGCCAGGAGGGTGTCCAGGCCGGCACCGAGCTTGTCGACGACTTCGTCGGCGTCGGCCGCCTCGCACGCCTCGCGGACCGCCGCGTCGCCGCGCGCCGTGGGCTGGCCCTGGGTCACGTTCTCGCGCACGGTCAGCGGCCAGTGCGCGTAGTTCTGCGGCACGAGGGCGACCTGCTGCCACAGGGCCTGCGGATCGGCGTCGCCGGTGGGGACGCCGTCCCACAGCACCTGCCCGCCTGTGGGCAGGTAGAGACCGCTGACCAGCTTCGACAGCGTCGACTTGCCCGAGCCGTTGAAGCCCACCAGCGCGGTGACCTCGCCCCGGCGCAAGGTGAGGGAGACGTCGGACAGCGCGTCGCGGTCCTTGCCGGCGTACCGGTGGGTGACCGACTTGACCTCGATCGTCTCCGGCGGCTCAGGGCGGTGCGGACCCCGGCGCATGCGGAAGCCGCCGGCCTTGTCCAGGAAGCCGCTCCAGTCGTCCATGTACAGCCCCGTCCGCACGGCGCGCGCACCGACAGCCACCAGACCGTGGACCGACATACCTACCGTCTGCAGGGCGAAGACGGCCGTCCCGGCATGCCCGACGGTGATACGGCCGGTCGCGAGCAGCCACACGACCGCCGCCCATACCACCGCCGACCCCAGCCCTCCGCACACCGCGCCGACCAGGGACATCCGGGCGCCCTTGTCGGCCGCGGCCCGGTCCTCGCGGTTGATCCGGGCGACGGTGTGCCGGTACCGGCCGGACAGGAAGCCAGCCATGGTGCCGGCGCGGATCTGGTCGGCGGCGTCCTTGGTGTAGATGTGCCAGCGCAGCACCGACAGCATCCGGTTGTCGCCGTTGCTGCGGAGGTTCGCCAGGTACCGGACGCGCGCAGCGCTCACCTGGGCCAGGGCCTGCGGCAGGCTGGCTGCGACGAGGAGGGGGAGAAGGACCCAGTGCACGCCGGTCAGCACGATCGCCCCGGCGAGGAAGCTGGCGCCCGACGCGATCAAGTCCTGGCCCTCGTTGATCAGGTCGCCGGTGACCTGGGCGCCGCGGTCGGCGGCTTCCCGGTCACGGTTGAAGTCGGGGTCGTCGTACGCGCACAGCTCGACCTCGGCGCAGCCGGTCAGCAGCATCTGCTCGGCCTCGCGTGACATCAGCGGGCCCAGCCGGGAGGACAGCCAGTTGACGGTGATTCCGAGGAGCGCGCGCACGCCGGCGGCACCGGCGAGCAGGGCGACGGAGGGCCATGCCTGAAGGAGCCGGTGGTAGACGTCTCCGCTGCGCAGCAGGGCGGTCAGGGTGCCGGCGATGGCGACCAGGCCCAGGGCCTGCATCACGCCGGTGACGGTCTGGCACAGCAGGAGGCCGACGGTTGCTCGTCGGTCGACGCGCCAGGCGAGAGCCAGCGAGCGGCGCACCAGTTGCGGCAGGCGGCGGGCCATGTCGCGCATCCGGATTGAGCGGCCGGCTGCTTCGCGGCTGCCGGTCAGGTCGACGTACCGCATCTGCGGCTCGGGAGCCGGCGTGGGCGAAGTGCCGCTCGGCGAGGGTGCGGGCGTTCTGGCGGACGGCGCGGAGGGGGACGCTGCGGGGGTGGTGCGCGGTCCCGGAACACTGTCGGCTGATGCATCGGTGGGCTCACTCATGCCGCCCACCCCGTATCCGGACGTGCTGAGCTGAGCTTGTCGTCAACGCTGTGCGTGATCACGCCGGGCCGCCGTTCGATTCCGGGAGGCTGCTGCAAGGGGGCAGGGGTGGGATGCATGGCGTGTCCTCCGTCTGGGCGTCGGTGTGGCACTGATGCTCTAAAAACGCACTGGACCTGGTCCCGTCACGGCCCGATCGGAGGGCATTTGGTGAACGGGAGTTCTAATGCCAGGAGCAGGGCAGGCGGGCTCTGGGCGGTCGCGACTCAAACTCGTTCGATCAGGGCGGTTCACTCCTTCAGGGGGTTGCGGACAGCACGGACCGGGCCGCCGCGGAAGTCCGCGGCGGCCGTGCGGTAGGTGTTCAGAGCAGGACCGGCGGGAGGGTGTCAGGCGTTGAGGACGGTGAAGGCGACGGAGGGGAAGCGGCGGCCGTTGACCTGGAGGGCGAGGGAGTAGGAGCCCGGTGAGACCTTCCACCGTGCGGTCGAGCGCAGCGGGTGCGCCTTGGCGAGCCGCAGTGCCTGGCCCGCTTCGGCTGTGGCACGCCGCAGGAAGGAGACCTTCTCCCGCGGCTGGCCATTCTGCCCCGTGGTGGCGATCACGATCATCACGTGGACTGGTGCGGTGGCGGTGGCAGTGAGAGCGGCGGAGAAGTTCAGGGTGTCGCCGTCGCGGAGTTCGGTGCGCTCCAGGACGAGGGGGGTGAGCGCGATGGGCGCGTCGTGGGCGTAGCCGAGGATGGCGTAGGCGGGCGGCCAACCCTCCTTCAGCCGGTTGCGCAGGGCACCCCGGGCGATGAAGGCGAAGTGCTCGTCTGCGAGTCGGCCCGACTGCTTCCACCGCTGAAGGGTGGTCAGCACGAGGTCGGGCTGGCTGGCGGCGATGTCGCTGAGGTGGTTGGCGACGGAGGTGCGGACATAGAGGTGAGCGTCGCCGTAGAGCTGATCGAGGACGGGCAGTGCCGCGTCGACGGGCATCTGGATCCGTGGGGCCCAGGGCAGCAGGGGCCGGGTGGCCTCGCTCGCCAGTCTGCGCACCCGGAAGTCCTCGTCGCGGGTCCACGCGCCGACGGCCTTCATTGTCTCGTCGGGGAAGTCGGCGAGAAAGTGCCGCACCGGGAGCTCGGCGGAAAAGTACCCCGTCATGCGGGCCAGAGCGGCGAGCGCCTGGTCCAGGTGCTCAGCGGTACGCAGGTAGCGGGAGACGTAGTCGGAGTGGGGCGAGTAGATGTGCAGGCCGAAGTCGTTGGTCACGCCGGCGGCCTCGGGCGTCGGTGGGAGGGAGCGCAGCAGGATGTCGAGCGCGTCGGGGCCGGTGACCGGAAGGTGGGCGTGCAGGCCCTCGCTGGTGCGGGCGATCCGGCCGCTGAGCTCCAGCCGGGGAAGGTCGGCCGTCACCGACTTCACGAAGCTGTCGGCGTCGAACTCGGGGCAGGCCGAATGGACTTCACGGCCGATGCGTTCGATGCGCTCGGCATTGAGGGCGGTCTCTTTCAGGGGAACCTTCACGGTCATGGGCAAACCCTAGGGCTGGCTACGGGGCCGCCCTCGTGTTCTCGCCGCGGGTCATCCGGCGGTGTGAACACGAGGCTTTCGGCTATCGGACGGCGGCGCGGTACAGCAGCCGGCGCTGGCGGGAGCTGTCGCAGGGGGAGGCGGTGTGGAGGGTGGCGAGGTTGTCCCACACGACCAGGTCGCCCTGACTCCAGCGGTGGCTGTAGACGTACGGCGCGCTGATCGTGTGCTCCAGCAGTTCGCCGATCAGGGCGCGGCTCTCCTTCTCGGGGAGTCCGTTGATGCCGCTGATCACCATGGAGCCGAGCAGCAGCGAGCGGGCACCGGTGACCGGGTGGGTCAGGACGAGCGGGTGCTCAACCTCCGGGTGACCAGCGAGACTTCCGGCCGCGACCGACGATTGGCCGCCGCTGGCCTGGCTCTGCAGGACACGTAGCTGCTCGATGGAGTGCACCGCGCGCATCCCCTCGATCCGCTGCCGCATCGCCGGGGGAAGGGCGGCGTAGGCGCGGGTCGCGTCGGCGAAGCGGGTCTCACCGCCCTGCTCGGGGGTGATGACCGAGTACAGCAGGGTCGCGGAGGTTAGCTTCGGCTTGAAGCTGTTGTCGGCATGCCACTCCTCCTCGTTGTCCCCGTCGTAGATGCCGACGTGCTCGCCGTCCTCAACGATGTTGCTGATGACGGTCAGCCCAGGGAAGCCGCCGACGGCGTACCGGCGGTCGACGCTCGTGTCCACCGTCCCGAAACAGGAGGCGACGGTCAGGAGATCGGCGTGGGTCAGGTGCTGTCGGGGCGCGATCAGCAACCGGTGCCGATGAAGGGCTCGCGCCAGCTGGGGCAGGAGGTCTTCGGCGTCGGTCGCGAGGTTGCAGTCGACGACGGCGCCGAAGCCGCTCTCGTCGAGCGGGCGCAGCGGCAAGGACATCGCGGCTCCTTTCCGGACGGTCGTGTCGGTGATCAGAACTGGGACGACTGCTGGAAGAAGGTGACGTCCTTGATGCCAGAGGCGGCCATGCAAAGCCGCTCGATGCCGATGCCGAGCCCAACGCTGCTGGCCGGCGCCCGCCCGGCGTCGATCGCCTTCCACACCAGGGCCTGCTCGTCGTCGTACAGGTCGACCGCACGGGCCCGTTCGACGAACTCGGCACGGTCGGGCTCGTCCTCGTAGCCGTGGATGACCTCGACGCCGTCGACCAGGAGCTCGAAGCGGTTGAGGACGGCGGCCGTGCCTGGTGTGAGGCGGGCGCACGGCTCGTCCCCGCCGACCGGGTACTCGGTGAGGAACAGCGCGGCGCCGGTGCTCTGGGTCTCCAGCTCGCGCTCCACGAACTGCCCGAGCACTGTCTTGAACGGCACGTCGCTGCCCTTGCCCAGGTGCGCGGCCATTTGCGCGGGCAGGTCACCGAGGGGTTCACGGCGAAGGTCGATGCCGAAGTGGTCGCGGATGTGGCTGGCGACGGAGACCCGCTGGGGGGTGTAGGGGATGTGCGGGCCGATCAGCTTTTCGGCGAGCGCCATGAGGAAGTCGAAGTCCTCGTCGGCGGCGTAGAGGTCGAGCATCTGGAACTCGGGCGCGTGGAGCTCGTCCGGCTTCTCGGGCCGGAAGCACGGGCCGATCTCGAAGACCCGCCGGTGGTGCTCCAAGTTCACCCGCAGTGCCGGGCCGATCATCGCCCGCAGGAACCGCCCGCCGTCATGGTCCACCGGTAGACGGCGCCCCGGGCCGAGGTCGGCCCTCCGCAGCGTCGGGGTGACCACCTCGACGAAGGCATCCGCGCGGAGCGTGTCCCGCAGGCTGAACAGCAGGTCCGACTTCATGACGACGGGGTTGAGCACGGGTGCTCCTCAAGGTCGGTTACTCCGACGGAAGTTGGAGGGAAGCCGGGCCCACGGCGATCTCGTGCGTGGCTTCTCGGCGGGGCCACAAACTAGCCGCGCCGACGCGAGCAGTAGAAGCCCTTCCACCGGCCCTGCCGGGCCCAACGGGGCTGATCTGCCGCCCATTCAGGACCAGACTTCGGCGTTTTCGCAGCTCAAGCAGGATGTGCGCGCAACGGGCACGCAACGGTCCCGTGCAACCGGCGCAACGCCCAGAGCCGTTGCGGCTCTCTTTGGCGCAGCCCTAGCGTGACTGGCCAAGCGCCCAGCGCGACCGCGCCACGCAACGCTCATCCGCAGATGGACAAGACGTGCCCCGGCGCGACCTTCTCCACCGGCGCGCGCCTGCGCCAATGGCGTGCCGAGCCGATGGTTCAGCACCTCACCGGACCCGCGGCCCGGCAGTTCCACAGCCCGATCACCCGGATTCGCGGATCACCCGCGACCGAAGAGGGAGAACTAGATGACCGCTACCGCCGGAATGACCCCGGACACCGGCCTGAAGGCCGGCATGCGCCCGGACGCCTCCGAGCTCAAGCTCGGGATGCGTCCCGACGCCCACGTGCTGAAGGCCGGGATGCGTCCCGACGCGGCCGAGCTGAAGCTCGGGATGCGTCCCGACGCCCCCGTGCTCAAGGCCGGGATGCGCCCCGACAGCGCCCTCATCGCAGCCTGACCTGCGGCTGAACCACCCCTCGTCCGGCTCCGGCGCGCCCGCCCACGGCAGGTTGCCAGTGCACTGTCCGACTGCGGGCGCGTTGGAGCCCGGCACATCCCCACCCGCACCGCATCCGACTGGAGGACCTGATGGGCAGCCCCGTCGCCAGCAGGACCCGCAACGGCACTGGAGCCTCCGGCCCCGTCCGCAAGGCCCTCGGGCAGCAGCTCATCGCCGACCTGGAGAAGCTCTGCGGACGCCCGACCATCGGCCTGTGGGACGTCGCATGGGACCTCGTCGCGATCGCCGCCGCGGCGATCACCGGCCACCTCATCGGTCACGTCGTCGGCCCCCTGCTCGCCGTCTGCTACATCGGCGTGCGCCAGCGCCACCTGTCCAACCTCGGGCACGAGTGCGTGCATTCCAAGCTCATGGCCACCCGCCGCGGCAACCGGGCCATCGGCTACATCCTGACCGGCCTGCTCGGCGAAGGCTTCGAGCCCTACCGCATCAGCCACTACGTGCACCACGCCAAGCTCGGTTCCGACGACGACCCTATGTTTCAGTCCTACCGCGCAGGCAACATCCGCGCTGCGGGTCAGGCGCCCAGCCGCCGCTTGTTCGTCCTGCGGGTCATCGTGCGCAACGCCCTGTGGCGGCTGCCGAAGACCGCGGTGCTGACCCTGGTCACCCGCGCACCAGGGGAGACCTGGCGGGCCCTGGCCGCCCGGGCCGTGCTGTGGGCGGGCGTCGTCGCCGCGCTGTGGCCCGTGGACGGCGTTCCGTACCTCCTGCTCTACTGGCTGCTCCCCCTCGTCCTGGTGCGGCCCGTCGTCACCTGGATCACCGACCTCGGCAACCACGCCGGGCTGATCGAGAACGACGACGTCCTCCTGCAAACCCGCGGCTGGACCTCCCACTGGCTCACCCGGCACCTGCTCGGCGGCCACCTCGACGACATGTTCCACCCCATCCACCACTGGTGCCCGCAGATCCCCTGGCGGCGCCTGCCCGCGGCCCGCGCCCTCACCGCGCAGCGTCTGTCGCGCTTCGGCGAAGTGCCCTGGTGCTCCGGCTACTTCTTCCGCCGGCGCTCCACTCCCGACCAGCCGTGCGTGATTGAGGACATCATCGCCCGGCTGCATCCCGCACCCGAAGCCGCCTGCACCCCGCACCAGCACGCCTCGGCCGCTTGACTCCGGCCCCGAACCCGCCCACACAAGCCCGTACGGCACCGACCCTCCGGGACGCACGCGCGCGCCAGTACAGGGTCGCGCCGCCGCCCGCCGCCGAGGAGGCGGCCCACCATGCCCCAACCCACCTCCGTCCCGCCGCCGGCCCTGAACAGCTTCGACGAGTTCACCCGGCTCGAAGAAGTCGTCCTCGGCCGCGCCGACCACTACAACGCCCACCACACGGAACCCTCGTGGCGGCTGTTCTTCTACGACAACGTCGCCCCCGTCCTCGGCCGGCACACCACCCCCTCGGGGGAGGAACTCCTGCCGATCCCCTCACAGCTGACCGACGAGCTCAACGAGGACATCTCCGGCCTGGCCGACGCCCTGACCGGCTGCGGGGTGAACGTCCTGCGACCCGCCGTCCCGGGCAAGGACGTCGACATCCGCTCCCCGCACTGGGACGCGAGGGCCACCCCACCCCTCAACGTCCGCGACCAGACCATCATCCTCGGCAACACCATCGTGGAGACCGCACCCCACATCCGCGCCCGCATCTTCGAGAACGACCTGCTCAAGCCAGCCTTCTACCGCTACTACGAGGCCGGAGCGAACTGGCTGAGCATGCCGCGGCCCGCCCTTGCCAGCGACTCCCTGGACACCAGCTACTTCACCCGCCAGGGCCTGGACGTCAGCCGTGCCACCGACGGCGAGACGGCCGGCAGCATCGAGGGCCTGGGCCTGGAGATGGTCTTCGACGGCGCGCAGTGCATGCGGCTGGGCCGCGACGTCCTGGTCAACGTCGCCAACCACAACCACGAACTTGCCCTGCGCTGGCTGCGGGACAACGTCCGCAACCTGCGGTTCCACCGCCTGGACGCCATGGCCGACAACCACATCGACAGCGTCCTAGTCCCGCTACGCCCCGGCCTGATGCTGCTGCGCTCGCCGGAATACCTCAAGTACCTGCCCGAGGCCATGCAGTCCTGGGACGTGATCTACGCCCCGGAGACCGACGACAGCAACTTCCCGGACTACACCGACCTCGGCTTCGTCATCCCTATCGGCAGCCGGTACATGGACATCAACCTGCTGTCCGTTGACGAGGACACGGTTGTCGTCAACTCCCTCTACCCGGAGCTGATCACGGTTCTGGAGCGACGCGGATTCACCGTCGTCCCGGTCCGCCACCGCCACCGGCGCCTGTTCGGCGGCGGGTTCCACTGCTTCACGTTGGACACCGTCCGCCGCGGCGGCCCCGAGGACTACCTCAGCTGACCATGGCGCCCCGTCACCGCGCCTCTTCTCCCGCCCCGATCACGACAGCCCCCGACATCAGGAGCTTCTTGATGGACACTGCCTACCCCTGGCCGCCCGACCAGGCATTCTGGACCGGTACCTTCCCCGACCACACCACGGGACGGACCACGCCCTTCCTTTTCAAGGGCATCATCCCCGCCGCCGCGGCCGGCCCGGACGACGTCCTGGGGGGATTCGAGGCCATCCGAAGGGCCCATGCTGCTAGCACCGGCATCAAGGCGCACGCGCGTGTCTATGTCGGCGAGGAACGCCGCGACGACCTCCTGCCGCAGGCGCTGACCGCCCCTTCCTGGGACGGGGGCGTGGACGCCTTCGTGCCGTGGATGCAGGACCTCGCCGCCGCCGAGCGGTTCTCCCTGGTCATCAACAACCTGGAGACCGTCAGCCCCGCCCTCGCAGCCGGACTCGGCACCTTCCTGAAGAGCGTCATCGATGGGTGGGGCCTGCCGCTGGGCGGCGCTGAACAAGTCGCCTTCGCCGGCAACTACAGCGGGACCGCGTTCGGGATCCACGAGGGCTACGAGGACGCCTTCCTCGTCCACCTCGGCCCCAACGCCAAGAACTTCTACTGCTGGCCCGCCGAGCAGTACGAGAAGCTCACCGGTGGCAAACAGCCCACCTACGGCGACTACCGCGCGCTGCTGGAGGAGGCCGAGCACTTCCTGCTGGAGCCGGGCGACGCCCTGTTCCTGCCCCGCCGGGTCTTCCACGTCGGCACTCAGGACACCTTCTCCGTTTCGGTGGCGATGCCGCTGTACACCTACCCGTACGCGCAGCTCCTGCAGAGCCGCATCATCCCGGACGTCCTCGCCGAACTGGCCGGCGACGGACCCGACGACCCGCTCAACGAGCCCTCCGCGATGGCGGACACGGCCGCCGGGCCCGGTTCCGTCACCGACCGACTGGCCGGCGTCGGCCGCGAACTCCTGACCGTCGCCGCCGACCGCGTCCGCGGCGCGGCCCGCGAGCACGCCGAACAGCGGTGGGCCACGCTGCTCAGCAACGGCGGCTGGGAACTGGTCGAGGGCGACCTCGCCCGCCAAGAAGCCGCGGACGCCTTCGATCCCCAGCAGGTGGCGCCCGGCGCCGAGATCACCCTGATCGCCCCCTACCAGGTGACCACCCTCAACGGCGGCGACGACACCCAGCACGTCCTGCTGCGCGGCCACCAGACGGGCATCGCCCTCGACGTCGCGGCCCTGGACCGGGACACCATCACCGCGCTCAACGACGGCGCTGCGATCACCCTGCCCGACAGCCCGGAACTACTCGCGGCCGTCCGGGCCCTGGGAGCCACCGGCGGCCTGCACTTGACGCCCCGCCCCGCCGACAGGGAGGACACCGAGAAATGACCCCCGACAACAGCCTCATCCAGGCTTACCTCAAGGCCAACCCCGAGACGCAGAGCGCCGTCAACGGCACCCTGCTCGGCAAGTTCACCTCCGGCGATGCCCTGGTCACCGCGCACCTGGCTCCCATGATCGACTGGGCCTACGGGAAGATCGCCGAGAAGGTTGGTGCCGCCGACCTCAGCGTACGTCAGGCCCGGATGTACATCGAGGAGCTCTCGGTGTTCGCCCGCTACAACGCCCAGTTCCTCAAGGCGGCTGCCACCGGCGTGGAGGGGTTCTGCCCCGAGCTCGCGCACGAGCTGCGCCGCAACCACCTGGAGGAGGGCGGCGAGCGCGGCAAGGTTCCTGCGCACTACGTTCTCTACACCAACGCGCTTCTGTCCGACCTCGGGCTCCTCGTCAACGGCCATGTGCCTGCCCGCGAGACCGAGACGCTGGTCAACCTCCACCAGTGGATGGTCGGCTCGCACATGCCCAGCTTCATCGCCGGCGCCTACTACGCGACCGAGGCCGTGGCGATCGCCGAGACCGAGATCCTGCGGGACATCACCAACCGCTACGGCGAGCTGACCGGCCAGGGCAGCGGCAGCGAGCTGAAGGCCCTGCACTACTACTACGAGCTCCACCTCGACGAGGGGCACGAGGCCGCCCAGGTCGGCGGCCTGAGCGTCGAGGCCGCGCACATTGAGGGCCTGGCCCGGTTCATCAAGGAGAGTGAACTCTTCCACGTCGAGCTGCCCCAGGCGATGGACGGCTTCCTGACGATCGCCGAGGGGATGACACACTGGTGGGCTCAACTCGCCCACCGTGCCTGGGAGATGAACTGATGAACGCCACCTCCGATATCGTCGCCGCCATCCAGGAGCGCTCCGGCGGATGCCTGTGCGGGCGGATCCGCTTCACCGTCAAGGGCAGGGCCGTTTACCCGCACACGTGCAGCTGTCCGCACTGCAAGAAGCTCGGGGGCGGCCCGATGATGTGGTGGGCTGGCTTCGCAACGGACGATGTCACCTGGACCAACGGGATCGAGCCGACCTGGTTCGAGACGTTCGAGGGCGAGGCCCAGCGCGGCTTCTGCCCCCACTGCGGCAGCCGCCTCGCGGCGATCGACAGCGACGTCCCCGAGCTCGGCATCGTCGTCACGGCCCTAGACGACACCAGCGGAGCCGACCTCGTCCCCGTCAACCAGTCCTTCCGCGACGACGCCGTGCACTGGCTGCCGCAGGTCCCGGACACCCAGAACAGCCCCGTCGGCTGACACCCGCGAGACCTCCGGGGGCCGGCAGCCTGACCTGCCGGCCCCCGGGACCTGTCCTGCCTGGGACTGTCTGCGCCGCGTCCGGCTCGCCGTCCGACCCGTCCAGCATCCGGCCCAGGAGAACTCATCGTGCTCACTCCGCATGCCACCAGCGAGTACGGCGCCCTGCGCCACGTCGCCATGCGCTATGCCGGCGACGTCACCCCCGACCTCGACGGCCCCGAAGCCCATCCCGTCCTGACCCGCCAGAAGACCACCAGCTCCTGGAGGCCGTACGCCCCGGCCACCGTCCGCGCCCAGCAGGACACCCTGATCGACCTGCTGCGCAGCCGCGGCACGGAGGTGACCCTCCTCGACCAGTCGCCGGGCTGTCCGGTCCAGCACTACCCCCGCGACATCGCCTTCGTCATCGACCACGTCATCGTTCTGGCACGCCTGAACTCCGCGCACCGCGTTCCCGAGGCCGACGCGCTCGCCCCGCTCCTGGCCGACGCCCTGCACGTCGCCCACCTGGACGAGGGCACCATCGAGGGCGGTGACGTCATCCTGCATACCGGCACCGTCCTGGTCGGCCTCGGCGAGGAGACGTCCCCCACGGGCGTGAGGGCGCTGCAGCGGGCGCTGGCCCACCACGGGGTCGCGCGCGAGGTCCGCCCGGTCCACTTCGCCGTCGACGGCATCGTTCACCTGGACGACCACTTCACGATCGTCGCTCCCGGCACCGCGCTCATCCACCGCAGCGTCTTCCCACCCGGCGAACTGTACTGGTTCGAGCAGCATTTCGACCTGATCGACGTCACCAACGACGAGGCCCGTGCCGTCCAGGCCAACGTTCTGGCGATCGCGCCGGGCACCGTGATCGTCGCCGCCGGCAGCGACCGCATCGCAGCGCAGCTCGCCGCGCGCGGACTCGAGGTCCTCACTGTCGATTACTCCGAGGTCACCCGGATCCCCGGCTCGCTTCGCTGCACCACCCTGCCGTTGACCCGCGCCTGATCCGCTCTCTCCACGCCTGGCCGCGGTGCGGCCATCCGCGCCGACTCCTGGAGCTGCCGTGTCCGACCCGCTGCTGCCTGTGCTCCTCGCCGTCCCGGTCGTGGTCCTCGCCTGCCAGGCAGGCGGGCGCGCCGTCAGGCTGCTCGGCCAGCCGCCGGTCATCGGCGAAATCCTGGCAGGGATACTGCTCGGCCCCTCACTGCTCGGCTGGCTCGCACCCAGCGTCCAGCACCACATCCTGCCTCCCTCGGTCCTGCCCATCACCTCCGCCCTGGGCAACCTCGGCCTCTTGGCGTTCCTCTTCCTGATTGGACTGGAACTCGACCTCCGCAGCCTGGGCACCACCCGAGGCTCGGTTGCCGCAGTCAGCCTCAGCGGGGTCCTGCTCCCCATGGCCCTCGGCGCCGCGCTGGCCTCCGCCCTCTACCCGCACTTCGCGCCCGACGGGGTCGGACGACTGCCGTTCACCCTGTTCGTCGCCGTAGCCCTGAGCATTACCGCATTCCCGGTCCTCGCACGGATCCTCGCCGACCGCGGCCTGGAGACCACGCCCCTGGGCGCCTTCGCCTTGGCCTGCGCCGCCACCGACGACGCCCTTGCCTGGTGCCTGCTCACCGCCGTTGTCGCCCTGTCCACCTCTGGCACCGTCCTGTCGGCTTTGACCACCCTCGCCCTGACCGCCGTCTTCGCCGCCGGCCTCACCGTCGTCCTGCGCCCCCTGCTGCGCGCCCTGCTCGAACGCGCCAGCCGAACCTCCGACGACCTCGTCCTGGTCCTGCTCTTCGCCGGACTGTGCCTCAGCGCCTACACCACCGACCAAATCGGCGTGCACCCCGCCTTCGGCGCCTTCCTGTTCGGCGTCACCGCACCTCGTGGACTCCCGGCCGTCGAGCGCAGCGCCGCGCGCTTCCGCGCCGTCGTTCTGCCGCTCCTGCTGCCGCTATTCTTCGTCGACGCCGGCCTGCACACCGACTTCTCCACGCTGCCAGCCGGACAGTGGGGCTGGGGAGCGGCGATCCTCGCGGTCGCCGTCATCGGCAAGTGGGGCGGCACGGCCGGCGCAGCCCGACTCACCGGCTCCGACTGGCGCTGGTCGGCCGCTGTTGGCACGCTCATGAACTGCCGCGGCCTAACCGAACTCGTCGTGCTCGGCATCGGCCTCCAGAGCGGTGTCATCAGCGAGCCGCTGTTCACCCTCCTGGTGGTCATGACCGTCATCACTACCGCGGCCACCGCCCCGATACTCAGGCGCGTGGCCAGCGACGACCCGAGGATGACCCCGCCGGCAGCGCACGACGATCCCGAGCGTGACCCCGCCCGGGAGGTGACCGGATGACCCAGCCCCCGAACCCGGTTCTGGAAGCGGTCCTCACCCGGCGCAGCGCCCCCCGACTGACCGAGCCCGCGCCCGGCCGTCACGACCTGGAGCGACTCATCCAGGCCGCGGCCACCGCACCCGACCACGGGCGACTTCGCCCTTGGAGGCTGGTCGCGGTGACCGGGAACGAGCGGGCCCGACTCGGTGACGTGCTCGCCGAAGCCGCCGCCTCGCCGGAGCAGGCCCGGCGCGCCGCCACGAAGCCCCTGCGCGCCCCGTTGCTCCTGTCTATCGTCCACTGCCCCGTGCCCGACCATCCGAAAGTCCCCGAATGGGAGCAACTGGCCGCCACCACGGGCGTGGTCACCACACTGTCGCTGCTCTTGCACGGCTACGGCTGGGCGTCGATCTGGCGCACCGGGTCCGCAGTCCAGGCGCCCCAGGTCCGCAAGTACCTCTGACCATCCCCTCGTAGCGTGGAGCCCGTGATTGCAGGGGAAGTTGGGATTCATGGGGTCCAAGAAGAAGCCGCCGTACGACGCCGAGTTCCG
>NZ_JBVHHL010000095.1:0-18468 GCF_055561075.1 Streptomyces sp. NPDC022910
GAGTTCGAACGGACCATCACCGAAGCACGCAAGAAGAGCGACCAGAGGTGCCAGGCCGCATAGGAGAGGTCTCTACGAAACCAGGGGATTGACACCTCGGCGTCGCCGACAGGGAGCAGCTTCTGGGCTGGCTGTACGTCGGTACCCGGTGTCCGTTCGGCACTTTCGCTGAACGGCCGCCGTGCGAGATCACTGCCAAGATCACCTGGCCCGACAGTGCAGGCGGCTGAGACTTCCCCCAGCACGCGGTCACGCAGACCACCGACGACGAACGTAACTAAGCGCTTCCGCGCCGCGTAGTCCCAACTGGCCTCGGACCGCTAGATCATGAGCATCGGGACTGGACACGAGCTTTTTCCAGCAGGCTGACCAGCGTCCTGTGTCGGCGTGCTCCGGAGCAGCGCCGGGCCACGACTCGGCGGCCTCGGTCCCCGGCGTACGGATGTGTCTCCAGTGCGGGCCGAGGTGGTCAGAAGCCTCGCAGCGGCTCGCCCGCCTTCAGGCGGTCGAGGCGCTCAGAGAGCCGACGGCTCATCAGATGCTGGGACGCCTGGGAGGCGCGCTTCGCCACGGCCGCGTGCTCGGCCGAGTCACCGCGCAGCCGCGCCAGTTCGGCCTCGGTAATCAGGAGTTCCACCGTGTCGCGTGTCCGGTCCGATGAAAGGACCGACGCCTCCTTTAGGGCCTGCGCCCCCTGTTCGGCCAGCCCGGCAACGGCAAACGCCCACGCCGTCTGTCCCTCCAGCTCACGGAAGTCGAACCACTCCAGCCAGGCCGGACCGGTGCTGCTCTGCGCGCGGGCGAAGAACTCGCGGGCCCGCTTCACCGCCGCCACGACCTGATCCGGCTGTCCGTTCAGCGCCCATGCTCGAGCTTCGGTCACGCACGCATAGGCCCTGACGAGGGGAGGCGCTCCCTCGGCCGCCAGCACAGCACTGCGCGCGTGAGCGAGCACATCCGCCTGCCCGCCCTGCGTTGCCGCCAGCCGGGCTTGGTGGATGTGGACCCGAGTGATGCGGGCGCGGTCGCCGATCGCCTGGGCCAGCCGCATCGCCTGAAGGTCGTAGCGCTGCGCCAAACCGGGGAGCTGATCGTCGTAGGCCATCGAGGCCATCGCAAGAACCGCGTCCACCACGCTGCCGTACAGTCGGCGACCGGTTCGTGCGGAGAAGCTCCCGTTCAACATCGGTGTTGCGTGCGTGTCCATCATCGACGCGAACACACTGCGGAACTTGCCCCCGCCGTGTTGGGAGTCCACGCGGCCTCCTGCTCGTTGCGGGAGGTGTCGAACAGGGCGCCGATCGCGGCCCGGAAGCCGTCGTGGAGCTCCTCGGGCACGCCGAGCATCACGTTGACGACGAGCAGTGGCAGCCGCCAGGCGAAGCGGGCCCGCAGGTCGACGACCTCGTCCGGAGCGGTGTCGCTGAGCTCGTCCAGGAGCTGGCGGGTGATCGAGGTGATCTGCGGGCGAAGGGCGCGGACCCGGCGCGGGTTGAACGCGGCCGCCAGCGGCCGGCGCAGACGGGTGTGCTCGCTGCCGTAAGCGCTCAGGGCGTTGTGGACCTCGACCCAGACCCGCAGCGGCCAGTCGGCGGGTATCTCCCCCTTGATGAACGCGGGCCAGTGCCGGTGGGCGTCCTTGGAGATGTCGGGGTGTGTGAGCAGCCGTCGGATCAGGTCGGGGTCGGTCACGCTCCAGGCCGCCACGTCGCCGGGCAGCTCGACGTGGGTGGCCAGCCCGAGGGCGCGCAGGGTTGTGGCCTCGGCGTGGATGTCGGTGCCGGCTCCGTCGATCCGGTACGGGCAGCGGGCGGGCGTCTGCGTGGTCATGTCGGTCACCTTCCGGTCGGGGCGAGGGCTGCTGCGGGCTGGAAGCGGACGGGCAGAGCGATGAAGCCGGAGTGGAACGTGCCGGGGCGGCGGATCAACTGGGTGGTGGCCAGGGCCAGGTGCGGCAGGCGGTCGAGCGCGCGCTCGATGGCGGTCTCCGCGATGATCCGGGCGAGGTCGGGGGCGGGGCAGGCGTGGACGCCGGCGCTGAAGGCGAGGTGCCCGCGGTTGCCGGCGTAGGAGGTGGGGGCGAGGCCGAGGGAGGGGTCGCCGTTGGCCGCGGCGAAACTGACGAGGATGGGGTAACCGGGCTGGAGCACCATGCCCTCGAAGGTCTGCTGGCCCAGCGCGTACAGCGGGCTGTAGTTGGAGACCGGAGGGTCGGTCCACAGGACTTCGTCGAGGGCGTCGGAGACGGGCTGGACGCCGTCGTGGACGCTGCCGGCGAACAGGGGGTTGGTGATGATCCGCTGGAGGGCGTTCATGATCAGGTTGCTGCTCGGGGTGGTGGCCGCCCCGATGACCAGCAGGATCGTCTGCACCATCTCCTCGTCGCTGAGACCGGCCTCGATCAGCCAGCTGGTGACGTCCCGCTGGGGTGCTCCCCGTTTGAGGTGGGTCAGGGCCAGGCAGGCGTATTCCAGGTCGGCGTTGGCCGCCGCGGCGTCCTGGTCCGTGTCGAACAGGCGGGCGATGGCGGTGGTGATGCGTCGGCCGATCTCGGGCGGGCTGCCGAACACCTCGATCACCGTCAGCATCGGCAGCGGGTCCGTGTACTGGGCGACCAGGTCGCAGACACCGGTCGGGGCGAAGGCGTCGATGAGCTGGTCGGCGATCTGGGTGACGGTGGCCGCCAGGGCGTGAGTGTCGACGCGGGCCAGGCTCCCCGTGATGGCGTGACGGAACCGCGCGTGCTCATGGCCGTCCATCCACAGCGCGTTGTCGCGCGGCTGCATCATCATCAGCGCCGGGCTGTCGGGCGGGACCTGGCCATTGGCCAGCGCCTGCCAGTGGCGGGGGTTCTTCGCGAACCGGTTCGGCGTGTTGCGCAGGAGGTACAGCGCGGAACGGTAGGTGGTGGTCAAGTAGCCCCATACGCTGGGGGAGATCTCCACCGGGGCGATCGGACCCTGGGCGCGCAGCAGCGCGTAGGTGGCGTGGGGGTCGGCGTTGAACTCGGGACCGTAGATCGGCAGCGGCCGGAAGGGGCGGTCGGGCCGGGCGGCCTCGCCGACATGCGCGGGGCAGCGGCCGGATGCGGGCTGGGGCGTGGTCAACGGGATGCCTCCGGGGCGAGGGACAACAGGTGGCGCATCAGGACGATCAGGGCGTTGGTGGAGCTGCGTCTGTCGCGCGCGTCGCACGTCACCAGCGGTGTCGAGGGCTCGAGGTCCATGACCTCACGCAGTCGCTCGTCGGTGTGGACCGGGGCGTGGTCGAAGGCGTTGACGGCGATGGCGTAAGGCAGCGCGAGGCCCTCGATCAGCTCCAGGATCGGGTAGGTGTCGGTCAGGCGGCGTGTATCGGTAAGGAGCAGCGCGCCGAGCGAGCCGAAGGACAGGTCACGCAGGACAGGGAAGAACCGCTTCTGGCCGGGGGCGCCGAACAGGTAGAGCACGAGGTCGTCGCTGAGCGAGAGCCGGCCGAAGTCCATGGCGACGGTTGTCTTGGTCTTGCCCGGCAGGTCGGTGTGGTCGGTGCCGACGCCGGCGCTGGTCATCACCTCCTCGGTGCTGAGCGGGGTGATCTGGGAGAGAGTCTGGACGAGCGTGGTCTTGCCCGCGCCGAAGTGGCCGGCGATCAGGAGCTTCGCTGTGCGCTCGTTGCCGCGCAGGGGCGGCGCCACCCGGGTGTCAGAGGCGTTGAAGCCCGGCAAGGACGTCCTCCAGGAGCTTGATGTCGAGCCCAGTGGTCTGGGTGATCTGTCGTTGGGTGGTGATGTGGCCGGACTCCATGAGGTCGGCCAGCAGGATCCGCATCACGCTCAGCGGCAGGACCAGGTGCGCCCCGAGTTCGGCGACCGAGTAGGCGCTGATGGACAGCAGGTCCAGAGCGCCCCGGTGCTCGGGGGTCAGCCGGGTGCGGTCGAGGTGGGGGGAGGAGGCGGAGAGGCTGATCAGGGTGATGTGGTCGAAGTGGTTGCGCGCGGCGGCGGTTCGGCCACCGGTGACCACGTAGGCCCGGACCAGCCGGTCTCCGCCGCTGGCTCGGGACCCGTTCACGCGCTGCCGGTCCGGTCCTGCCGCGGCGCGATTCCCAGGGTCTGACCGACGCGGTCGATCGTCTTGACCGTGCGGTAGGAGACATCCCCGATGTCCGCGTCCCGGTCGGCGCCGACGGCCAGGTAACTGCCGTCGCCCGCGGCCATGAGGACGAGGAAGGAGTTACCGAACTGCGTCAGCGTCTGCTCCCACGGCGAGTTGGGGTCACCGCTGGCGAAGGCGGCCCCCGCACGGCTGAGGGACTGCATGCCCGAGGCGATCGCGGCGACCGTTTCGCCCAACTCCCGGTCGACGCCGGAGGAGGCGGCGGTGAGCAGGCCGTCGGCGGACAGCAACACCGCGTGCCGGATGTGCGGCACGTTGACGAGCTCGTCCAGGATCCAGCTCAGGTCAGCGGAGGGTGCGGAAGGGGCGCTCACTGGGTGTTCTCCTCGTCGGTGGGGTTCTGGTGGGGAGCTCGTGTGCCGCGGACGAATGCGGCAAGGTTGCGGCCGCCGTCGGTCGGCGGCTGGCTGGCAGGCTGGGTGGCCGGCTGGCCGAGCGCACGCTTGGCGCGGCGGCGCATGGGCAGGCCGTCGTCGGCCACCGGATACGCGCCGCTGTTCTGGGGAGCCTCCGGCGGGTGCGGGTGCGGGTGCGGGTGCGGGGAAGAGCCGGAAGGGGCAAAGCCGGTGTCCGGCTGCGGCGTCTGCAGTTGCGCTTGCCGTGCGGCCGGTGCCGGGGTGGGCACGAGGAGGCCGCGGTGGAGGTGGACGATCGCGCGCACGCCGCCGTGGTCGGACTGCTGTGCCACGGAGACGTGGAAGCTGTAGCGCTCGGCGAGCGCGCCGATGCCGAGGAACCCGAGCCGGGGCGGGTTGCGCAGCTGCGTCAGGCGTACCGGCTCCTTCCCGGTCAGCAGCCGCGCGGCGTCAGCGCGGGTTTCCGGCGTCAGCCCGATGCCGGCGTCGTCGATGACGATGCTGACGCCGTTGTGCGCGTGGACGAAGTACACCTCCACGGTCGTTCCCGGCTGCGAGTTGCGGGCGGCGTTGTCCAGGAGTTCGGCCACGGCCAGGACGACCGGCTCGACGACGGTGCTGCGGACGTACTCAGTGGGCTCCCCAGTGATCCGCACCCGGCGGTAATCCTTGATGCGCGACTCGGCCCCGCGCACGACGTCCAGCAACGGGGTTTCGTCTCGCTGCCGCCCCGGCCACGCGCCAGCCAAGAGCCCGACGATCTGGGCCTTGCGGGCGAGCTGGCTGCAGGCGTGGTCGATCTCGTAGGCGTCGGCCAGGACCTTCTCGTCGTCGTGATGGTCGATCATCGAGCTGATCGCGCGCTGCTGCTCGTAAACCAGCGCCTGGAGTGCTCGTGTCACGGACTGCACGGCAGCCTGGGCCGCCTGCTCCGCGCGAGTGGACGCCTGCTCCGCAAGGGTGCCGAAGTATTGAAGGATCACTTTCTCGGCCTGGGCGAACACGGTGCCAGCCAGCTCAGGGTGGAGCGGCTGCCCAGCGTCGCCACCGGAGCCGCCCCATAGCTCCCCGGCCAGCGCGGGAAGCCTGTGCGTGGCCAGGTGCTGTATCTCCTGGTCCCGCAGAGCGGAAAGGCTCTGCGCTCGTTGGAGGACCTCCTCCCGTTCGGCCTTGTCGGTGGCGTGGCTGTGTGCTGTCCGGCGGTAGCGGACGGCGGCAACGGTCGCGCAGACGAAGCCCGGCGCGAGCAGGGCAAGCGCGGCGTCCTGTATCAGGGCGGTCATCAGGTCAGGTCCTCATACGAGTTCGGGTGTCGCAACGCGGGGCGGCACCGTCGCCGGACCGCTGTCGTTCTCCTCGTGTGCGCTGATCGCGGCCAGTGCAAGACTCAGAAGGAGCGGGGCCGTGAAGGCGCGTCCGGCCGCGTTGCCGAACCTCGCCCACCGCGGCGAGCCGTTCTGGGTTCCGATCACCGGCGGCACCACCAACGAGCCCGAGTTCTGGTATTTCGCTCCGGGCGGCCACACCTCCCAGTGGGAGCCGGGCGGGAGCAGCAGACTCCACCCGCCGTCGGCGGCGATGGCCGCGCCGACCGGATGCGGCTCGTGGTGGGCCAGCACTCCGATCACCGCCCGGGCATCGCCCTCGGGCAGTGTGAGGACCTCGAAGCGGGCACCCACGGGGAACAGCCTTGGTTCCGGGCCGGCACAGGCGCGGAACAGATCGAAAACCCTCGGGTTTTGCGGGTTCATGCCGCCTCCGCAAGAGAACGGGCGCGCTGGAGCCGCAGCGCCGTGTCGATCAACGGCACGTGACTGAACGCCTGAGGGAAGTTCCCAACCTGGCGCTTGAGCCGCGGGTCCCACTCCTCGGCGAGCAATCCCAGATCGTTGCGCAGGGCCAAGAGCTTCTCGAACAGCTGTTGCGCCTCGTCGACGCGGCCGATCATGGCGAGGTCGTCGGCCATCCAGAAGGAGCAAGCCAGGAAGGCGCCCTCGTCACCGGACAGCCCGTCCAGACTCGCCTTCGGGCCGCCGGTGCGGTACCGCAGGATGAACCCGTCCTTGGTCGACAGTTCCCGCTGGATCGCCTCGACCGTGCCGATGACGCGTTTGTCTTCGGGCGGCAGGAAGCCGACCTGGGGGATCAGCAACAACGAGGCGTCCAGCTCGCGGGAGCTGTACGCCTGGGTGAACGTGTTCCGCTCCTGGTCGAAGCCCTTCTCGCAGACGTCCCGATGGATGGCATCCCGCAGCTCGCGCCACTGCTGGAGCGGCCCGACCGCGCGCCCAGCCTCGATCAGCTTGATGGTTCGGTCGACGGCGACCCAGGCCATCACCTTGGAGTGGACGAAGTGCCGACGCGGGCCGCGGATCTCCCAGATGCCCTCGTCCGGCTCCCTCCAGTGGTCCTGCAGGTAGGCGATCATCTTGAGTTGCAGGGCGGCCGTGTGGTCGTTCGGCGCCAGCCCGGCCTCGTCGGCCAGGTGCAGCGCCTCGATGGTCTCGCCGTAGACGTCCAACTGGAGTTGGTCGGCAGCTCCGTTGCCGATACGGACCGGGGTAGAGCCCTCGTACCCGTCCAGCCAATCCAGCTCCGCCTCGGCGAGCTCGCGCTCGCCGGCGATGCCGTACATGATCTGTAGGTTCTCCGGGTCCCCGGCCACCGCCCGCAGCAGCCAGTCCTGCCAAGCGCGCGCCTCCTCGCGGTAGCCGGTGCGCAACATCGAGGAGAGCGTGATGGCCGCATCCCGCAGCCAGGTGTACCGGTAGTCCCAGTTCCGCACCCCGCCGATCTCCTCCGGCAGGGAGGTGGTCGGGGCGGCAACGATCCCGCCGGTCGGGGCGTAGGTGAGCGCCTTCAGTGTGATCAGCGAGCGGACCACCGCATCGCGGTACGGACCGCTGTACGTGCACTGGTCGACCCACTCGCGCCAGAATTCGCCGGTCGTCTCCAGCGCCGAATACGGCTCCGGGAGCGGGGGCTCGCCCTTGTGGGAGGGCTGCCAGCTGATGGTGAAGGCGATCCGCTCGCCGGCCCGAACGGTGAAGTCGGAATATGTCGTGCGGTCTTCACCTCGCGAGGCCACTGAGGCGTCGAGCCAGACCGAGTCGGGCCCGGCCACGGCCGCGGTGCGGGCACCGACTTGGTTCACCCACGGCGCCACGCGGCCGTAGGAGAACCGCATCCGCAGCGCGGAGCACATCTGCACCTGGCCGCTCAGGCCCTCGACGATTCGGACCAGCTGAGGGGCGCCGTCTCGTGGCGGCATGAAATCCGTGACGCGCACGGTGCCCTGGAGGGTGTCCCACTCCGAGCGGAGGATCAGCGAGTCCCCGTCGTAGTCCCGCCGGTCGGCGGCCGGCGGGTTCACCCCGTCGGCGCAGGCCGGTCCCAGGCGCCAGAAGCCGTTCTCCTTGGTGCCGAGCAGCCCGGCGAAGACCGACGGGGAGTCGAAGCGGGGTAGGCACAACCAGTCCACGCTGCCGTCCCGGCATACCAGGGCGGCGGTCTGCATGTCCCCGATGAGTGCGTAGTCCTCGATACGCCCAGCCATGGAATATCCATCTCAGTAGGTGCGGGCGCCCCGATGCCTGCGGGGGCATGGAGCGCGGGTGGGTAGCAGCGGGTGATGTGCGGCTCGGCCAATGCCACGGCGGTGCACGGGGGGCGGACGGGACCGAAGTCCCGGCGAGCGCGGCCGGATGCCGGGGGACGGGCACGTCGACACCTCGGTCATCGGGCACCGGCTGTCGCGCTGAGGTCGCTCAGGCTCGCGGCGGTACAGCCTTCGAGAGACAGCACCTGACGTGTGGCCACGAGCCAGCGGACCGCGGGATCGTCGTAGGCGACCATGGCGAGGTCGTCGCCGGGAACAGGCAGCAGAGTGCGCCGGTCGTACGGAATGCCCGTGACTCCCCAGGTCACCGGCCGCTCGACCCAGGCCGCGACGTGCTTGCGCAGATGCGGGCAGTGCCTGACCGCGATGAGCGCGCACGGCGGGCAGACTGGTGCGGCGGTGGTCAGCTCTCCCTGGCCCACTGGCCGGCCGACGTCCTTGAGAAGAAACAACTGCCGCTCCGGATCCTGCTCCAGGGTGTCGGCGCCGCACACCTGACACAGCATTCGGCTGATCGCCCGCCGCTGGCGCAGAGCGTGGACGCTCGGGAACAACGCCCTGCCGGATCCCGGGGCGATGGCCTGCCGGATCCACAGCACGCCTTCCATGTCGCGGTCGTACGGCACCTCGTCCGCGTAGCCGATCCCTTGCCTGGTGCGGTGCAGGACCACGGGGGGCACCGTGTGCGTCTCCGCGGTCCACGCGGTCACGTACGGCACCGGAAGGCCACCCTGCATGTACCGATGGCTGGTCATGCGGCGGCACACGCCACGACGCCGGTCACTCGACGAGGGGCGACGATCTTCCCGTCGGGAAGGATCTCGCCGGTGTCATCGAAGAGCACCACGCCGTTGCACAGAAGCGACCAGCCCTGGTCCGGGTGCGCCGAGACCACGGTGGCGGCCTCGCGGTCCGTGGCCTGGGCGGAGGGGCAGGCGGGCTTGTGCTGGCACATGGCGAATCCTTGGGGGAAGCGGAGCTGGAGGGGATGGCACGGGCGGGTTGACGAGGGAAGAGACCGGCTGCTGCGGCGGAAGCCCTCGCCGCGGCAGACAACGGGTGGCAGGCGGAGCTGTCCAGCCGAATTACGTGTGCCTGGCGTTGCGTGAACCTGTGAATAGCGTTGCCCCTTGGGGGCGTTGTCGGTAGCGAAAACGGACCCCCACTTCTCCCCACTTCGACATCGGCGAGCACAGTCGGGATTTCGCCCACGCGTCACCGGTCCCGCAGGCAAAAGGGGTGAATTCGGTCATTAATCAGTGTGTCGAGGCTTGTGTGAGGGCCCACCGCTAGAGGCCGGCCGCGCCGCCCCCACTTCACCCCACTTCACTGGAAGTGCTTGACTGAAATGCGTGAATGGTGATAAGCGCGCTCGCGGGTGGGATAGTGGGGCTGAAGGGTCCCCCTCATTTGCGTTCTGCCAGCTAAAAGCCGCTCTCGGCAATCCTGTCGGCGTCAGCACGCGGTCAGAATCGGGGCGCAAAGGACGCCTTGTTCGTGGTCGCAGTGCTGGGGGAGCTGCGCAAATCCCGATCCTTTGTGCGGATCCTTTCCTCTGTGACTGTCGTCCCGCCTCGGTACGTTCGCGAGCCCGGCGGCGAAGTGGGGAGAAGTGGGGGGTCCGTTTCGCTGTCGCCAGCTTTGCGTGATGGGCCACGGTATTCGCCAGGACTTGCCAGTCCGTTTCCCCGGGCATCGCGAACGCAGCGAGGAGTGATCCCGTGCTTGGTCCCACCAGTACGGCCTTGGCACGCGGCCAAGGCCGCGCCGCCGGCGGCCCCGTGAAGCATGCCGCGCTCGACCTCCGCGGCCTCGACGCGCCGCAGAGCGCCGCCCGCCGCATAGTCCGCAGCGCGCTCACGGAGACCCCCGACGAGGAGTACAAGGACGACGTGGTGCTGGTCGCCGACGAACTGGTGGGCAACGCCCTCGAGCACGCCGGAGAGGCCCTCGGCATCTCCCTCGATCTGTACCCGTGGGGGACGGTTGTCCAGGTCCGCGACGGCGGCCGGGACACGGCCGCGGTGCCACGGAATCCGGTACGGGCCGACGATGACGATGTGGACGGGAGAGGCTTGTTTCTGGTGAATGCACTGGCAAGTGCCTGGCGGGTTCAGTACGACGACGCGGGGAAACGAGTCGTCGCGGTCTTTCTGCATCGAGCGGGTGACACATACTGATGCTGCCGAATGATCTCACCCACCGCCCCGTGGCTCGGGACTTGCTCTTGGGCCCTCTGGGCATCGGCACAGGCACCTCCCGGTGGGCCCAGACCGCCGTTCAGCCGGACGACGCTCAACTGCTCGACGGGCTGCGCCGCGCCGTGGAGTCCGGTGTGGAACTCATCGACACGGCAGACAGCCACCGGTACGGCCACGCCGAGCGGCTCATCGGCAAGATCCTCAAGGAGAACCCGGGCCACAACGTGCGGGTATCCAGCACGGTCGGCCGAGTCCGGGGCTCTGCTCCCCACCCGTATGCCGGTCCGCGCCTGCGGCACCAGCTCGAACAGACTCTGGAGAACCTCTACCTCGACGAACTCGCCGTCTACACCCTTGAGTCGTACGACTTCGGCAACGGCGACCGCTACCTCGGCCCTGTCATCGAGCAGATGCGCGTGCTACGGGATCTGGGCCAGATACGAGCGATCGGTCTGCGCGGCCCGGATGGCCGCTCCTCGGCCCGTTTTATCCGCCGCTTCCTGGACCTCTTCGACCAGATTCGCCCCAACGTGGTCTGGACGCAGGCGAGCGGCTTGCTCCCGCTGGCCGATCTCGGAGACGGCGAGGACCTCGGCGTCTTCACCGCCCGCCGCGGCGTCGGCCTGCTGGTCGCCTCTCCGCTGGCCAACGGCGTCCTCGCCGGCCGCCGCCCGCGGACGGAGGGCCTGGCGGACGACCGAACGGACATGCAGACATCGGCTATCACGCACGGCCTCGCCGTACTGTCCGACCGGTTTGGCTCGTCCGCTGATGCCCTGCTGCGGGTGGCCTTACGGTTCATCCTTCACCAGGTGCAGAACGCAGTGGTGATCGTCGGCGTGGGCGATCGGCAACAAGTCGGCCGGTACTTTGACTCTCTCGGCCGGCCCCTGTGCGCCAAGGACCTGACGGTGATCGAGGAGGTCTTCCGCCGCATCCGAAGCACGGTGAGCCCTACCGAGGACCGTAGCCTCTCCGGGGAGGTGACCAGCCGAGACGGGCGCGCAGCCGTCCCCGTTCAGCAGGGCACCCCGTTGCGGAGGTAGCGCGGAATCCCGTCGTCCAGCACCTTCAAGGCTTGTTGCGCTCGGGCCCGCTGCCGGTCCGGCAGCAGACGCAGCGCCTCGGTGACGTCGAAGAAGCCGTGCTCGGAGATCTCCTCGTCGCAAGGCTTCAGCTTGGCGGCCTGTTCGGGTGACAGAACGCCAGCGTCGAAGACGAAGCCGAGGTAGTCGTCCCATGGGCCATGCGGTTCGACCCAGTCGACGCACAGGAACCGCAGGCTGGTGATGTCGAGGCTGAGCTCCTCGCGGAGCTCCCGGCGAAGAGCGGCATCGGGGGGCTCGTTGGCCTCCGCCATGCCCCCGGGAAGATCCCACCCGTCCTTGTAGGTCGGGTTCACCAGAAGCAGTCGGCCGTCCCCGTCTCGAACCAGGGCATCGGCAGCGGCCCGCTTCCGGGCCTGCTTGGCGTTGCCTTCGGCCAGGTAGGCGTTGCGGCCAGGGTCTCCCGGCCTGGGGGCATCGTTCACTGCGGACCTTCCGGTAGCGCGAGACTGCCGAGCAGCAATCTACGGTGCTGAGCAGCCGCGGCCATACGCGAGAGCAGGTCGCGGACCTCGGGCACCTGGCGGTACCGATCGAATTCGGCCTGCAGCGAGTCGAGTTGACTGCTCAGCCGCAGAGAGGTGACCGACTGGCCAGCGGTCAGCAGCTCCACGCCGACCTGACAGGCCGCGTCGACCTGCTCTTGCGCCAGCAAGACCCGCGCCAGCGTGACCTGTCCGAACGCCATGCTTCGGACCCGGCTCGCGTCGCGCAGCGCCAGGGCACGTTCCGCTTCCTGGGCCGCAGCGTCGAGCGCGCCGAGATCCAGCAGCGCGGAGGCGGCCTCGCTGGCCAGCGCCGCTTCGTCGAACGGCGCCACCCAGTGCGAAGTCGGAACGGAAAGCGCAAGAGCCAAGGCATTACGTGCCGAGTCGAGAGCCCGCTGGGCGTCGCGTCCCTCGTTGAGCTGGGCGAGCGCGCGGGCCTCCATGGCGTGGAGGCGGGCCGAGAGGGCCGGGACCCGGGGGCCGACGGCAAGTCGTGCCAGCCCGCTGCGGGCGAGGTCAGCGGCGGCGGTGACCTGCTCGGTCTGCAAGGCCAGGTGGCTCATGCCCGCCAGCACGTTCGCGCCCGCGGTCACGTCTACAAGGCTCTGCGCCAGACGCAGCGCGCGATCGAAGTGCCCGGAGGCCAGGTCGTCCCGTCCGACATCGTGAGCCATCCACGCCGCCATCTCCGTGAGCACGACCGCCGCCCCGAACGCGACCTCGCCATTCTCACGTTGGTCCGTCGTGCTGAAGAGGCCCGGGGCGACGACAGTGTTGAGGTAGTGCACCACAGACCGGTAGACGTGGCCTCCACCGAGCTGGCGGTCCGCGAGCCGGAACGACTCCATAGCGGCGACGTGCGGTGACAACCCGAGATTTCCCAGCGAGCGTTCGGCACTTGCTGCTGCCCCGGTCTCGGCCCGCTGGTGGGCGTCCGGATGGGCCGGCCCGAACAGCCGCTCAGCCGTCTCGCCGAGAAGGTGCTCCAGGATCCGGCAAGTTGGGCGCCGCGGCAGCCCCTTGATGTCCCCGACCATCCACCGGTCCCAGGTGGACCGGGAGACGTACACCGAGGCGAGAGTGGCGTCACCGTCCAGCCGGGCTACCTCCTTGGCAGCCCGCTCGAACTGCACCGTGAACGTCTCGTAGACGCGCATGCGCCGAGCCTCGACCACCTTCGGGAAGAGGATCGACCTGCGCATCGCGGTCTCCCCCTCAGCTGCCCGTGCCGAAGCCGAGGAGAGGGACGTCGTACAGGTTCGGATCGCGGCGCCGCGTCAGCGCCGGGCCCGGCGCGTCGCCGACGAATTCGACGATGGGAATCTCGCAGATGAACTGCACCTTCGCGCCGAGCAAGTGAGACACCCGCCCGTCGGCCGACGCGCCCTTGATGCCGGCCGCGACGTGAATATGAGGTGCCAGGCAGTCATTCTCCAGGTCCCACGCGAGCGTCCCGCCACCGAGCGCCTCGAGCGTCTCGACGGTGATCTCCTCCCACAGGGGGGCCTCGGGGTCAGCGAGGGGCTCGCAGGAGCCCACCAGGCGCGCAGAGCGGAACCCGCCGACGAACGTCGGGATGTATCCGGACCGGATGTCCTGCTCTTCACAGAACTGCGCTAGTCCGTCGAGGAGGTCCTCCCCGTGGTCGAGGGCGAGAACGAACTGCCGGCCGGAACGGACCTGGGCGAAGCGCATGGTCGGGGGCGTCCTTCGTGCTGGTTGGGCGGGATCAGGAGTAATTGAGGAAGACCTTGGCGATCTCCGAGCGCGGTGTGCCTGCGGCCAGGTGGGCGACCAGGAGCAGGCGGGCCTTGTACGGGTCGAGCGTGCCCGCGGCGACCAGGCCCCGGGCCAACAGGTCGCTCTCGGAGCCCGGGAAGGCGTAGGTCGAGGTTAGGACGGGCCCGGTGCCGATGCGCGACGCGAGGACGACAGGCATCGCAGCCGCCAGCGCTTCCAGCCGGGGAACCCACGTCTGGGGGACGTGGCCGGCACCGAAGGCGGCCACGACCAGCCCGGAGACCTTGTCCTCCAGCCCCTCCAGCATGATTCCGCTGCTGCCCAGGGACGCGGTGACGACCTCCACCTCGGACGGGGCGCCCGGGGCGCCGAGCGGCAGCGGGACGGCTCCGGTCCTCTTCAGGGCGCGCTGGAGCCGCGCGGTTCCCTCCACCAGACGGCCGAGCGGGCCGGTCGCCGGGGAACCGAAGGCGGCCGGACTGGTCGTGTGCATCTTCCGGACGTGCCGGGCGGCATGGATCTCGTCACCCAGGACGACAAGAACCCCTTGTTCCCGTGCAGTTGCGCACGTGGCGGTCTGCACGGCGGCCAGGAGGTTCGCCGGACCGTCGGCACCCGCTGACGCGGCGCTGCGCATAGCCCCGGTGAAGACCACCGGCGCGCTGCCCCGGTAGTAGACGTCGGCCAGGAACGCGGTCTCCTCCAGGGTGTCGGTGCCCTGGGTGACCACGATCCCGTCGACGCCTTCACGATCGGCCTGCTCCAGCCGGCCCACCAGGTCGACGATGTCACTGGTCGTCAGGGATGCGCCGGGCAGTTTCCGGAAGTCCTCAGCGGTGACCGCGGTGCCCTGGAGGCCGGGCACGGCGGCAACGAGATCGGCGCCGGTCAGAGTGGGCGCGACCCCGGACGCCGAGGCGGTGGGGGTCATGGCGATGGTGCCGCCGAGGGCCAGGACGAGAACGGAGCGGTGCGGGTCACGGTCAGCGGAGGACACGAAGGGCCTTTCATGCCTGGGGGCGGCGTGGGCAGGTCTCATTGGTCGGACGTGAGCTTGCCGAGGAAGAGCAGGGTCTCATCCAGCGCGTTCACCGTCAGCAGGCGGCTACGCGGTCGAACGAGTCCGGCGACACCGTACTCACCCAGGGAGCGGCACCGGGAGGTCAACCAGTCCCAGTCCAGGCCCAGGTAGCCGCAGAGGGCCCGCAGCCGGCTCGCCGAGTCCGCAGCGCCCGACAGGACGTCGTTGCCCTGTGCGTCGGCGAACGCTGCCGCGTACGTGCGCAGGTCACCCCGGGTCGACGTGCTGCCGGCGGCCCAGAGCGCCCCGCCGGGAACCCGCACCCAGTTGGCGACAACGGCTTGCTGACCGGGGACCAGGGCCACGCCGTCCACCTCTGAGTATTCCGGCTTCGGTATTACCCGCACCCGGATACCGACGCGCTCCATAAGGGCGATCGCCAACAGCAGCAGGACTCTCTCGTACCGCTCGGACTGGGCGACTTCACCTTCAGGCAGGCAGAAGACCCGGACGGTCTGCGTAGAGGCACTGTGGAAGCGCGTGAGCGCCTGGAGGTAGTCGAGCTTGTGTTTGAAGAACAGCCAGGGGGCCGCTTCCTCCCCGCTCTGCTCGCGTGTCCAGAAGGTAGGCACCTCGGTGGCGTTGGCCAGCTCCTGCTGGATGTGCTGGGCGCAGAACGCCGACCCCATCCAGCTGCTGCCTGCGGCGGTGAGGTCTACGAGCAACTGGCTGGGCGCTGATCTCGGTAAGGACAGGTAGGTGCTGATGAGGTGCCGCTCGCTGTCGAGGACTTGGTCGTCGGCCAGGAGGCCGTCGTCGAGTTGAGTGAGCGCCCAGACGATGCCATACGTGAGGTCGTCCAGGAGGTAGGCCGAGGGAATCGACAGGGTTCCGGCGGACTGCGGTCCTGGTCGGCCCGACCTGCGGGCGGACGCGGCTTCGCGGACGTACAGGTCCAGGTCGCCGCGTCGCTCCTCGACACCGACGATGAATCCGCGGCGCGCCGGCCGTAAGAACCCCTCCAGGTCGCGCTGGCCGTCTTGGCTAAGGTCGTCGGGGTTCGCTTCCTCGCCCCGCCTGATGACCGGGAGAAGGTGCACTGCGGCGCTCGTCCCGTCCAGGCGGTGGCGCCCGGTGATCTCCCAGGTCCCAGCGGGGCCGCCTGCCGGGATCAGCATGCTGGAACTGGGCCAGCGTGATCCGATTTGCGTTGTCACCGACCCCACGGCCACCGGGGACTCGCTCGCATCCGGTGCCGGGCTGAACAGAACCTCAACGGGGTGCCCGAACATGCGCTCCAAGATCTGCGCCGCTTCACCGCGGGGCCGGCCATACCAGCTGCCGGAGGACCATCGGTCGAACGTGGTACGCCCCAGGCTGACCGTGGCGAGACGGCGGTTGCCGGTCTCGCGGGCGAGCTCCCGGCCGGTGGCCGTGTAGGGCACGCAGAACACTTCCCAGGTGGTGAGGTTCTGCTTCTTTAACAGGAGGCTGAACAGCGTCCGACGCATCGCGGCGGCCCCTCCCTGGGCGTGTGCGGACAGCGGAGCAGCGGAGCGACCTCCACGCGTGGCGACGGGCGCTGCACACTTCGTGACCCTGGCTAGGATGCTCCCAAAGGCAAGCCATTAGCAATATGGTCGAGCAAATTGCGCGACCATATTGCTTGTAGGGAGGGCGACGAGCCGTCAGACTGGCCACCATGCCAGAAGCGAAGACGCCGTGGTCGCTGACTCTCAGTGAAGTCGGCCTGCGCCTAGAGGACTTGCGAGAACGCCGGGACCTCACGCAGGGCGACGTTGCAGGCCACGAAGTGCTGCGCCTGCGCGGCGTCAAGATCGACAAGAGCGGGCTGAGCCGACTCGAACGAGGGCAGCGCCGACGTGTGGCCCGGGATCTCATCGAAGCGCTGCTTGAGGTCTACCAGGCCAGCGACTCCGAGAGTTCAGAAATCCTGGCACTACTGGGGGCGGACACCACTCCGGCCGGTCGACCACGTCCTGCCCTGTGGCGACGCAACGCCCACTTGCTGGGGCCCATGCAGTTTGAGGGCTTCCTGAAGATGGAGCGCCGGGCCGCTGCGCTGTCCAACTATGAACGGGACATCTGGCCGGGGCTCTGCCAGATCGAGGACTACGCCTACACGGTTATCGCCCAGATGCGGCCTGATCTGCGTCCCTCCGAGGTCAAGGCACTCGTGGACGTCCGCATGGACCGCCAGCAGCAGGTGCGCGATGGTTCACTCGCTGAGTTCCGCGCCCTGGTGGACGAGCATGCGCTCCGCATCGCTGGCGACGACCTCGCCGTGGCGAGGAGGCAACTGGAACGAGTTCTGGAGGAGTCCGAAGACCCTCGCAACACCATCCGCATCCTGCCGGACACCGTCGGACTGCACCCGGGGTTTGCGGGGCCGTTCGTCCTGATGGCCTTCCCCGAGGCCGCCCGCCAGGTTGTGTGGGTCGAGACGATGGTCAGCTCGTTGTACTTCGACGGGGAAGATGATGTGCAGCGCTACACCGCGACTTTCACCAATCTGTGGGAGCGGGCGCTGGACCCCGACGAGACGCGCATGCGCCTCAAGAAAAGGATCAAGGAGCTAGAACAGTGACAGCGAAGCCGGACCCGTCCTCGTTCGACCTGACGTCGGTCGCATGGACCGTGTCCAAGTACAGCGGCGGCGGCGGGAACTGCGTGCGGATCGCCGTCAAGGACGGGTACGTCCTGATCGGTGACTCGCAGAACCCCGATCGCCTGCCCCAGGTCTTCACCCCGGCCGAGGCCAAGGCGTGGCTGCTCGGCGCGAAGGACACAGACTTCGACTTCCTGCTCGATCTGTGATCCCGTCCTAAAGGACCGCACGCACGACAACGGGCCGGCCCCGTGGCAGATGGGGGTGGCCCGAACGTTTCTGCCCGCTGCCGGGGCCAGCCACACGGGAATCTCGTCCTACGGCCTGGGCGCAGCCCGTTACACCGGAGGCTCGGGCTCCACCTCTATTCGGGACAGCGCACCCGAACGCAAGGAGTGGTCTCCCGATGACCGAGCACATCGTATCTCCGGCGGAGGCAGCCGCCGTTCCAACTGAACCGCACTTCACCGTCCTGCTCTTGAGGGACGGGATCGTGCACGTCGAGGGCCTGCTGCACCAAGTCGCCGACGCCCAACACCTGCTGGTCCTGGCGATCGCCAAGCGCAGCGATGCATGCGCCGCTGCGTGGTGCTGCCCAAGCGGTGGATCGTCGAGCGCCTCTTCGCCCACCTGATGCGCACCGCCGCATGGCGCGCGACTCCGAACGCCGCACCCTGGTCGATGACCGTGCTGCTGACGCGCCGCCCGGCCCGCGCACCCCGCGGGCAGGCATGAACCGGGCCCGGCTTCGGCGCGGCCAGCCAGCCGCGCGCGACCTCGCTGGCGCCGTGCATGCCGGCATCACGGTGCGACCGAGCCAGGCGAACGCGGAGCATGCCCGGCTGCTCCTCTCCCAAGGAAGCATCGCCTGACGTTTTCCCGTTGGCCTTTCCTCGGCCTGGCATTCGCCCACGGCAGACGAGAAAGAACCTGGAAAGACTGGAACCTGCTCCGGGATCATGTCAACGTACAACGTCCCGGAAAAAATCCAGGTCAGTGAGGGTATCCAGGCTTCCGAGTCGACCTATGGACAGGTCGGCCGTGACGGCGGACGGTACTGAGGTGCCCCGAAGTTTCCGGACAGGGACCCAATAGGATCTCTACGTAAGGAAACGAGAGGCAAGACGTGGCACCACCCAGTAAGTACTCGC
>NZ_JBVHHL010000096.1:0-17278 GCF_055561075.1 Streptomyces sp. NPDC022910
AACCTCGACGAGTCGATGCGCGACGAGATCATGGACGTGCTCGAACGCATGTGGAAGGAGCACGGACTGACCTTCATCATGGTCACCCACGACTCCACGATCGCGAAGAAGGCGCCGCGCCTCGCGACCATCCGCAAGGGCAGGATCACGGTCAAGGAGAACGCGGCCTCGTAAGACCGCGCTCGCCGCGCCAACTCGTTATCCACAACTCTATTGAGGCACTGATCACCCCCCGGCATACTGCGTACTCCGGGGGGTTGACGTGCGTGTGTACGGGACTGTCCCCGGCCGGGTGAACGGGGAATTCGCCCGGTACCTCACGTGCAGGGGGAGTTTTGCGCAGACAAGTGAAAAGAGCATGCGCGGCGACCGTGGCCACGGCGGCCGCCGTGGCGCTGGCGGCGGGAATGACCAGCCCGGCGTCGGCGAAGCCCGAGGCCGCGGCAGGCAAGGCCGCCACCGGTCTCACGGCCGGGCACCGCATCACCCTGATAACCGGTGACCGCGTCGTCGTCGACGCCAAGGGCCGGGTCGTCGGGCTCGAGCGGGCCAAGGGCCGCGAAAACGTTCCGGTTCAGGTCCGCAAGGCCGAGGGGCACACCTACGTGGTGCCGGCCGACGCGGCCGCCCTGATCGCCGGCGGAAAGCTCGACCGGCGTCTGTTCGATGTCACCGGACTCAACACGTCCCGGACCCGCAAGGACCAGAGGAACGGTCTGAAGGTCATCGTCGGCTACCAGGGCACGGCGAGCTCCGCGAAGGCGGACGTCCGCGAGGCGGGCACGCTCCGCCGCACCCTCAAGTCCCTGAACGCGGACGCGGTGCAGACGCCTCAGCGGGACGCGGCCGAGCTGTGGAAGGCCGTCACCAACGGCGACACCGCCGCCGCCGGCATTGCGCACGTCTGGCTCGACGGCGTCCGCAAGGCCAGCCTCGACAAGTCGGTTCCGCAGATCGGCGCCCCCAAGGCCTGGGCCGCGGGGTACGACGGCAAGGGCGTCAAGGTCGCCGTGCTGGACACGGGTGTCTACGCCGACCACCCGGACCTCAAGGGGCAGGTGATCGAGGCCAAGAACTTCTCGACCGCCGCCACCGCCGACGACAAGGTCGGCCACGGCACGCATGTGGCGTCCATCGTGGCCGGCACCGGCGCGAAGTCGAGCGGCAAGTACAAGGGCGTCGCGCCCGGCGCGAAGATCCTCAGCGGCAAGGTCCTGGACGACGACGGATACGGCGACGACTCCGGCATCCTCGCAGGCATGGAGTGGGCCGCCCAGCAGGGCGCCGACATCGTCAACCTGAGCCTGGGCGGCACCGACACGCCCGAGATCGACCCGCTCGAAGCCGAGGTGAACAAGCTCTCCGAGCAGAAGGGCATCCTCTTCGCCATCGCCGCGGGCAACGACGGCGAATACGGCGACCAGACCGTCGGCTCCCCGGGCAGCGCGGCCGACGCGCTCACGGTCGGCGCCGTCGACGACAACGACAAGCTGGCGTCCTTCTCCAGCCGCGGCCCGGGCCTCGACGGCTCCATCAAGCCCGACGTCACCGCGCCCGGCGTGGACATCACCGCCGCCGCGGCCCCGGGCAGTCTCATCGACAAGGAGGTCGGCGAGAAGCCGGCCGGCTACCTGACCATCTCGGGTACGTCGATGGCGACCCCACATGTCGCGGGCGCCGCCGCCATCCTCAAGCAGGAGCACCCCGACTGGACGTTCGCCGAGCTGAAGTCCGCGCTGACGGGCTCCGCGAAGGGCGGCAAGTACACACCGTTCCAGCAGGGTTCGGGCCGGATCGCGGTGGACAAGGCGATCAAGCAGACCGTGCTCGCCGACCCGTCGTCCGTGAGCTTCGACATCGCACAGTGGCCGCACACCGACGACACGCCGGTCACCAAGCAGCTGACGTACCGCAACCTCGGCAAGACCGATGTCACCCTGTCGCTCTCGCTGACGGCCACCAACCCCAAGGGCCAAGCCGCGCCGTCCGGCTTCTTCACGCTCGGCGCGAAGACCGTCACCGTCCCGGCGGGCGGCACCGCCTCGGTGCCGGTGAGCGTCAACTCCAAGCTCGGCGGCAGCACCAACGGCGCCTACTCGGCGTACGTCACGGCGACCGGCGGCGGCCAGAGCGTGCGGACGGCCGCGGCCGTGGAGCGCGAGGTGGAGTCGTACGACGTCACCCTGAAGTACGTCAACCGTGACGGTCAGACGCCCGTCCACCTGACCGACCTGATCGACGCCTCGGGCACCACCGGCCGGGACTACTTCTCGCAGAGCTCGGCGAACACCGCGACCGTCCGCGTGCCCAGGGGCACGTATCTGCTGGACTCCGTCTCGCTGAAGGACCCCACCTCCCTCGAGGGCGGTCTCGACTGGCTGGTCCAGCCCAAGCTGAGCGTCACCAAGGACACCACGGTCACTCTGGACCTGACCAAGGCCCGGGCTGCCGACATCACCGTGCCGGACGCCGCGGCCAAGCCGCTGTCCGCGATGGTCTCCTATGCGTACGACCCGGCGGGCATCGGCGGCGGCATCTTCGTGCCCTCCTTCCAGGACCTGAGGGTGGCGCACGTCGGTCCGGCGGTCACCTCGGGTCTGTCCCAGACCTGGTTCGGTCAGTGGACCAAGGGCGAGGCCGCCGAGTACGACGTGTTCACCGGCGCCGACGTCAAGAAGCTCGAGGGCGCGCACGTCCACCACTACAAGGCGGGCGACCTGGCCACGCTGAAGGTGAACCTCGGGTCCCCGTCGAGCGGGAAGACCGGTGCGGTCGGCGCCTACGCCCTCCTGCCGACCGACTTCGGCTTCAACACCCCGGTCGAGCAGAAGCTGCGCAGCACGCGCACGTTGTACGTGTCGACCGGCGACGCCGTGCAGTGGACGCTCGACTTCTCGCAGTACGGGGGCAAGAAGGACACGCAGGGCTTCCCGGTCGCGGAGGCGTACTACACGCTCGGTGATCCGCAGACCTTCAAGGCGGGCAAGAGCTACACCAAGACCTTCAACACGGCCGTGTTCGGGCCGCGGGTCAGCTCCGACTACGGCATCTTCCGCAACGGCAACGAGATCTACGGCTATCTGCCGCTGTTCGCCGACGGTCAGACGCACGCCGGATCCTCGGACTTCATGTCGGTCAAGACGACGCTGTACCGGGGCAGTACCAAGGTCGGCTCGAACGACGACCCGCTGTTCGGCGCCAAGACCTTCAAGGTCCCGTCCGGCGAAGCCTCGTACAAGCTGACGACCTCGGTCATCCGCAGTGTGAAGGTCGCCGCGGCGTCCACCCGCATCGACGCGAGCTGGACGTTCAAGTCCAAGAAGGTGAACAGCGCCAAGCTGCCCACCTCCTCGGTCCGCTTCGGCGCGACCACCGGCCTGGACAGCCGCGTCGAGGCCGGCAAGAAGGTCACGATCCCGGTCACCGTCCAGGGCTCGGCCGCGGGCCGTAACCTGCAGTCGCTCGGGGTGTGGGTGTCGTACGACTACGGCAAGACCTGGACCAAGCTGACGGTCAAGAACGGCAAGATCACCTACAGGAACCCGAAGAAGGGCGAGGGCCTCTCGTTCCACGCCAAGATCGCCGACAAGAAGGGCAACAAGTCGACGATCTCGATCTACAACGCGTTCTACGGCAAGTGAGCCGGTAGCGGACGGCCCGCCGGAAGCACAGCTTCCGGCGGGCCGTCCGTGCTTCCGTGAGTCCATGACCGCTCACACCGTCGAGTACATCCGGTACCGCGTTCCCGAGCAGCGGTCGGCCGAGTTCCTGGCCGCCCACACCCGCGCCGCGGTCCAGCTCGCGGCGGCACCGCAGTGCGTCGACTACGAACTGGCGCGTTGCGAGGACGACTTCGAGCACTACATCCTGCGCATCACCTGGACGTCTTCGAAAGACCACCTCGAGGGCTTCCGCACGTCCGAGCAGTCCCCCGCGTTCTTCGCGGAGATCGGCTCGTACGTCGACGACATCGAGGAGATGCGCCACTACAAACCGACCACCGTCCGCGGCACCGGCTCTCGAGCCCCGCCCTCTACGACTGGGCGGGCGGCGCCGAAGCCTTCTCCCGCCTGACGGAGATCTTCTACGACAAGGTGCTCAAGGACGAGCTGCTCGCGCCGTTGTTCGAGGGGCTCGCCCCCGAGCACGCCCAGCACGTCGCGCTGTGGCTGGGGGAGGTCTTTGGCGGCCCGCCCGCCTACTCCGAGACCCAGGGCGGCCACGGCCACATGGTCGCCAAACACCTCGGCAAGAACATCACCGAGCCCCAGCGCCGGCGCTGGGTCGACCTCATCCAGGACGCCGCGGATGTCGCGGGCCTCCCGACGGACGCGGAGACCGTTCGGCGTTCCTGGCGTACGTGGAGTGGGGCTCGCGGCTCGCGCTGTACTACTCCGGCCCGGCCGCCAGGCCCCCGGCGGAGCAGCCGGTCCCGAAGTGGACGTGGGGGGCCGCGCCGCCGTACCGACCGTGACGATGGCCGCCCTCAGGGGCGGGGCGCGGGCGTGCCCGCGCGGGTGGCGTCCGTGCCCCAGCTCGCCAGCAGCCGCAGCGCCTCCGCCGACTCGGATCCCGGCTCGGCGTGGTACGTCACCAGCGCCAGCTCACCGTCGTCCGGCGGCCTGAACGACTCGAACTGCAGCGCCAGATCGCCCACCAGGGGATGCCGCAACAGCTTCAGGCCGTGGCTCTTCTCCTTGACGTCGTGCGTCGCCCACAGCCGCCGGAAGTCCTCGCTCTTCACCGACAGCTCCCCGACGAGCGCCGAAAGCCGTGGATCGTCCGGGTAGCACCCCGCCTCGTACCGCAGCTGGCACACGATGTCGATCGCCTTCTGCTCCCAGTCCACGAACAGATCGTGGTACTCGGGCCGCAGGAACACCATGCGCGCCCAGTTCCGCTCCTGTTGCGGCAGCTGCGACCAGTCCCCGAAGACGGCCGCTGCCATCCGGTTCCACGCGAGGACCTCCGAGCGCCGTCCCACGATGTAGGCCGGGACGCCGTCGAAGGAGTCCAGCAGCTGACGCAGCGGGGAGCGCACCTGCTGCGACCGCGCCGACGGCTTCTTCTTGTGCGCCTTCGGCTTGGCGAGGTGCGTCAGATGCGCGTGCTCCGCGTCGCTCAGCCGCAATGCGCGGGCGATGGCGTCGAGTACCTCCCCGGACACGTTCCGTCCGTTGCCCTGCTCCAGACGCGTGTAGTACGCCACCGACACACCGGCCAGCTGCGCCAGCTCCTCGCGCCGCAGCCCCGGCACCCGCCGATGCCGGCCGAAGTCCGGCAGCCCCACGTCCTCCGGCTTGAGCCGGGCCCGCCGGGTGCGCAGGAACTCGCTGAGCTCGGCGCGCCGGTCCAGGGCCTGACCGGCTCCCGTGGCGGGCGCCTGTACGGAGTGGGGGGTTACGTCCATACGTCCAGTATTCCCGGTCGTACGCCCATGAGCCTGACCCCGCCAGTGGTAGGACCGCTGGGCGTAGGCGGAGCCGTGGCCTGGGTGAACCCGCTGCCGTACGGCAGGCTGGACGCCGTGCCCGGCAGAAGGCAGCCGGGCACACGACTCCCCAAGGAGAAACCGGCATGACCACCGTTGCTGCGTACGCCGCACCCGCCGCCAAGGCTCCGCTCGAGCGCACCACGATCGAGCGCCGCGAGGTGGGCGAGTTCGACGTGCTGATCGACATCAAGTTCGCCGGCATCTGCCACTCGGACATCCACCAGGCCCGTGAGGGCTGGGGCGAGGCGATCTTCCCGATGGTTCCGGGGCACGAGATCGCGGGCGTCGTCTCCGCGGTCGGCTCCGGTGTGACCAAGTTCGAGGTCGGCGACCGTGTGGGCGTCGGCTGCATGGTCGACTCCTGCCGCGAGTGCGAGAACTGCCGGGCGGGCCTGGAGCAGTACTGCCTCAAGGGCAACGTCGGCACGTACAACGCCCTCGACAAGAACGGCGAGCCCACCTACGGCGGTTACTCGCAGAAGATCGTCGTGGACGAGAACTTCACCGTGCGCATTCCGGACGGTCTCTCGCTCGACGAGGCCGCCCCGCTGCTGTGCGCGGGCATCACCACGTACTCCCCGCTGCGGCACTGGAACGCAGGCCCCGGCAAGAAGGTCGCGGTCGTCGGGCTGGGCGGTCTCGGCCACATGGGCGTCAAGCTCGCGCACGCGATGGGCGCCGAGGTGACCGTGCTCTCCCAGTCCCTGCGCAAGAAGGACGACGGGCTGAAGCTGGGCGCCGACCACTACCACGCCACCAGCGACCCGAAGACCTTCGAGCAGCTGCGTGGCACGTTCGACCTGATCGTTTCGACCGTGTCGGCGCCGTTGGACTTCGGCGCGTTCCTGTCGCTGCTGAAGACGGACGGTGCGCTGGTGAACGTGGGCGCGCCCGAGGAGCCCATCTCGTTCAACCTGTTCTCGGTGATCTCGGGTCGCAAGACCCTCGCCGGCTCCGGCATCGGCGGCATCCGCGAGACCCAGGAGATGCTGGACTTCTGCGCCGAGCACGGCATCGGCGCCGAGATCGAGCTGATCAGCGCGTCCGAGATCAACGAGGCGTACGAGCGGGTGCTCGGCAGCGATGTGCGGTACCGGTTCGTGATCGACGCGGCCACGATCTGAGGATCCGGTGACGACGCCGTGAGGTGGCCCCGCGGCCGCCTCACGGCGTCGGTGAGACGGTGCGCGTCCCCCTGTTTCCCGCCCCGGCGGTAGCGTGGAAAGCGGTCTTGGCACCCAGGGGACAGGAGGCCCGACCGATGGCTGTAGAGCTCAATCACACGATCGTCGCCGCGCACGACAAGCAGGCGTCCGCACGGTTCCTCGCCGATCTGCTGGGGGTGGAGGTGGCCCCGCCGTTCGGCCCGTTCATCCCGGTGGAGATCGCGAACGGCGTGACGCTGGACTACATGGACACGGATGGTTCGATAACCCCGCAGCACTACGCGTTCCTGGTCTCCGAGGACGACTTCGACGCGATCTTCGCCCGCGTCCGCGAGGCAGGCCTGACGTACTGGGCGGATCCGTACCACCACCGCGCCGGCGAGATCAACCACAACGACGGTGGGCGTGGAGCGTACTTCGACGATCCGAACGGACACAACCTCGAGATCCTGACGAGGCCGTACGGGAGCGGCGGGGACTGATTTCCCCGTACCTCGCGTGCGCACACGGCTGGTGGGCCGCCGGACAGCAAGACGGCGGCCCACCAGCGGTTCACGTCTTCGTATCAGCCGCCGGACTGTTCTTTGCCGGGCGCGGCATGCCTGGGGCGGTATTTGCAGGACACCTGGCCGACGAGTTCCCGGAAACACACCAGCGCGGTGATCGGGGGAATTCCGACGATCACCATCGAGAGCACGGAATACGATGAGTGGCTGATGCACAGCGCCACCGCCGTGGCGGAGGCGACCAGGATGACGCCCCATGATCGCCGGGCGGTCCGGTGCTGAAAGGACGCCCGCAGGATGGAGAGAGCCGCCACGAGCCACGGTCCGTACACGGTCAGCGGCCACCATTGCGCAAGGGGTGCCGGAAGCACCGTCGCGGCAATGGCGCGGAGCTGATTGTATGAATAGGCGACGGACCAGCCGAGCATGGCCACCGCGCAGGCGGCGATGGTGGCGACCAGGATCGTGACAGGGGTGATTTTCTGGCCGCTGTCGAGAATGTGCGCTCCGGTGCGGGGGCGCCGTCGGTCGATCCTGTGGCGGTGCTGCCCGTACAGCGGGGGCGGAGCAGGGTCCACGCTGGAGGCGGTGGACAGCATCTGGGCCAGCTCTTCGTCCGGATCCCAGCCGTTCGGCGCGATGTCCGGGCCGGGCGCGCTCCAGACGCGATGTTCCTCGAGCGGATCAACATTGTAGGAATGCTGCCCGAGGCCGTCGTAGTCGGTTCTCAGGGCGAACTGAATGTCGTAGAGACTTGGCTCACCTTGAAGCCTGTCCATTCTCAGCTCCTCCGCGGCCTCGCTCAGGACGCTCCATCGAGAGCGCGCAGGTATTCGCTTTCCATGTCGCCGATCTTCTTGAGAAAATCTTCAAGTAGGTCTGAACAACCCTTGAGGAGCGCCTCGCCGCCGGCCGCGTCGTGCCAAACGGCTCCGCTTCCGCCGGGGATCTGATCTTCCGGTTCGTTCCAAGTCACGATCACCTAACGAGCGCCATACGGCGGAAGCTATCCGGCATTCGGGGGAATGAGTCCTTGAAGAATCGTTCCGGCAGTCCGATGACCGTATGAGGCGGACGTAAGTCAGAAAATGCGTGCAGCCATATTTCAGTGAATAGGATTTCACTCTGTGTGACGGGCCCCGTGTATCAGTGGCCGGCCGGAATCCTGTGCGCGTACTGCTGATAGAGAGCGCTTCCCGTTAGAGGTGGTCATCGGTCGTCCTCCCGACGGGATGGACACCGGAATCGGCCCTCGACGCGGCCGCAGTGCCGCCTCAGAGCCGGCTGTACTTCTCGATGTCCTCCGTGAACTCCTCGATCGCCCGCGCGGTGAGCGTCGGCCGGGTGTCGGTGATGGCGGCCATGTAGTCCTCCGTGGTGGCCGATCCGCCCCGACGATGCGTGATTTCGCGTTCGAAGGCCGCCTGTGCCCCCTTGCGGGCGGCGAACTCGATGTCGGCCGGGGTGAACAGCTCGCTGGCCTCCACCAGTCGGGCAAGATCCACCGAGTCCGTGGCGCCCCTGAGATAACGGGTCCAGATGGCTGCGCGCGCGGTGGGGTTCGGCGGTCCGATCGGGATGACGTAGTCGAACCGGCCCGGCCGCAGAAACGCCGCGTCGAGAGAGCGGACGGAGTTCGTGGCGCAGGTCAGCAGCCGCGCGTCGTGCTCACGGAAGCTCGGGATGAACTTGAGCAACTCGTTGGTCACCCCGTGCCCGGGGTCGACGGCCTGTCCGGACCGCGTGCCGGCGATCTCCTCGACCTCGTCGATGAAGAGCAGCACCGAGTCCAGCTCCGCCAGGTCCGCGAACGCCTCCCGCAGCGCAACGGCCAGCCCCTCACTCGTGTCGGCCGCGAGCCGGGACGGGAAGAGCTCCACGAACGGCCAGGTGAGCCGCAGGCCACCGCCTTGGCGAAGCTGGTCTTCCCGGTCCCGGGCGGACCGAACAGGATGACCGCCTTCGGCGGGGCGACGCCGTAGCGGTCGGCCGGCGCCGGCTCGGTCAGCGGGAGTACGATCCGGCGCTCGACGACCTGCTTCTCCCGCTCCATACCCGCCATGGCGCCCCAGAGCCCATCGGGAAGCATGCGACCGCCCAGTGCCCTGAGGACGTCGGCGTTGGCGGTTTCCTGCGGCTCGAGTTTCTCGTAGTAGGTCAGGCCGTCACGGGACAGATAACCGGAGTGCTCCAGGGCCTTCGTCCCGGCGGCGTGGGCGGGCATTGCGGCGCTGATGCGCCGCACGCCCAGCTCCCGCAGACGCCGTTCCAGCTCGGCGAGGAGGGCGCTGCCGATCCCGCGCTCGCGCCAGCGGGAGGCGAGCGCCACCAGGAGGACCCACGCTCGTTTGCCGCGCGCCTGCGCCACCGCGACGCCCACCAGTTCGTCGCCGACGACCGCGACCACCGCCGTCTGACCGCTCTCCGCCGCGGCCATCACCTCGGACACAGGGAAGACGGGGCGCTCACCGGGCTGACGGCTCTGGTCCCAGATCTCGATCGCCTGGTCAAGGTCGTCGTCGTGATAGTCGCGCAGATGCCATGCGGGCATGGCCACCACCTCGCCCGGTCCGGGAGTTCTCATCTTCTCCCGCCGGCCCGTCGACTGCCGACCGCGCGGGCCGCCGCCCCAGCCCCGACCTCCATGATCCGGGGCCACGGCCCGGCCGCACCGGTCCTCCAGACCGACGCCTCTTGCTCACGGCATCCGAGCCGGGGCGGTGGTGTTCGCTCGGTTGGCGGCTCGATCCCCGTCGGAGCGAGTCTCGGCCCTTGGATGGTCGCCGCGTTCGACGGCGATCTCGCGGGCCCCGCGTCCCCGGGGCGGCCGGGCGAACCGTCCACTGTTCGAGCCGGCGTTCGGATGTGCCGGGCAATCACGTGGGGTGGCCCTCCGATTGCGGTCGGGTCGACACCAACTTAGTTTCAGGGATGTCGGAATCTCCCGATAAGGCCCGCATAGATCCCTATGTCGGCTTCCTCATGGTGCGAATGGAGCATTCATGTCGGTGATGACCGGTACCCAACCCCTGCAGCAGTTCGGCCAGCAGATCGCCGGGCAGCAGCCGCAGATGGCGCAGATCGTCCAGCAGGCGATCCAGCAAGCCTGTCAGCAGGCGAGCCAGCAGGTCGCGCAGCGAATGCAGCAGACGCTGCAGCAGATCCAGCAGGTCCAGCAGCAGCTTCAGCAGCAGGGCCTGGCCCAGCAGGCGCATCCGTACCTCGCTCTCGCGCTGCATCACACGCTGCACACGGGCATTCGGAGCGCTGTTGAGCAGTCCGTTCAGCAGGCGCTGCCGACCGCGATCGTGACGCTGCTCCAGCAGAGTCAGCAGGGCCAACAGCAGTGGGGTGGCGGTTTCGGCCAGCAGTCGTTCGGCCAGCAGAACCCGCAGTACCAGCAGCCTGGCTTCGGCTTCGGCCAGATGGGTCAGCCCTTCGGTATCGGCTGACCCCGGGCAGAGCGGGATGCGGTGTGCCCCGGACTGGTTCCCGGGCACACCGCATCACCGTGGAAGCACGAGCAGCCCGTCTCCGGATCAGAAGCACAAGTTACGACGTAGGCGTGGTGAAGGTGGACGCAATGGTCAAGGAAAGGCCCGGAAACAACCGTGAGAGCGGGTCCGAGGGTGCAGGGGCGGGTGGGCCGGGACCCGAGGGCAGAGAAGCGGGGCAGCGCAAGAAGGGCGCGCAGACACCGCTCACGGTGCAGCCGCGCCGTGAGCGGTACATGGTGACACCCCTGCCCCAGCACCTGCTCCCACCAGGAGTGCCCGAACTGAGCATGGACGCGGTGTGTGACCGGCTGGACCGGATGCCCGAGGTCAAAGTGACCCGCAGACTCCAGCCGTCGGAGAAACTCCGGTCGGTGGGGCTGCGTCCCTCCTGCCCGGAAATCGCGGTCGTCGAGGCAGCCGAGGCCCAGGTACCGGCGATGCGGTCGCTGCATGTGCACATCGAGCCGGACCTGCCGCTGTCCGGAACCGTACTCGCCGTTGCCCCGACCCCGGGGATTCTGCCGCTCCGTGATCCGGGGCTGGTCATGCCGCTGGAACCCGTGGATATCACCTTGCGCGTCTGCGGCCCGGACGGCGAACCGCTGGCCGACGCAGGGGTGTTCCTGATCGGGGCGACATGGCCGAGTCAGGGCATCACCGGGGCCGACGGGACGGTCACCGTCAGGCTGGCGACGGAAACCGAAGAGTCCGTTCAGTCCCTGTACATCCGGCCCAAGGCTGGTTACACGGACCGTTGGATCCATCGCCCCGACCTGTCGGCGACCCAGGAGAACGTCGTCACCCTGACCCCGCTGGCCAAGGTGTACCCCGAGCTGGAGAGGCGGCAGCAGTACGGCTGGGGCCAGCAGGCCATGCGGCTGGACCGACTGCCCCCCACGTTCCGCGCCTTCGGCGTCAAGATCGCGCTCATCGGTTCGGGCGTCAGTGCCGAGCACCCGGATCTGAAGCAACGGGTGCGCTCCGGGATTGACCTGGTACGCGGCACGGAAGAGGGATGGGCTCAGGACACGATGGGCACGGGTACCCATGCGGCGGGCATCATCGCCGGGGCGGACACCGGCAAGGGCGTCATCGGCATCGCGGTCGATGCGGAGATCGACGTCTGCCGGGTGATGCCCGACGGGCGTTTCAGCGACCTGATCGCCGCCCTGGACCGCTGCATCGAACGTGAGGTCGACATCGCTCACATCGCGGTGGCGACCCCGTACCCGTCGGCACTGGTTTCACGCAAACTCGCCGACGCCAACGCGGCGGGCATTGCCGTTGTCGCCCCGGCGGGCGACACGGGCGGGCCGGTCGCCTTCCCGGGCTCGCTGCCCACCGTGTTCACCGTGGGGGCGCTGGGAGTCTTCGGCTCGTATCCGCAGGACACTTCCCAAGCCACCCATTCGGGGCCGCAGTTGACGCCGGACGGGCTCTTCGTTGCTCCGTTCAGCTGCTACGGTCCCGGGGTCGACGCGGCCGCCCCCGGTGTGGCGGTCCTGTCCTGCGCGCCGCAGAGCGGATACGCGGCTCTCGACGGCACCGGTACGGCCTCGGCCCACGTCGCGGGCCTTGCCGCCCTCGTTCTCGCTCACCACGAGGAATTCCACGGCCAGCTGCTGCCCCGTGGACCCGGCCGTGTGCAGCACCTGTTCGAGATCATCGCCGCCAGCTGCCGCCAGCTGGCCGTCCCGGGCACGGTGGAGGCGGCCCGCGTCGGACGCGGCTTGCCCGACGCTCTCGTCGCCCTCGGCCTGGCCCCCGGAGTGCAGCTCGCTCCGGCCTTGTCGCCCTATATCCCCTCCATGGCCGGTTAGACCCGTCCCCCGGCAAACATAGAACGGCACCCGTCCCTGGAGGGGTGCCGTTCGGCTTGCCGCCGTGTGTCCGGACATCGCTGGGGATCGAGTCGCTCACTCCTCGGAGAACTTCGCGACCCCGATGGGGCCGAACACACCCGTGCCGCCCAGCCCGCAGCAGCCCGCCGGGTTCTTGCCCAGGTACTGCTGGTGGCTGGGCTCGTCCGCGACGAGCGCCAGCCGGAGAATCTCCGGCAAGCCCCGAGCAACTTCCGCGCGCTCGGCCGCACTCCTGGCCGAGGGAACCGCCGGCCCGCCCCGCCAGGCCGAACGTCACTGGTCGCCGGAGCGGCCCAGTGTTGTCATGGGTAGGGAGAGACGGCGTGGACGAGCGGCCGCGGAGGCCGGGACGCCGCCCCTCACGAAGCGGAGGAGGCCGATGTCATGCTGCACCGCCGCACGGTCGGTGACGTGATGACCGAGGAGGTCATCACCCTCCGCCCTGACACACCGTTCCACGAGATCGCGGTCCTGCTGGACGCGAACGACATCGCCGCTGCCCCGGTCATCGACGACGAGGGCGCCCCCGTCGGAGTCGTGTCCTCGTCCGACGTGCTGCGGCACGAGACCGGAATGCCTGATCCGCAGGGGCAGGACGGAAATGACGAGAGCGCGTGGGGCAAGGCCCGGGCCCGGACTGCGGGCGCGCTCATGAGCAGCCCCGTCTTCACGGCCCGTGCCGACTGGACGATCCCCCGGGCCGCCCGGGAACTCCGCAGGCGGCACGTCAAGCAGCTGCCGGTGGTCGGCGACGACGGGCTCCTCACCGGAATCGTCAGCCGCAGCGATCTGCTGGACGCCTTCATCCGCTCCGACGAGGAGATTCGCGGCGAGGTCGAGCAGGACGTCCTGGGGCGCATCCTCGGCTTGGAAGAGGGCACCGTCGCGATCGAGGTCCGGGATGGGGCCGTCACCCTGCGGGGCCACGTCCCGGAACCGGATCTCCTCCCGGTGGTCGTCGGCCTGTGCCAGGGCGTCGACGGCGTCGTCGCGGTGGACGCCCACCTTGCCGCCGCCCGGCCGGATTAGGTGTTTGTCCGGCAGGTTCGTCGGTGGATGTCCGCCGGCGGTCCCCGGAGCTCAAGTCGCGTAGTCGTAGACCTCAAGGGCCGGTGCCGTTCGCATGTCAGCCCTCGGCCGGTGTCGCGTCGATCGGGCATGACACACCCGTGCCGGCCGTGCCGTTGCCGCAGATCATCTGCAAGATCTCGGATTGTGCGCCGCCTGAGTTCCAATGCCGCCCCCCAGCGTGCGTCCCACAGGTTCGCTCACTACCGGCGGCAACTGACTCTGCGCTCTCGGCAACAACCGCCGAGGGCAGCCTCTCCCAGGCTCTCAGCCCCTCAGGCCCACTCCACCGCGGAATGGATAGCTGTCGAGCCTCCAGGGGACGGCAGGGGCGTTCTTGGCGTCTCCCGCACGCTCCCGTGCCGTCTGCTCTGAGCGCCGAGAGCCTTGAGGACGGTAGCTGCTTCTTCCTCGCTGTCGTCCCCCAGGGTCTCCACGATGCGCCGCAGCGCCTCGCTCACCTCAGTGCCCGTGTCCGCTGCTCGCAGCGTTCTTGACAGCCAGCGGCAGCAACTTCTTACCGGTGGCGCCGATTTGTGTGAACGTATCCATCTGCGGGCGTATACGTACGAACAACCCCACAGCACCTTTCGCGGTGCTACGTCAGCGGGTGCCGCCGTCGGGGTGCAGGACGACCTTGGTCCAGCCGTTGTCGCGGGCGTCGAAGTGCTGGTAGGCCTCGGGGGCCTGGTCCAGCGGGAGCTCGTGGGAGACGATCCACGACGGCTTGGCCTTGCCTTGCTGGATCAGGTTGCACAGCTGACGGTTGTAGGCCTTGACGTTGGCCTGCCCGTTGCCGACCGACTGGCCCTTGATCCAGAACAGGCCGTAGTCGAAGGCGACCTCTCCGTGCTGGTAGAGCTTGTCGGGACTGCCGGGATCCTGGGGGATGAAGACGCCGACCACGCCGATGGTGCCGGTGAACTTCACCGACTCCACCAGGTTGTTCAGCGTCATGTTGGGGTGTTCATGGCCCTGAGGGTCATGGGCCTGGTAGCCCACGCACTCACAGCCGCGGTCCGCTCCCAGACCGTTGGTCAGCTCGTTGATCTGGTCGACGGGCGAGGCCTTTGAGTCGTCGACGGGGATCGCCCCGATCTCCTCGGCCAGGGCGAGGCGGTCCGGGTGACGGTCCACGACCATGACCTGGGAGGCGCTCTTGAGGTTCGCCGAGAGTGCGGCCATCAAGCCGACCGGCCCCGCTCCGTATATCGCAACGGTGTCGCCGGGCTGCAGCTGGGCGAGTTCGGTGCAGTGCCAGCCGGTGGGGAAGATGTCCGAGAGCATTACGTAGTCGGTCTGCTTCTCCCTGGCCTCCTCCGGCAGCACCAGGCAGTTGTGGTCGCCGTAGGGAACCCGCAGGAGCTCCGCCTGCCCGCCGTTGTACGGGCCCATGCCCGCGAAGCCGTAGGCGGCGCCGGCCATCTTCGGGTCCACCGGCGTGGTCAGGCAGAACGCGGTCAGGCCCTTCTCACAGTTCCGGCAGAAGCCGCAACTGATATTGAACGGCAAACAGACCAGGTCCCCGACCCGCACCCGGTCCACACCGTCACCGACTGCGATCACTTCGCCCATGTTCTCGTGACCGAAGACCCGGCCCCTCTCGAAGTCTGTCCGGCCCTCATACATGTGCAGGTCCGAACCACAGATGTTGGTGCTGGTGATCCTCACCAGCACATCGGTCGGTCGTTCGATACGCGCGTCGGGTACATCCTTCACACTGACGGCGCGCGGCCCCTCATAGACGGTCGCCTTCATAACAGCCCCTTGTAATCGCTTCGCCGCACGGTGGCTCCGAGACGGCTGTCCCGGATCGACATCACTGGCCACGCACCGCTACCCAACGGGAAATCGCGCATCGTTCCCTCTGAGCCAGGCAACGAGAACCGACACGACAGCAGCATCCGCATTCAGCGCACCGACGTAACTCTGCGCCTCGCACTACCTGCACTTCGGTGACGGCTCCAGCTGCTCCACCACCGCGCCCTACTCATCAACCCTTCCACTCCCGTCAGGCATGTCAACTGCAGCCCGCCACGATGCGGCACAAGGAAGCCAACCGGGCCATCCACAAATCCGCGAGTGCAAGAAGCCCTCCACCACGGCTGAAGCCCGCCGGACACTCGCGCTCACCAGCGAATTCACGTACCAGAGGAACCGTCTGTGATCCCTCAGCAAACCCGCGTTCCCAGACCGGGAACCGACCCAGTCACGGTCTCTACGCTACGAGGGGAGGGTCACCCCTGCTTACGTAACCTCTTTGTATGGCCGATGACTTGGTACAGCAAGCACACGGGGGAAACCCCCGAGTTGAGTGGCCGTCCTGCGAGCGGAAGATCGCCGCGGGGACGGTGGCCAGCGCCCCCAGCAATGGCCGTCTGTGGCAGCACGACCCACCGATCGGCCGAGCCAGTTCGGCCACGTCCTCGTGTCCTGCTCCGGATCGATGGAGATCGTGGACATACCCAAGCTCGGGCGGCAGCTCACTTTCGACATCGACGCGACGGCGACGACGCGGAGATGGACGGAGCGGGCGGGGGCGGGCATCGACACGATCGCCCCGTTCTGACGTGACGCCCAAGAGCGCCGTGGCGCGAACCCGAGAGCGCGACGCGGTTCTATCCCCAGGATCGTGCCACTCGACATGGGGGTGGCTCGATGCAGGAATTGGTCTACCTGTCCTACCTGTCCGACGCAAAGTTGCGCCAGTTCGTGCCGGAGGGGCGGCGCCGGACGCGGATCGGCCGTCGGCTCACCAACTTCCGGCTGGACGCGTCAACGCCAGCAGGTGGTGGCGGCGTGGAAGTCGGCCTGGCGGAAGGCGGCAACGAGCCGAGCAGCGCCGACTGGCTCGCGGGCGTGATCAAGCATGTCGAAGAACATGCGCTGTGGTACGAGGACCCGGAGGCCAGGGCGGGACGCTGGGTGTACTTCGAAGCCCCGTTCAACACCGTCATTGGCAGGGACACCGTCCTCTTCTTGGACACCCCGGCGGCTCGTGCAGACGAGCAGGAGCGGGATGGCCTCTCGCTTCTCCTGCATGGCAGCGCCAGTCACCTTCTGATGGACGCCCCCCGCGGCGTCCATCGATCCACGTGACCTAGGCGTGAACAGAAGCGCCCTTAACCATGTCATGCATGATCTTCGGCGTGTCCCGCTTCCCGAGGCGGAGCAAATAGCTGCTGACCCACCTCTGGAAAGTCCTCATCCCTACGCAATCCACAGTGTCATGCGTGCGAGTAACAGGAGCCCCGAAAGCGCAGCTTGGATGCGCGGGTACGCGCGCGTAACGCTGAGCGTCCCGCCGCGCCGTGCCGACTTCGATGAGCCGCTGCCAGCTCTCGTGGCGACACCGTTGTACGTCGAGTACGCACACGACCTGCCCTACTGAGTAAAGCCATCCGACCATGGGCCAGCTGCGGGCCCTGTCCACCTGCGTGCAGGCCATTCGATAGGAGCAGGCCGACCGGATCCGGGCCGCCGAGGGTGCGGCTGCCGAGATTGAGGAACCTATCGCGTAGGTACGCGGCGATGCCCCGTCCGCCGCCCCGGCCGTCGAGGAGGCCCCAGTTCGTCTCGAATGGGGTACCTAGGACTCCTAGCAAAATGACCGGTCGTTTCCTTGGAATGACAGGCCGTCAGTCAACGTTGTGCCCACATCCGATGGATCGGGGTGGGTATGGGG
>NZ_JBVHHL010000097.1:0-17075 GCF_055561075.1 Streptomyces sp. NPDC022910
CCCCCCGGGCGAAGTGCACGCCGAGTTCCAGGAATTGCAACTCACGGCATGAATTGCTCGGCCAGACCCTGTCCGAAAAACGCGAGGCCCCTCACCTGTGGGCGTTGTGGTGCTGCTCGAACTGGCGGAGGGCGTGGCGCAGGTGGCGCTCGTTCCAGATGAGGGTGCGGTCCAGGAGTTCGTGGCGGCAGGTCTGGACCCAGCGCTCCATGATTGAGTTCATGCGCGGCATCCGGACGCCGGTGAGCACGGCCTGGATGCCGGCGGCTGCCAGGATCTGGTCGAAGAGCGCAGGGAACTTCGAGTCCCGGTCCCCGATGAGGTAAGTGACGGTGGCTGAGGCGTCTTCGAGGTCCATGACGAGGTTTCGTGCGGCCTGGCTCACCCATTGCGTGGTGGGGTGCGCCGTGGTGCCGAGGATCCGGATGCGGCGGGTGCAGTGCTCGATGACCGCGAGGATGTACTGGCTTCGGCCGGTCAGGGTGACGGCCTCGATGAAGTCGCAGGCCAGGATTGCGTCGGCCTGAGACTGCAGGAAGTCGGACCAGGTCGTGGCGGCTCGGTCGGGCGCGGGGTCGATCCCCTCGTTCTTCAGGATCTCCCAGACGGTGGAGGCGGCGACCTTGATGCCGAGGGTGGCGAGTTCGCCATGCACCCTGCGGTAGCCCCATGACGGGTTCTCCCGGACCAGGCGCAGGATCAGGATGCGGATTGAGCGAACGGTGGGCGGGCGGCCCGGCCTATTCGGTCGGCAGGTGCGGGCGTGGCGCTGCTTGATCAGGTCGCGGTGCCATCGCAGCACGGTGTCGGGCTGGACCAGCAACCGGAGCCGACGCAGAACCTGGCGCGGCAGCGGCACCAGCAGAGCGGCGAGGAAGGCTCGGTCTTCCGAGGCGAACTTCACCCGGTCCTCCCCGAGCTGCCGCTCGAGGACCATGATCTGGTGGCGCAGGGCGAGGATCTCCGCGTCCTTGTCACGGTCGCTCATCGGTAGCAGCCACAGCGCGGCGAACGCGTTGGTGATGGTCAGGTAGGCGAGACGAAGCAACACGACTGCTCATCCTGCCTCAGCACCGAACAAGCTTCTGAGCTGCATGGATGACATTCTCGGCAGGCGCAGAGCCCGTTGCATTGTGAGGCGCACGGTACTTCACTCGGCGAGCGGTCTGGAGAAACGGGCTGGCGGCAACGCCAGCACCGCGCTCCAGGCCGACTCAACCCCCAACCCACCCTGGGGCAGGCCGCGCCCATTCGCCCACTGCCCGAGCCGATCAACGTACCAGCGCACATCAGACACCTGGAAGTCCGCCGACGCGACCACCTCGGCGGAACCCTCCACGAGTACCGACATGCCGCGTGACCAGAACGGATGATTAATCGGCACCCGCAACGTCACCGCCGCGTGGGCCACCCAGTGCGCCCGAAACCTCGGTCGAGGCTCAGGCACCGCCAAGTCCCGGGATCGCTTCGGCGGCCGGGTCGCCCGGTACGAGCGGTCTCCTGGCGGTGATCAGCCGTGCGGTTTCCGGGTCGAGCCCGGCACTGCCGGTGAGGACAGCCTGTGCCTGGTCGGCGGGCAGGACGTTGAACCAGCGGAGGACGAGCGCGGGCCATGCCGTTGAGTCGACCGCGCCGAAGAGGCGCAGGCGGGAGATCCCTCCGTCCGGGAAGGCGTCGAAGCGGACGTGGGTGACGGCTGCCGTACCGGTGACGTCGAAGAAATGCCTGGTGTCGGGCTGGAGTCGGGTTCGGGACAGCAGGGGGAACCAGAGGGGGGAGTCGGCTCCCGGCGTCGTCTCGCTGCTCGCACCGTGGAGTGCGCACTCGCCCGAGGCGTTGTTGACGTAGTAGGAGGTGTCGACCTCTATCTGGCGGAGCCGCCCGGGGGCGGCGAGGCTGACGATCGCCCAGTCGTTACCGGTTCCGCGCCGGCGACGGGTCTCCCAGCCGTCCCCCATGTGCCGGGCCAGGCCGGGAAGGTTGAGGACGCCCGCGGATGAGTAGAAGGTGTCACTGCTGTCCTCCACCACCCCGCCGTGTTCCCGGGCCGCCAGGTCGAAGGTGAGGTCTTGGAGGCGGCGGGGGTCCGGGACGACGCGGCCGTTGATGCGGAATCGGGCGACACCTCCGTCGGGGTGGACAGACAGCCGTATGTGCGTGAACCGGGTGGGCGCCGTCACGGTGAAGTAGTTGTGGGTGTCACCTTGCAAAGGCGAGAGGGGGACGATCTCCTGCCAGTCGACGTCCGGAGCACCCAGTTCCTCGGGTGACGGATAGCCCTCCACCCCGCAAGCTTCGATGCGGCACGCCTCGGGGTAGTTCCCAGTGAAGAAGCTGGTGTCGACGTCGATGGAGTGGATGACCCCGGGGCTGCCGAGGCGGATCAGGGCCCAGTCGTGGCCGGCTGTCCGCCTGCGGCGCGTCTCCCAACCGTCGACGATCTCCCCCTTGTGGCCGAAGGAGCCAGGGGTGAAGTCGGCGGCGCCGGGAACGATCAGGTTCTCCTTCTCGCCGAAGGACTCGTCGTTGGCCGCGACGACGCTGCCACCAAGGGCGCGTGAGGCGAGGTCGATCGTCTGCGGTCGCTGATCGTCGGTGGGCATCTTGAGGCTACTCCTAGGGCGGGAAGGGCTCTCGACGGTGCGAGATGGCAGAGGCTCAGGTCTTTCGACGGCCGTCCGACGATGCGGGTCTTGCCGCTGTGCAGTCCAGGAACCGCGCCGAGCGGTCAGGCGTACCCTGGCAGCGATTCGGATCGGCGGCAGGCACCCCAGGCGTTCAGCGATCCCTTGCGAGCGCCTGCTCCCCGATGCGTCCCAGGGTCCGTCCGCAGGGCTTGGGCACCGGCTCACGAACGGGCACCGACCTCTGGCTTGCGGGTGCTTCCCCCGTCCCCGAAGTCATGGGGTGTTGGTTGGGGAAGGTGTGCCCCCGGCGCCGTCGCTTAACGCAGACTACACAGCTCAGCGGCGATCCGCGTTACGACAGTGTTAAGCGGTGGCTCGATACACTGAGGCCCATGACGGACCGCCCGATCCCCGCCGCCAACGGCCCTGCCGCCGATATCGGCCACAACATCCGCACGGCGCGCAAGGCGCAGAACGTGTCCCTGCGGGAATTGGCCCGCCGTTCGGGTATCAGTGGCAGCGCGTTGTCGCAGATCGAGACCGGCAAGACCCGCCCCACGGTCAAGACCGCCTATGAGATCGCGCGTCAGCTCGGGGTGTCCCTCAGCGACCTCTCGGGCGGGGTGCCGAGCCCGGGTGGCACGGCCTTCCACGCCGAGACCGGGCCCGTACTGCCGCATCCCGGCCACGGTGACGTCGTGCGTGACGGCCTGGTGGCTCACATGCGTCAGGCGGTGGAGCTCATCCCGCGCGAGACCCAGCGGGTGGTCGATCTCCAGGGCGGTGAGCAGTTCCGGGTTCTCAGCGGCCCTTCCCTGCCGGGGGCGAACTGCCTGCTCCTCACCTACGCGCCCGGAGCCGTCTCGCCGCCGGGCGACGAGTTCGTACGCCACGCCGGCCACGAGTTCAACTACCTTGCCGCCGGACGCCTTGTCATCGAGGTCGGTGCACAGCGATTCGAGTTGAAGACCGGCGACACCCTTACCTTTCCCGCCACGACACCGCACCGCCTTTCCAATCCGTGGGCCGAGACGGCCCAGCTCGTCTGCGTGTTCGTGAACAGCCCGGACTCTGCGGCAGCGATGACCGTGTGACCTGTTCCGAGGCACGGCCAATCCGCTTCACTTAACGTCGCACCCGCCGACCGGTGCACACGCCTACGTCCTGTCAACTGGCAACAATAAGGGGAAGGTTTGTTTCGCCTGGAGGCCACATCGGTTTCCTGGAGGTCAGCCACCCCTCACAGCAACGCGCCTCCACTGCCAGCGGGGCCGTTCAGTTGTTCAGTAACACTTCATTCCTGTGCAGTGTGGACCGACGCGCCATGAGCTTCCACGTTTCTAAAATGCTGATTCATCCGACATCACGCCACTCCGAACGAGAGAAGAGCGCCTCAAAGACGCTACCGGAGCAGGTCGTCTGTCAACTCCTTAACGGGGACGTCACGCTGCTTTACAGCAATGTCATGAGTGTCCGCTGAAGTGTGGCTCTGCAGGGAGGCTCCGGTGACGGAGCTCTTTCACAAGGACCGAGGCGGTGGTGCTTGATGGCGACGACGACAGTGGTTCGAGCGGGACGACTGCTCACCGATGCGCACCAGGGCGCCTCACAGATCATCCGGGACGCGGCACTCGTCATCCGGGACGCCACCGTGCGGTACGCAGGGCCGTGTCGGGACCTGCCCGAACTCGACGGGGACGTGGTCGAGATCGACGCCTCCACGTCTCTGATCATGCCCGGCCTGGTCGACGCACACCACCATGTCGGACTCACCCCCACCCAGCTCGGGGTACCCGACGACGCCCTCGAACTGTGGATCGCTCGCAGGCACGGACCGCCGGATGTGGACCCCTACCTCGACACCGTGTGTGGCGCCGCGGACCTCCTCGCCGGCGGCGTGACCACGGTCCAGCACCTCAACGGGCGCCTGCGCGGCAACCCCGAGCAGTACGAGGCGGCCGACGAGGCCGTACTGCAGGCGTACGCCGACGTGGGCATGAGGGTGTCCTACTCCCGCGGACTGACGGACCAGAACCGTTTCGTGTACTCCGACGACCAGCGGTTCATCGCCTCCCTCTCCCCCGCCGAGCTGGCGGCGGTGCGCAAGTTGACTCCCGCCCGCTACGAAACCCCCGAAGAGCAACTGGCGTCGAGCTACACACGGCTGCGCGATAAGTGGCACGGGGCCGCCGACGGCCGCATCGCCATCCAGCTCGCGCCCGCGAACCTGCACTGGTGCAGCGAGGAGCTGCTGCGGGCCGCCGCCGAGATCTCCGAGCGCGACGACGTCGGTATGCACATGCACCTGTCCGAAACGCCCTATCAAGAGGTGTACGCCGCCCACCTCTCAGGCAGCCGCACCGCAGTCGGGTACCTGCACGAACGCGGGCTGCTGTCCAATCGGCTGACCCTCGGCCACGCCGTGTGGATCGACGGATCCGACATCGAATTGCTGGCCGCGAGCGGCACGCTCGTCTGTCACAACCCCGGGAGCAACCTGCGGCTGCGCAGCGGCTTGGCCCCTACGGCGCGGCTACGGGCGCATGGCGTGCGGCTGGCACTCGGCATCGACGAGGCAGGTCTCGCCGACGATCGCGACATGTTCAGCGAGATCCGGCTGGCCTGGGCGCTGGCCCAGGCCCCTGGTCATGACGCCACTGCCCGTACGACCGCAGCCGAGGTGCTGAACATGGCGCTGGAGGGATCGGCTGCCACCACGCCGTTCGCCGAGCGTATCGGCCGACTGCAACCCGGCTGTGCCGCGGACTTCCTGGTGCTGGACTGGGAAGCGGTCACCGGCGCGTACCTCGACCCGGCAGCGGAAGGCATCGATGCGGTCGTGCGACGGGCACGCCCCGCCGCCCTGCGCCAGGTGTACGTCAACGGCGACCTGGTCTTCGCCGAAGGCCGCACAACCAAGGTCGACGACTGCGCGATCCGGGCGGACTTGCGCCGGTTCCTGGCCGAACGGCACGGCCCTGATCAGCGGGACCGCCGATCCGCCGCCGCGGTGGTCGAGGCCGCTGTGGCCCGCTTCTACACGAGTGCCCCGTGGCGGGAATGGCGGGAGTTCACGCAGGAGAGGGCGTCATGGCACACCCTCTGACCGCCGAGAACCGGGGCCGGAACCACCCGCGTGCCACCGATGCGACAGCGCGGCGCACGTCGCGCCCGACGAGGAAGGGGTCGACGTGATCGACGACCTGATGTGTCCGAGGATCGGCGCGGGGACCGCCGAGTACGAGTGGATGACATGGCAGGAGATCGCCGAGGAGGCCCGACGGGACACCCCCGTGGTCGTCTCGGTGGGGGCTACCGAGCAGCACGGCCCCCACCTGCCGGTGGCCGCTGACTGGGCGATCCCGCAGGCACTGCTGCGAATGGCCGCGGCGGAACGGCACTTCGTCGTCGGCCCGGCGCTGCGGCTGGGCTACCGCTCCCGTCCCGGCAGCGGTGGCGGACAGCACTTCCCCGGCACTCTCTCGCTGCGCGCCACCACATTGATGGCCGTTCTGGAGGACGTACTCAACGAGCTCGTGCGCACCGGCTTCACTCGCATCGTCGTCTACAACTGGCACTTCGAGAATTCCGGGTTCGTGTACGAGCCGGCCTTCCTGGTCTCCGAACGCCATCCGCACGTCAAGATCGTGGTGGTGGAGCAGGGCTTGCCGCAGTTCTCCGAGGAGGATCTGACGGAGCTGTTCCCGGAGGGCTTCCCCGGTCTCGACCTCGAACATGCCTCACTCATCGAGACCTCGCTGTTCGCCTATCTGCGGCCCGGCGCCATCCGGGAAGACCGGATCTGCGACGACGCGCCGCTGCGCCATCCGCCCTATGACGTCGTGCCGATCGACAGGACGATGTCCACCGCCAGCGGTGTACTCGCCTCGGCCACCAAGGCGAGCGCGGAGAAGGGGAAGCTCCTGGCGGAGCGGATATGCGCGCACATCCTGCTCGTCATCGAAACGGAGTTCCCCGCCTCGACCGCGACCCGACTACAGGACCCGGCCGTGGGGACCGCCGCCGACTGAGGCCGGGACGCCCAGCCGGCTCACGCAGGTCATCGCACATGTCTCTCGGTCAGATCGAGCTGTCTTGATGTAAACCCCAATGATCCCGGCGCACAAGCGCATACCGTGTAGGGAGTCACAGCATGGTGGAAACAGCCCAGGCGGGAACCGGAAAAGCCGGTCACGGCTCACAGGACCTGCTGTCGAAGCTCGAGTCCTCGGACTTGCTGGAAGAGGTCGTACCGGAGAGCCGGCGCGACGGATCGCTGAGGATGACCCTCCTGTGGGTGACGTGCCAGGCCACTGTCTCCAACATGTACACCGGCTACCTCGCCCGTTCCGCGGGCATGTCGCTGGGTGAGGTGTTGTGGGCCTCGCTGATCGGTGTCGTCGTGATGCTCGGCTACGGTCTGCTGGCGACCAACGTGGGTACCGTCACAGGTCAGCCTCACTCCGTACTGGCCCGGGGAGTCCTCGGGAAGTCCGGAAGCGCACTGGCGTCGCTGCTGCTCACCCTCACCGGGCTGGGGTGGTACGGCTTCCAGGCGGTGTTCCTGGCGCAGCTCCTCGACGGTCTGGTCGGGCTCGGCCACTTGCAGCTGTTCTGTGTCCTGTTCGCTTTCGTCATGATCGCCAACAACCTGCTCGGATTCCGCAGCGTCTCGGGGTACGCCCGGTTGGCGGCTCCCCTCCTGCTCGTCTGGGGCGCCTACACCATCATCAAGGCCATCGCCGCGACCGCGGGACCCAACCTGTTCGCCGCTCCTCACGTCCAGCCGACCCAGGGCATCCTCCTCACCGTCGGACTCCTGGTGGGCGTCGCCGTGTACGGCAACGAACCCGACATGTTCCGGTACGCCCGCAGGGGCCGCTCCCACAACCTTGTGCCCCTACTGGTCGGCTACGGGCTGGGGATGCTGGTCTTCCCTGTGGCGGGCTACCTCATGGCCGAGCTCTCCAGCGCGTCGACCCTGGGCGCCACGATGCACTTCTTCACCAAGTTCTCGCTGTTCGGACTCACCGTGCTCGCGGTCGTGGTGTTCACCATCAACGTGGTCGCGGTCAACGATGCCAACCTCTACGAGGCGGTCAACGCCGTGCAGAACTTCCTCCGCGGCCGGCGGCGGATCGAGACCATCCTCGTCCTCGGTGTCATCGGCGCGGCGATCGCAGGGTTCATGCAGCAGTCGTCCTCACTGCAGGACAACTTCTTCATCGTGGCCAATATGTGCGCGGTTTTCCTCCCCTGCGCGACCATCGTCATGGCAATCGACGTGTTCCTCCTCGAACGGGTGTCAGGGTGCCGGCGAACCTCCGGAGACGGCGCCGCACCCAGGGCCGTGACGTCCTGGGCGGCGGCGTCGCCCGGCAATGCGGCAGGGATCGTGGCGATCCTCGCCGGACTGGGGGTCGGAGCCTTCACCGGTGGGCTCATTCCGGGAACGCCGGGCTTCGGGAAGACCAACGTGGGCATCCCCTCCGTGGAGGCGTGGGTCACCACCATCGTCATCTACGTGGCGGCCATGCTCGTGGCCCGTGCACTGCCCTCCTACAGTGCCAAGCAGGTCCTCCTCGGTCTGCCGCCCACCGAGACCGCGAGCGCCTGATCATGGGCGTAGGCGGATCCGATCCTCTCGTCGACGTCCACGTGCATCTCTACCCGGACAGGCGCGTCGGTCAGCAGGCGAAAGACAGCTACGTCATCTGGGAATACGGCGACGACCCCGGCGTGGAGTTCTCCACCACCGCCGGCGACATCACCGATCTGGCGACCGTCTACGGACAGGCTGGCTTCGACCGGGCCGTCGTCGTCCATCTGTTTGACACGGCCCTCGCCCGTACCGAAGCCATGGACCGGCTACGCCCTGGCCGTGCCCCGGAGCAACCCGCCCACATCGCCGCCTCAGTCGGCGAAGACTGCCGCCGAAGCCATGCGAGCGTCTAATCGGTGGGTGGCCGAAACGGCCCGGAACAACCCGCTGCTGGAAGTGCTGGTCAGCCTCGACCCGACGGTGCTCACCCACCGGGAGATCGTGGATCACCTCACAGAGCTCGCCGACGCGGGTGTGCGGGGGGTCAAGATGCATCCCGTGTCCCAGGGGCTCCTCCCCGCGGATCCCCGTCTGCACGCCATTTACGACATCTGCAGCGACGCCGGTCTGGTCGTCCTGTCGCACTCGGGTCCCGGCCACCGTGGCGACGCCTCGCCGCGACCCGGCGAGTTCGGCCCCGTTCTGCGACGGTGGCCGAGACTCCGCTCGTCCTCGCTCACCTGGGCGGAGCGTGCTGGCCGGAAACCGCCGAGCTGGCCGACACCTACCCCCCAGGTCGCCTTCGACCTGTCGGAGATCATCGCCTGGGCCGGCGCTCCCCATGTCCCGACGGCGACCCAACTGGCGGGACTGGTCCGGCACATCGGTGCCGATCGCGTGATGCTCGGCTCCGAACTTCCCCTGGTACGACCCGGTGCGGACGGCGGATCTGGTGGAGGGAATACCCGGCCTCGGCGCCGGGGAACGGGCGGCGATTCTCGGCGGGACGGCCGTCCGCCTGCTGGATCTGGAGCGGTGATGACCGTCCAGGCTGCCATGCCGACCGTGGACGGTGTATGGGGTGAGCTGGAATGTCCATGATCGACCAAGTGGTGTCGCTGGCGCAGAGTCTGGTCCGTGTTCCGAGTCCTTCGGGACAGGAAGGCGCCGCCGTCAAGCTGCTCGCCGACAGCATGCGCGCGCATGGCTTCGCGGTCCGCGTCGACGCGGCGGGCAATGCCATCGGGACCCTCGGACGTGGCCTGCCCGGTCATCCCCGGCTCGTCTTCGACGGTCACGTCGACACGATCCCACCGCCGGCCGACGGGGAGTGGTCGCTGGACCCGTTCGGTGCGGAGATCCTCGGCGATCGCCTCTACGGCCTCGGCGTATGTGACCAGAAGGCTTCCCTCGCGGCGGCGGTCGTGGGACTGGGCTCGAAGGCTCAGCGGTTCGCCGCCTCACCGGGGATGGTCGCGCTGGTCGCCAGCGTCGATGAGGAGTTCATGGAGGGCGCGGCGCTGGCCTGCGCCCTCGACATCCTTCGGCCGACGTGCGTCGTGGTCACGGAGCCGAGCGAGTTGAAGCTCATGGTAGGACACCGGGGACGGGCCAAGCTCCAGGTCGACATCGTCGGCCGCTCCGCTCACGCCGCCCGCGCTACGGACGGCGTCAACGGGATGGAGGCGCTGGCCGATCTGCTCGCAGAGTTGCGGCAGGCACCGCGCCCCAGTCATGCCCAGCTGGGCTACCGGGACATCACCTGCATCGATGCCGTGTCGTCGCCTTTCCCCTCCGTGTCCACCGTACCCGGCCGGGTTCAGGCACGCTTCGACGTCCGCTTCCTCCCCGAGGACACCGAGGATCAGCTGCATGCCCTGTTCTCGCACGCCGCATCCCGGGCGTGGAGAAACTGGCCGGAGCCACCGATCCTCTCGGTGAGCACGGTGGAGGTCGGTGCGTCCACGTACACAGGACACGAGCTCACGGTGCGCGAGATCGCACCGGGGTGGTGGACGGAAGGCGAGCTGGTGGACACCGCCCGCACCGCGCTGTCATCCGTCGGCCTGTCCGACACCCCGGGCAGGTACGCGTTCTGCACCAACGGATCCCTGACCGCCGGCCGACTGGGCATCCCCACGATCGGCTTCGGTGTCGGTGAGCAGCACATGGCTCATCGTGCGGACGAGTACGTCCACCTGGGCGCACTGCTGGACGGCGCGCGCGGCTATGCGGCCCTGGCGGCCGCGCTGCTGGAAGGTCAAGGCCGGGGGTGAATCACCGTGAGCGCGTAGTGGGCCGCGGCGCCGACGTCGCTCGCGGCAATCCGCCTCCCGGCATCTTCACCGTCAACGCGCTGCACGCCGACCCTGCGGCGGCAGCATCCCCCTGAAAGGAGAACACGCCAGTGGGCATCCGGAAGACGATGCGCGCCTCATTGGCCGCACTCACGTTGCTGACCCTAGCCGGGTGCGGCAGCTCCTCGGCCACTTCTTCGTCGGCATCTTCGGCCACGGGCACTCTGCGAGTGGCGATCAACCCCGGCTTCGTCCCGTTCGAGCAGCTCGAAGGTGGGAAGCTCACCGGCTTCGACGTGGACCTGTCCCAGGCCCTGGCCCGTCGCCTCGGCCGCAAGAATGTGACGTTCGATCAGCTTCCCTTCACCAGCCTGCTGCCGGCGGTGACATCAGGACGCGACCAGGTCGCCATCTCGGGGATCCTGGACACGGCTCAGCGGCGCCGGCAGGTGTCGTTCTCCGCGCCGTACATCAAAGACTCGTTCGTGATATCGGTGAAGTCGTCGAACGGCTCGGTCAAGGGAATATCCGACCTTTCGAAGGCAACCGTCGCCGTTCAGGTCGGCACCATTCCGGAAGAGTTCGTACGGGCGAAGCTCCCGCAGGCCAAGATCGTCACGGTCCAGGACACGCCCTCGGCCTTCCAACTCGTCGCCCAGGGCCGCGCCGACGCCGTGGTCACCGACGCCCCCGTGGCCGGCTACTACGTCAAGAAGCTCGGCGGGAACCTCAAGGTCCTGCCGACCCCGCTCAACACGGCACAGCCGATCGCGGTGGTACTGCCGCTCCACAGCACGCTGCGGCAGTCCGTCGACAAGGCGCTAGCCGCGATGGAAGCCGACGGCTCGCTCGGGAAACTGCGCCAGACCTGGTTCGGCGCCGCCGGCCTGAACGGCGGTGCGTAGATGTCCGCCGTGGTCGACAACCTCTCGTTCCTCCTCGACGGGTTCGTCCTGACACTGGCCTACGCGGGCGGGGGGCTGGTGTTCGCCATGCTCTTGGGCGGGCTCCTGGGAACGGTGGACTACGCCGTGCATGTCCGCCCTGTGCGTTGGGCGATCCGGGGGTTCGTGGGGCTGTTCCGCAACACTCCGTTCATCGTCCAGCTGTACATCTGGTTCTTCGGCCTGCCCTACATCGGTGTGCAGCTCTCCGCCCCGGTCGCCGGGATTCTCGGCCTCGGCCTGTACGGGTCGAGCTACGTGACCGAGATCGTGCGGGCCGCGTTGACGGGTGTCGGGAGGGAGCAGGAGGAGGCCGGGCTCTCACTGGGCCTCGGCCACCAGGACATCGTCCTGCGTGTCGTGTGGCCCCAGGCATTCGCCGGCATGGTGCCCGCGCTGACCAACGAGACCGTCGCCCTGGTGAAGAACACCGCGATGCTGGGGTTCATCAGCATCACCGAGTTGACCCTGCGCACGCAGCAGGCGATCAGCTCCACCTTCGCCTCGCTGCCCCTCTACCTCACCGCCGGAGCGCTGTACCTCATCGTCAACGTGCTTCTCACGCTCATGGCCCGCCGCCTGGAAGAGGTGCTGGCACGCGGTGGGCGCGGCAGCGCCCTCAACCTCGGACCACGGACGGAGACCCCTGCTCATGTCTGACAGCCGTCGCCCTGCCGAGGTGGTACTGGACGTCCGGAACATGGGGATGTCGGTCGGCGGCACCACGATCCTGTCGGACGTGAGCTTCCGGCTGGAACGCGGCCGCACCATCAGCGTGGTGGGTCCTTCCGGATCCGGGAAGAGCTCCCTGTTGCGCTGCCTGACCAGGCTGGAGCGGATCTCCACCGGGTCGGTCCTGCTGGGCGGCGTCGACGCGGACACGCTCCCGGCGCAGGCGCTGCGGAGCCGTATCGGCCTGGTCTCTCAGAAGTTCGCCTTGTTCGGCCACCTCGACGCCCTGGCCAATGTGACACTCGGGCTGCGGAGGACCCGGAAGATGTCCCGGCACACCGCCGACGAGCAGGCGATGGAATGGCTCAACCGGGTCGGGCTGGCCGGTCTGGAGAAACGCCGCCCCCACCAGTTGTCCGGTGGGCAGCAGCAGCGGGTCGCGATCGCCCGCGCCGCCGCTCTGGAACCGGACGTGCTCCTGCTCGACGAAGTCACCAGCGCGCTCGATCCGGAACTCGTCGAGGAGGTCGAGAACGTGGTCCTGGGGCTCGCTCGCAGCGGCACCTCCCTCGTCGTGGTGACTCACGACATCCCCTTCGCCGCGAAGGTGGCTGACGTCATGCTGATGATCGAGGCCGGTCAGGTGGTGGAAACCGGGTCACCCGAAGCCGTCCTGGCCAGCAGTCGGCCGCGCTCACAGCGGTTCTTCACGCGCCACGTGCGAGAGCGGGGCGACAGCGCCAGGGGCGTCGGCGCAACCCGGCCATGACGCTCCTGACGTCGATACGCCGTTGCCCGCCGGTGAACACCGGCGGACGGGTTGCCCACCCCGGGTGGCCGCAACCGCCCTCCACCACTCCGGACCGTTCAGGAAGGACAGCCATGACGATGGCCGCCCCACCCGCAACGCAGGACGTCGCCAGGCACATACTCGACAACACCACGTTCGGCGGGAGTACGGATGCTCCTCGGGAGGGCCGCGTGATGGGCGCCACCGAGCGTCTGCGGATGGATGTGTGGAAGCAGCCATTGCGGCTCATCCAGCCTTTGAAGATCTCGCGGTCCACGACGAAGGTGGTGGAGAACGTCTTCGTCGCCATCGCGTTCGGGGGGAAGGTCGGGTACGGGGAGGCAGCGCCAGGGCCGTGGCGGGGGGAACCGATCGAGTCGATCCTGTGCTACCTGGAGGGGGCGGTCACGCTCCTGGGCGACGACCCGTTCGACACCGATGCGATCTTGTCGCGCCTGGACCAGCGACTCGGGGGAAACAGGGCCGCGCGCTCGGCCGTCGACATGGCACTGACCGACCTCGTCGGCAAGCTCGTCGGTATGCCGGCGTTCCGGTTGATGGGACTGGACGCCAGGCGCACCCGCGAGCTCTGCTACACGATCGGGCTCGACTCCGTCGACCGGATGGTGAAGGCAGCCGTGGACGCCGCGTCGGCCTTCTCCGCGCTAAAGATCAAACTGGGCTGCCCCGATGACGCCACCATCGTGCGGGAGATCGCGGCAGCCGTGGACGTGCCGCTACGCGTCGACGCAAACGGCGGGTGGACCGCCGGCCGCACGTTCCACCTTCTCGACGAGGTCCTCGTGTCCTGCGGGGTCACCCTGCTCGAGCAGCCCGTGCCGGCCGCCGACCTGAAGTCCCTGGCCGAGGTCCACGAGCGCTCCCCCATCCCCGTCATCGCCGACGAGTCGGTCACCGACCTCTCGTCGCTCCGGCCGCTCATCGGGAAGTGCTCAGGCATCGACATCAAACTCACCAAGTGCGGCGGGATGCGGGAGGCAGCGCGCCTCATCCACGCGGCCCGAGCTGTGGACCTGTCGGTGATGATCGGCTGCGAGGTGGAGACCTCCCTGTCGATCACGGCCGCAGCGGCCCTGAGCTGCATGGCCGATTACGCGGATCTGGACCTGCATTTGTGGCTGGAGAACGATCCCTTCGTCGGGGCGGGACTCCGCGACGGACGATTCGTACTCCCCGACCGCCCCGGCATCGGCGCCGAAGCGACCGACGAGCTGCGGTACCCCTCGTGAAGGGGATTCTCAAGGGCCCGGCGGCGCGTCATCGGCTCGCGCCCGAGCCGGAGGTGACGCCCGGATGAGCGTGGTGCTGTCACCGGCGGGGATCACGCCGGAGGAGGTGGCGGCAGTCGCCGCCGGGAGGACGTTGACGTGGGCGGCTGACCTTGCCGACACCGTGGGCGCGGGCCAGGCCGCGTTCGCCAGGGTGCTGGCCGGTGGTGCCAGGATCTACGGCGTGACCACCGAGGTGGCGGGCCGGTCCTCGTTCGACATCCCGGCCGGGAGTCGGGGCGCCTATCAGATGGCGATGCTGCGCAGCCACGCGTGTGGAACCGGTCCGCTGCTCGACCGCCATGCGGCACGGGCTGCCTGGGTGACCAAGGCGGCGAGCCTGGCGGCCGGCCGTGCCGGATGCTCACTGGCGCTGCTGACCGCCCTGACCGATGTGCTCAACCGCGGCCTGGCGCCGGCGGTCCCCGCGACCGGCTCTCTTGCCGCATCAGGGGATCTGGTCCCGAGTGCGCACGCCGGCCTGCCGTTGCTCGGCGAAGGAGAGCTCCTCGACGAGTCGGGGGACGCGGTGCCCGCCGGGCCACTTCTGGCCGCTTGTGGCCTGCACCCGTTTACTCCCGGTCCCCGTGACGGGCTCTCGCTGGTGAACGGCACGTCCGTCACCGCCGCGCTCGCCACCCTCGGCCTGCTCGACGCCGAGCGGCTTGTAAGCACTGCGGACGTGCTGGCCGCAGCCGGCGTGGAGGTACGGCGCGGGCACCGGGACGCCTTCGCGCAGGCAATCGTCGACGCCCGTCCCCACCCCGGTGCGCTCCGGACCGCCGACACCGTCGAGCTGGTGCTCGGCGCCGCCGAGACGGCGCGGCGCGAAGCGGGGCGGAGTTTTCACGACGCGTACGCCTGGCGCTGTGTCCCACAGGTTCACGGCGCAGCCCATGATGCGTTGGTCCACCTGCGCGCCGCTGTGTCGACGGAGTTGCGCAGTTGCACCGACAACCCGGTCCTGGACGGGGATTCCATCGTCTCCGGAGGCAATTTCCACGGGGCCCCGCTCGGCATTCCGCTCGACTCCGCCACCACGGCGATGACCGTGCTGGCGGGCCTGTCGCGGCAACGCCTGGTCGGGCTCATGTCCAGCCCCGGCCTGCCCGAGTCGCTCGTCGGGGCCGGCGGCAACTTCGGCCTGGGCATGCTCGTCACCGCCGTGACCGCGCACGTGCTTCAGTTGAGCGGGCTGGTACCGGCGAGCACGCGCTGGCTGCCCGTCGACGAGGCGGAGGACCACGTCGCGAACGCGACTGTCGCGGCCTTCCAGTTGCGTACCGCCCTCGACGGAGTCCGGCACGTGCTCGCTGCGGAGGCGATCGCCATAGCAGCCGCCGCAGATCTTGCCGATCGGTCGTCCGCCGGACCTGCGCTGCACGCCGTCCATACGCTCACCCGCCGGAGCGTCGCGCCTCCCGGACCCGACCGGGCCATGTCGCAGCCGTTGACGGAGCTTGCGCCGCACATCCACGAACTGGCCGCGTTGTCCGGCTCGATCAGGCGCCCGACGTGACCCGCGCCGGCGTACCGGCCGTCACTCCGGGGGCGGAGTTCTGACCGCGGCGGGCTTGCAGTTCACGCTGGACGCCGTGCAGTGGTGCTCGACCGTCGGCAGCACCTGCGGGTGCCGATAAATCATCCGCACAGGTCAGCGCACTGACAGACAGCCCAACCGTGCGCTGCACCGAGGCCAAATCGAACGCGTTCAAGCGCGCAACCGTTACGTGTTGAACATGTTCAGATCCCATCCGCTCAGCGGAAGGCCAAAGGCCGCTGACCTGTGCGGACGTAATTATCGGCACCCACAGGCAGAGGGAGATGAGAGCCGGGCACCGGCCGTATGACGCTCTGCCGAAGCTCGCTTCTTCATCGTGGCCGACATGTGCGCCGTGTTCCTGCCCGGGCGACGGTGGTAGGGGTCGGCATTGGGGCCGTGTTCCTGCCCAGCCGACCGTGGTCGTGGCGGTCGACATCTTCTCCTTAGCCTTGATCCACCGACCGATGCCTTGTGGATAACGTTGGGGAAGACGAAGAAGTGCCTTGTGACCTGCGATGATGGGAGTTCTTGACGCTTCCAGCACGCACAATCAGCAAGGCACTTCCGAGATGAAAGTTTCCCATACGCCCGCGGCGGTCTCCGCTGCGTTCGATGACCCGAATCCGATCGCGCATGCCGGGCTGGTCCCGGTGATGCGGCTGGCCGAGCGGTGCGGGCTTGCCCGTCTGACGGCCAAGAAGGTGAAGCTGAGCGGGGCGACCAACGGCGCGGGCGCCGCACCGGACGCCAAGGTAACCGGCATCGTGGCCGGCATGGCGGCAGGCGCGGACAGCATCGACGACCTGGACGTCCTGCGGCACGGAGCGATGCCCGTGTTGTTCGGAGGGATCCGTGCCCCGTCCACACTGGGCACGTTCCTGCGCGCGTTTACCCATGGTCATGCCCTCCAACTGCACGCCGTGCACCGGAAGTTCCTCGGCGAACTGGCCGCACACACCCCACTGCTGCCCGGCTCCGGCGAGAAGGTGTTCATCGATGTCGACTCCACCCACAAACGCGTCTACGGCCGCACCAAGCAGGGCGCGGAGTACGGCCGGTTCAAGGGCATCCGCACCCTGCATCCCCTGCTCGCCACGATCTGCACCCCCACCGCCCGGCCGGTGATCGCCACCGTGCGGATGCGCCGCGGCAAGGCAGCCGACTCCCGGGGCGCCCCGAAATTCGTCAGCGAGGCACTGGCCGCCGCCCACGAGGCCGGCTGCACCGGCCTGCGCATCCTGCGCGCGGACTCGCAGTTCTACAACGCCGGCGTCATCGCCGCCTGCCGCCGCGCCGGCGCTCGCTTCTCGATCACCACCGGCATGAACCCCTCCATCAAACGGGCCATCGCCGCCATCCCCGACACTGCCT
>NZ_JBVHHL010000098.1:0-16377 GCF_055561075.1 Streptomyces sp. NPDC022910
CCCCCCGGGCGAAGTGCACGCCGAGTTCCAGGAATTGCAACTCACGGCATGAATTGCTCGGCCAGACCCTGTCCGAAAAACGCGAGGCCCCTCAGGTGTTTCTCATCGGGCTGGGCGCGCTGTCCGCTGTCCAACAGGCCACCACGCTGGTGCCGTTGATGGTCAAGAGTGCCGGGCGTGCTGCTTTGGGCGGCGTAGTGGAGGAGGCGAGGCAGGAAGTACAAACTCTCCAACGGGGTGGTCAGCAGCCTGGCCTTGCGCAGGGGAATGGTGTAGGGGCTTGAGACGGGCAGTCCTTCAGCAAGGAATCCGCAGTCGGACACAGGCGTTGCCGGACAACAGGACCCGACGGGCGGAGGAGGTGTGGCGTGACGATTGCCGCCGAGTCCTTCGCGGGCCGTGTCCTAGCCGTATTCTCACGTCGATCTCCCGGTTTCCGGCCTCCGCTGAAGACCTCCAGCGCGGCTCTACCGGGTAACTCTGCTCTGCCTCTCGTTCCCAACGCTCCTTGTCCGCAGGAGACTGCCCAGATCGGTTCAGCACACGACGTCATGTCGGGCCAAAGACTGGTTGATGTGACGGCTCGTTGGAAGGCCGTACCCCCGCAACGGCGGCTTCTGCGCCGCAACGACCTTCTGAAGGTCGCACGCTTTCTGGAGACCCACGCCGCTCCCCTCGACCCGACGTTTGTCCAGGATCCCAGCGCCAACCTTGTCCGCGACCTTGCCCACGACATCGCCCGCACGTGCTCCTTCGCCAACGCCCTTGCCGAGACGCCCTACCGATTCGGAGTCCGCACGTTTTACTGGGGCATCCACCGCGTCGTCCGTCAACTCCCCAACGGCACGCACGTCTGGTGGCATTTCGTCCGCAGACGCCAGGTAGCCCTCGAAGGTGCGATCGAACACGGCCTTGACCCAGCTGCCGCTCACATCCGGGACCTCTCTCGTGGCCTTGACATTGATCACGCCGTCGCTCACGGCTTCGCCGTTGACCTGGTCCGCGACCTCAGGGTTGCTCGCTCGTTCCTGACCGAGCACCGCTACGTCTCTCGTGTCCTCAACATCGATCACACCTTCGCCCGCGCCCGCGGTCTCGCTGTCGGTCTCGACCCCGCCCGCGAACGAGGTCGCGATCGTGCCCTCGGTCTGCTTTGCGATCTCGCCCGTGAAATCGACCCCTCTCGTGCCCATGCCCCAGATCTTGACGGCGTCCTCGACCTTGAACGGGCCCTCGTACTCGCGCGTGCTCGTACCCTCGATCGCTCGCTCGATCATGACCTCGTCGAAGCGCACGACAACCTGACTCATGCGGCTAACAACTTTGTTGGCGCCGACCTCAGCACCGTGGAGTTGGATGAAGCAGACCTCGTGGGGATCCGTTGGGATGCTGCCACTCGGTGGCCAAATCCCGAGTGGACGGCGCGTATCCGCAAAGCCTCGGTGGAGGCCCGTCGTGGTTCAGGGGTCTTCGTCGTACTTCCCGGAAAGGGGCCCATCGCCTATCGCGGCTCCATGGCACCAATCTCATGAGACGGCACAGCTAGTGGATCAGCCGGCCCAGCGCAGTGCCAGCGGGCTCTTCGGCTCGCTGCCGCGGGTGACCTGGCACCAGGACGGCACCTGGCGGCGGCACATGGCCCGGGCCTTCGACGACCTGGCCGCCGACTGCGCGTCCGACGCCGAGGTCGAACCGCGCTGGACCGGCGAGGAGATGGCCCTGCACCTCGGGATCGCCCGCGCCCAGGACCTGACGCGCAACCGGCCGCGGCTCGTGCGTGACACCGTGGCCGGCCTGCCCGAAGACCGAGGGGACTTCGACTGGGGCGCCTGCTCCGACGTCCTCTTCCAGGACCACGATGTGCTGATGCTGTTCGACCATGCCCTCGACGGGATGGAGGACCCCGAAGGCGACATCCATCAGTCCCTTGGCATGGTCAATCTGGCCCCGCACGACTGGTTTGCCGCCTTCGACCCCGAGCAGGCCCGCGACCCCGATCGCGGCTTCCGCCATCCGTGACCGCGGTACCCCTGGAGGACACCGGCGGCCGTCACGCCGATGCGGCGCCCGCCGCGTCCACGGGAGGCGGCAGGGTACGCAGGCGTTCACGCAGATCGGCCACGTACTCGGCGGGGCGGGCAGCGAGCAGGCCCTCCAGTCGCTGCAGCCGGGTGCGGGCGGTGGCGCGCAGACGGCTCGGCGGCACCCGGTCGAGGACGTCCAGGGCGCGCTGAGCAGCGTCGGACGGCTGGTCGGAGGCCTCGGCCTGGGCAAGGACGAGGGTGGCGGCGGCCCATCCGGGGGTGCCGGGGGTGCAGGCGGCCGCAGAGGCCTCGGCGCGGGCACGGGCCTGGTCGGTGCGGCCCAGCGTGAGGTGGGCCTCGGCCTGGTGCAGGGCGAGTTCGGGTTCGTCGAAGCCGAAACGGCCCGGGGCCTGGCCGGCCGGATCGGCTCCGAGTTCGGTCAAGGCCACGTCGAGGGCGTCGGCCGCCTCCCGGTCGAGGCCCTGCTGGGCGAGGGTGGGCAGCAGCGCCCAGGCATGGAGCTGGGCACGGACCAAGCCGGCGGGGGCCGCAGCCGCGCCGCGCTCGGCGTACGCGAGCGCGGCGGTCAGGTTGCCGGTGTGGCGGGCCACCATGCACTGCGCCCCGTACGCCCACGCCGCAAGCGCCGTATCACCGCACCGGTTGGCGTACGACACGGCGGTGCCCAGGTGGGTGCGCGCGCCGGCCGGATCGTCCAGGTGGAAGGCGAGGTTGCCCAGTAGCCCGGACAGTCGGCCGACCTGGCGGTGCAGTTCGGTGCCTTCCGTGCCGGGAGAAAGGAGCCTGGCCAGCAGGGTGCGGGCCGCGCGGACCTCCCTGAACAGCACCGGGACGGGGTGCTTGCTGTAGTTCAGGTGGTAGTGGTCGGCGGCGGCTTCGGCGAGTTCGTCGACCAGCGGGCTGCCCTCGGGTTCCGCCAGGAGCGCGAGCTGGAGGGACTCTCTGACCGAGGGGAGCCCCGCGTCGGTGGTCATCGGATCCGCCCCTTCCTGCCGGCCGGATGCGGCGACGCCGGCGTCGTTGCGACCGTATCCGATCAGCTCCGCTGTCCACGCCGACAACTGCCGTACACGCGCAACCTGATGCAGTCCCAGTTGCTCGGGTGTGGCCCGGTAGGCGCGGCACAGCATCACCGCGTAGTCCTGCCCAGGCCACTCTTTGGGGTTGTGTTCCCAGCGGCACAGCATCTGTTCCGATAAGCCGGGCGGCAGCAGCCCGTCCGCGATGTACAGCTCACCGATCTGCGCGATGGTGTCGGCCCGGGACCAGCCCAATGCCATCCGCCACGCTTCCAGTTCGGTGACCTCCGCGAGTTCTTCGCGGATCGCCGCGGCGATGTGCTCGGTGGTGAAGCCGGTGCGCTGGCAGCGTCTGCGGATCAACGCGGCCTCCCGCGCGATGGCGGCACGTCGCGAGCGGGTGATTGCGGCGGTCATTGGCGCCCCCGTCAAACCAAGCCTGAGCCTTCACGCTATCCCAGGCGCCGCCGCCCCGGCAGGGCGGAAACGAGCATTGCGGCAACCCGCAAATTCCGGCCCTGAACAGGCGCAATGACCTTGCGGCGGGGCGCGGGCGAGGCTGTGTGCATCCGGCCGGTTCGGGCCGGGACACCCCCGGATGAGAGGAGGGGCCGTCATGGGCTACGACCACTGATCGCCTCGCACTTGACGAGGCCCGTTGTCCGCATCCCGGCCGCCGGCATCGCCGGCGGCCGGGACCGCATCACCCCCTGCTGTGAAGGAGAACCCCACGATGGCCGCAGGGCCGATGACCTCCCCGGTGCGCTACGACCCGCTTCACGAGGCGACGCTCGCCGACCCGTACCCGCAACTCGCCGACCTGCGCGAGCAGACGCCGGTGGCCTGGCACGAGGTGATGGAGTGCTGGCTGATCACCCGGTACGAGGACTGCCTGCGCGTGCTGCGCGACCACGCCACGTTCGCGCGGGATCCGCGCCGCCTCGGCATCCCCGTGCCGGACGCGCATCTGAGCGTGCAGGTCCTCGACCCGCCCCAGCAGGCGGGCGTGCGCAGCCTGTTCATGACCGCGCTGCACGCCCAGGACCTGGACGCCCTCCAGAACTCGGTCGGGCAGGTGATCCGCGAACGGCTTCACCTGTGCGCCACGCAGCCGACGGTAGAGGCGATGCGCGGGCTCGCGCAGCCCGTCGCCCTGGCCGCCATCGCCGACCTGCTCGGCGTCACACCCCCGCCGCTGGCCGAGTGGGCGGCAATCTCCGACACGATCATGCGGAGCATGGACGCCAGCCTGAACCCCGAGCTGATCGAGCCCGGCCGCCGCGCCCGCGCACAGCTGAGCGACCTCGTGGCCTCCTGGTTCACCACCACCGGCCGGCCCACCGGACTGCTCGGCCATGTCCGCGCCCACACCGCGGACGCCAGCCCGGACCAGGCGGCCTACGTGCGGCACACGGCCCGCGTGATGTTCCAGGGCGGCTACTCCACTCTCACCGCCGCGCTCGGCAACCTGCTGCACACCCTGGCCCGCCATCCCGAGACCTGGCCCGCGCTGAGCGGGCGCCCCGGCCTGGTGCGTACGGCCGTCGACGAGCTCGTTCGCTTCGACGGCCCCGTGCAGGGCACCACCCGCCTGGCCACCAGCGACGTCACGATCGGCGACGTACGCGTGCGCCGCGGCGAGAAGGTGACCGTGCTGTTCGCCGCGGCCAATCGCGACCCCGACACGTTCGAACTCCCCGATCGGCTGGTGCTGGACCGTACGCCCAACCGGCACCTGGGCTACGGCTGGGGCACCCACGCCTGCCTCGGCACGGTCATGGCGCAGCGCGTCCTGGCCGTGCTTGTCGACACCCTGCTCGACACCCAGATCTGGCCGCGCCCGGCGGGGGACGCACCGCGCCGGCGCACGGCCACGATGCGGACCTTCGCCCGCCTGCCGCTCTCCTTCCAGCCCTGACCCGTCTGCCCGCCTGGAGCATGCGTTGAGGATCATCATCGCCAACCACATCGACCCGGCCGTCCGCAACCGCAGCGACCTGTGGGCGTGGACGCAGCGTGCGCTGTGGGGCGCCCGCAACGGCGACCTCGTCGTCCTGTGCGCCCCGCCCGACCCCGGCTTCCTGCGCTACGCGACCTCCCTAACCGGCACCGACCCCAGCCAGCTGCACCTGATCGTGCCGCCGCCCGGCCGGTTCGGCCACCGACTGCTCGACCCGCAGATGCTCACCCACCCCGACCTGATCGACCAGGTGCGCTCCGTGCTCGCCGAACACGGCGGAACCGAGGACGTGCAGGAGGTGTGGGCGCTGTGGCCGTCCGCGTCCGTCGCCCGCTTCGCCACAGCCCTCGGCCTGGCCGAGAAGCTGCCCGGTGCCCGTTTTCTCGCCCAGGGCGGCGGCGAACTCGTCAACAACAAGACGGTGTTCAGGATGCTCGCGGCCGCAGCCGGGACACCCGTCGCCGCGGGCACCGTCGTCCGCGACCCGGGTGAGGCCGCCGCCGCGACCCAGCAACTGCTGGACGGCGCCGGGGCCGTCGTGGTCAAGCAGGCCCACAACGGGGCCGGGGTGGGCAACGAACTGCTCGTGGCCGACCCCTCCCTGGCCACCGGCCATGCCGGCGCCCGCCACCTGCACCAGCTGGGGCGCACGGACCTGACCACGGGCGTCACCGCGTACTGGTCCGAGCGCTGGACGTGGGCGTCAGCCGACGGCCGCTTCCCCGTCGTCATCGAGGAGTTCATCCCCGACGCGCGGACCGTGTACTGCGAGCAGCACCTCACCGACACCGACATCCAGCCGACAGAGATGGGCGAGCTGCGCTACACGAGCCGACGCCTGAGCCACGAGAGCGTCCCCCTGCGGGACCTCACCCCGGCCGTTCAGAAGCAGCTGCTGGAGGGCTCGGCCCGCCTCGCCGCGACCTACCGGGACGTCGGCTACCGCGGCCGCCTCAGCACCGACGCGATCGTCACCCCCGACGGGCAGGTGCTGTTCACCGAGGTCAACGCCCAGGTCACTGGGTCCTGGCACATCTACGAGGTGTTCGCCCACCACATCGTGCACGCGAACGCCGCCCCCGAGCGCACCGTCACCGAATCCCACGTTCCCGCCCACTGGACGGTCCCGGACGGCGCCACCTTCCACCGCACGCTGACCGAGCTCGGCCTCGCCTACGACCCCGCCACCCGCACCGGAGTGATCGTGTCGATGCCCATCGTCGACCCGCCCTCCGGCAGCGGCGCCCAGTTCACCTTCTCCACCGTCTACGACACCCCGGCCGGCCATGACGCGATCTGGAACGCCCTGGAGACCCGCTTCGCCGCACCCTGCCGCGCGGCGGCCTGACGAAAGGCACATCCCCGATGAGCACCACGACACCCACGCGGCCCGCACCGGCGGCCCGCCTGACTCCCGTCTTCGACGCCGCCCGCCTCGCCCGCGAACTCAATGCGGTCACCGAACACGAGTGGGAGCGCCAGCGCACCCACTACGCCGCCAACCGCATCGGCCCGGACACGCCAACCGACTGGCGCGTCCTGCCGCTGCGCAGCCCCAGCGGCAACCCGGACCGCACCGACCCCGGCGGCCCCGGCCCCGACAACTACGCCGCCACCTGCTGGCTTCAGCAACTGCCCTACCTGCAAGAGATCCTCGACAGCATCCCGGCCCCGCTCAACGCCGTACGGCTGCTCGCCCTCGGCCCCGCCGCCGCCTCGCAGCCGCACTGCGACCCCAAGTACGCCCTGGAGCGGGGCATGGTTCGCCTGCACATCCCGATCGTCACCCACCCCGGCGCGGTCCTCGTCCTCGACGGCACCGAACACCGCTGGCAGCCCGGCACCTTCTGGTACGGCGACTTCTCCCGCGAGCACCTGGTGCGCAACACCGGGCCCGTACGGCGCGTCCACGCGGTCATCGACACGCTGCTCACCCGCGAGCTCGCCGGGCTCTTCCCCGAACCGTGGCAGGAGGAGCTCGCCGACGCCGACGTGCTGTTCAACCGGCAGCCCGCCCCCACGCAGCCGCCCGCCGCGCTGCCGACCTCCCTGACCCTGCCGTCCGGATTCATGGCCTTCGGCCACGACACCCCGCTGGAGGGCCACACCACGGCCGTCCAGCTCGCCGAGCGCGGCGACGGGCTCGACCTACAGGCCGGGGAGCACCGCTACGCCCTCGTGCCCGTCGCCGACGGCGAGTACCGCTACGCAGGCTGGAGCGAGCAGCGCACCCTCCAGCTCCGTGACGACCACGTCGTGCTGCATGCCCGACACGGCCGCGTCCTGACCAGCCAGCACATTCCCCTCCCGGCCGCCGACGGCAGCCGGGCCGACACCTGACGAAACGAGGACCAACCCATGCTGAACAGCTACGACGACTTCACCCCCCTCAGCGAGATCATCGTGGGGTCCGCGGAAAACTACGTGGGGCACGACCGTGACCTCACCTTCGAGTTGTTCTTCCACGAGGCCCTCGGCGGCTACCGCTCCGACTGGGCCTACCCGCGCCTGGCCGCCCGCGGCAGCGGCGGACAGGCCGAGACGTGGAAGATCAGCAAGCGGTACACCGAGGAACTCCACGAAGACGTCGAGAACCTCGCCGCCACGCTCACCTCGCTCGGCATCACCGTGCACCGGCCGCTGCCGCTGCCCGAAAACGCCTTACCGATCGCCGGGCTGGGCTGGCAGGCCGCCCCGACCCCCGCCCTGAACGTGCGGGACAACACCCTCATCCTCGGCGACGAGATCATCGAAACGGCGCCCGCGATCCGCAGCCGCTACCTGGAAACCCGGCTGCTGACCCCCGTCTTCCGTCACTACGCCGACGCCGGCGCCCGCTGGTCGACCATGCCCCGGCCCACTCTCACCGACGCCAGCTTCGACCTCTCCTACGCCCGCAACACCGCCACCACCCTCGGCGGACCGACCGAACCGATCACCGACCCGCAGCCCAGCCCGTACGACGTCGGCATCGAGATGATGCTGGACGGCGCCCAGGTCCTGCGCCTGGGCCAGGACCTCATCGTCAACATCGCGCAGGACAACCACCGGCTCGGCGCCGACTGGCTCCAGCGGCAGGTGGCCGGCCGCTTCCGACTCCACCGCGCACACCGCCTGGCCGACAACCACATCGACTCCATGCTCCTGGCCCTCAAGCCCGGCGTGTTCCTGGCCCGGCACGCCGGGCTGCGCGACATGCTCCCGGACGCCTTCCAGAGCTGGAAGTTCATCGTGCCGCCCGAGCCCGACCCTGGCAGCTTCCCCACCTACGACGACACCGACCTGGTCCTCACCAGCCCCTACATCGACATCAACGTGCTGTCCCTGGACGAGCAGCGAGTCCTGGTCAACGCCGACTGCACCGGCCTGATCAAGACCCTGGAGGGCGAGGGCTTCACCGTGATCCCGGTCCGACACCGGCACCGCCGCCTGTTCGGCGGCGGATTCCACTGCTTCACCCTCGACATGCGCCGCGCGGGCGGGCCGGAGGACTACCGGTGAGCATACCGGTCCTGCTGCTGGAGGCGGCCGGCCCCGAGTCCGAGCAACTGGCCCGGGCCGCGGCCGCCTCCGGCCACCCCGTTCACGCCGTCACCGACGCCGCCACCCTCGCCACCTACTCCCGCGAGCTGCGCCAACTCCTGGCGGGCCGCCTGGTCACCGACTTCGCCCGGCCCGCCCAAGCCCTGAAGGACATCACCGGCTACGGGCGCCGGATCGGCGCGAAGGCCCTGCTCACCGTCAACGAGTACCTCACCGACCTGGCCGCCCGGGCGTGCGCGGCTCTCGGCCTGCCCGGCAACGATCCCGAACGCGCGGCCGCCGCCCGCAACAAGGCCCTCATGGCGGCCGCTTTCGACGCCGGCCACGTCTCCACACCCCGCACCATGATCGTCAGGGACCTGCGCGAGCTGCCAGCTGCAGCCGGTGCGGTCGGCTTCCCGTGCGTCGTCAAACCGGCCGACGGCGCCGGATCGGCCGGCGTCACCGTGGTCACCAGCCCCGAAGCACTGGAGCCGGCCTGGGACGCCGCCCGCCAGGCGAAGGCGATGTACGGCATGTCGCGCGACGCGCGCATTCTGGTCCAAGAGCACGTCTCCGGCCGCGAGTACAGCGTCGAGTCCGTCACCCAGCACGGTGTCACCACCCACCTGTGCATCACCCGCAAGCACACCACCAGCGGCATCCACCGCGTCGAGCTGGGCCACGCGCTACCCGCCCGCCTGCCCGCGGCCGCCGAACGCGCCCTGCTCGACCAGGCCGACCATGCGATCGCCGCGGTCGGCGTCCGCAACAGCGCCACCCACACCGAACTCGTCCTCGGCCCCGACGGCCGATGCACCGTCCTGGAGATCGGCGCCCGACTCGGCGCCGGACACATTGGCGTCCTCATCCAGCACGCTCTTGGCATCGACCCGTGGCGCACCCTGTGGGACATCGCCCTCGGCCAGCCGGCCATCCTCACCCCAGCGCGAAGCGCGTACGCCACCGTCCGGTTCCTGACCACGCCCCACGCAGGCCGACTGGTCGCCGTCACCGGCCTGCCGGCGGTGACCACCGCCATCCCCGCCGTACGCGTCCGCGCGACGGCAGGGGCACTCGTGGGCCCGGCGATGTCCAACCGCGGCCGCCTCGGGCATGTCATCGTCACCGGCTACGACCCGTGCACGGTCGACGACCAGGCCGACCGGATCCTGCGCCAGATCACCATCGCCGTCGACCCGGAAACGGAATCGGCAACAACTCCGGCGGCTACGCCGTCGTGGAGAGCAAGAAGCAGATGAAGGCCCGCGGCATCGCAGGACGTACTGCGCCATTGGATGCTCACGCTACTCCCGCACACGCAGATCCGCGCGACCGCGCTGTAACGGATCGCTCGCACACCCCGTCTATACGGTGACGCGCCCGCCGGGAGGCCCCTGGACACCTCCCGGCGGCACTGGCCAATTCACGAGTAACGGGTCTTCACCCACAGCACGAGCAGACTGACCGCTCCACTGCCGACTCCATAGGCCAGACCGCGGGCGACTTGCTGCTTGATCTGCCACTCGGACAGGCGCCGCCGTAACCGCGCCATGCGACCCTCTTCCGGTTCCTCGATCGTGTCGCCCGAGCTGTTCGACTTGCTACCGTCGCTCATGACGGATCTCCTCTCAACGCGTGGGATCGATCCGCGCTGGGGCCCCGATCCGGTGCCGGCCAGGCTCATGCCGGGTCAGGGGCCCCTGTTACGCGGTTCAGGCTGACAGCCCGTTGCCAAGAGCGTGCCTGACTCACCGTCAACGTTCAAGGGGCGTTATCGCAGGCCAGGGGCCTCAAGGCGTGAACTTTCCTGTCCCCCAACAAGGTTCACCGCCAACTTCGCAATCCGACTTCCTGTCCTGCGCCGGGACCCCGAACCCCGCAGCCGAGCCGACGGGCCCCAGTGGCTCTACCGCCGCACGTCCCAACCCGCCGACACCTGACGCCGCGGGCTCTAAACTGCGGTTCCCAGAGCCGAGAGGACAGCCTGTTCAGATGGCAGCGCCGGACGATACGACACCCCGCCCTCCGAGCGGTGATCCTGAGCCTTCCGACGTGCCGCCAGACGGCAGCGAGGGACCACGGCCCCTGCGTCGGCGCATCGCCGACCGGTGGAACAGCATCGCGCCCGCCGTCGGCAAAGCAGGCTTGGCCGTAGGCAGCCTCGTGGCCATCGAGGTAGTCAGGCGCGTCCTCGCCTCCGCCAGCACCGCAGCTGCTGCGGCCGCCACCATCGAGGACGAGGACACCGAAACGCTCACCCGCCGGTGGACCAACCACGCAGGCGGCTACTACGTGTGCGGTCACCGGCCGTGCCAGAAGAAGGTCAACCCGTTCATCATGGGTCACGACTGCTGCGGCCGCTGCTCGCGCGCCCGGAACTGCATGAGCGCCGCGCAACGCGACTACGACGGCCCAGGCAGCTGGGCTCACAACTACTTCGAGACGTGGCTGCGCCCCGGCATCTGCGACGTCTGCGAGGAGCCACCCGAAGCACACCTGTGGGTGTACGACACCATCCACGGCGACCGCTACCCGCGGACGTGACCCCGGGCCGGCTGTCAGACCCGGCCGCCAGCATGGGGCCGTGACCGACCACACCGCTCTTGTCGCGACCGCCGCGCAGGCCGCCGGCCCCGCCCCCACCGGAGCAGACGCCTTCCTCGCCGTCCATGATGGGGCGTGGCTGGCCCGCGTCCGGCACCTGGCCGTGGAACTCGCCTTCACCGCCCGGCAGGTCGAGCAGGACATGCAAATCCTGGACGCCTCCCACCCCTTCGCCGCGTACCTGGAGAAGGTGGAGATCGAGGAGGCCAGCCGCCGCGGCCTGCTCACGCTCCCTCCTCCGGCGAGCCGGAGACGATCCGCACCGAGCAGGAGACCACCATCGGCGGCCGCGCGATGATCGAACGAGCCCGGGCGCTGGAAGGCCGCTGGGCGCTGGTCTACCGCACCAACGAGCCCAAGAGCGGCGAGCAGTTCAAGAACGTCCGCGTGGTCGTGCGCCTGGTGGAGCTGGGCGACGGCGGCGCCCTCGCCAACCACGTCGCCCGCCAGGTGCTCATCGGTGACGCCGCAGGAGTCGAGCAGCGCGCCGCGCAGGCCTGGAACGAGGCGCGCCGGCCGCTTCAGGGCCCGATCGCGGCCGCCGACCGCGATCCGGTGCGCCGCAAACTGCGCGGCCAGCATCTGTAACGTCTCGGCGCTCCACCCCGTCTATGGGGTGGTGATGGTGATAAACGCGCCCGCCAAGCCCGACGACTCTGCCCCTGGAGTCCGGACTGAGCACCCGGGGCCCGGCGGGCGCCGGCAACCGGGGGAGGGCCGCGCACGTGAAGCACGACGCATGGTTACAGCACAAAGTGCGCCCACCCCGCCCGAGCCCCCCGCACTGACCTTGCACGCCGAGCCCGGCTCGGCGCTCGCCGGACTGCAGGGCGAGGCCCGGCGGCGGCTGCCCACCGCGCACCTGCTGCGCCGCGTCGCCGTCACCGCCGTACGAGGCTGACGCAGGCTGATGGCTGTACTCGGCCGCCAGCTACCAGGGCGCGATGCCAGGGTTGCAATCGATCGCCGCGGCGACCTGGTTCAGCAGTACCGCTTGGACGGCATCCCGCGCGCGGACCTCGTTCTCCTTCTCGATCAGCTTCGCCTTCCGCTCGGCGCGGGCCACTTCAAGGGCGTTGTCGAGTTCCTCCGCGGTGGCGCCCAGCCGAGTGGCACTGCTGTACCAGGAGGCGAAGCTGTTCTGCGCGTCGGCGTGGCCGTACCAGCCGGGCTCGACCATGCCATCAGCCGTCATGCGTTCGTGGGCGAGAGCGGCAGCGCCGTAGCTGCGCAGCGCCTCCTCCTTCGTCGCGGGCCGATACCGCATGTGGTCCGTCTCCTCGTGTCAGGTCAGCTGGGTCAGAACGGCAGCCATGGAGGCGTAGGTGTCGCGGACGCCGTCGTCCTTGTGGAGACGGTGCCGCTCCAGGCGGATGGCGCCCAGGTGGCGGGCCTCGTAGACGAGGGAGCGCCAGGTGGCCGCGGCGGACGTGTCGCGGGGGCCGTAGGTGTCCCAGAACGCGGTGCGCTCGTCCTGCTTGGCGCTGGCCATGCGGATGGTCCAGTCAGCGGCCGGATCGCCGAAGAGAGTGCGGTCCAGGTCGAGTACCCCGGTGATCACCGGCTCGGGTGTCTTGGAGTCCAGCATGGTGTTGACGGTCCACAGGTCGCCGGTGAGCAGGCGCGGTTCGGTGATCTCGTCGAGGGCACGCTGATGTTCTGCTGCGAGGTCGGCGACCTTGCGTACGTCGGCTGCGTCCAGGCCGAGATGCCCGAGGTCGTCGGCGATGGCGTGGAGGGAGGCGATCACGGCCGCGCTCCAGGTGGGATGCCCAGGCCCCGCGACAGGACCGAAGTGCGGGCCGCGGACGGTGTGAACGCGTGCCGTGATCTCGCCGAGCTGGGCGAAAAAGCCAGGCCAGAGGTCGCGGGGGTAGGCGCCGAGACGCTCGGGGGCGGGCACACCGGTGAGGTGGCTCTGCACGATCCAGTCCCGGCCGGTGATCTCCTGTGACCAGTCGGCGCACAGGACGCGCGGGACGAGGCCGGCGATGGGGGAGAGGTAGGGGACGGTGGCCGCCTCGTTGCGCATCAGCTCCCGCTCGGAGCTGAACTGCTGCCCCGGCGCGGGGGCAATGCGCAGGATGACCGGTGTCTCCATGCTGTCGACGGTGATCCGGTAGGTCGTGTTGTACATGCCGCCGCCGAGCTCCACGGCGGACGTGACGCGTGCGGCGTCCCCGAAGGCGCGCTGACCGATCGCCTGAATGTCCTCGGCGGTGACGGGCTGCTGGAAGGCGTGCGGATCGCGGGGGATGGGGCGGAAGTCCATGACGCTCCTTATATGCCATCGACCGACCGCGCCCGCCGCGGCTGATGGGCGTCGCCGCCCCTGGCGGGGACACGCACGAACGGTACGACAGGAACAGCCTATCCATCCCTGAAAGCGGATGCCGCACAACTTCAAGCCAAACCGCTTCCTTGGAAAAGCGCTTCCGCTTTTGACGGGTGTAGTGTGGGTGACATGACGTCACTTCCCTTCCGTGGCAATGACCGTGGTGCCGACATCGGTACCCGGTACACGCTCGCGCAGCTCGCCCGCCGGGTGCACATCTCCGAGAGCTACGCACGCACCCTGCTCGCCAAAGGCGACCGGCTGCCAAGGGCGGACGGCACCGACACCGACGGAAAACCGTGGTGGCGGCCGGACACCATAGACCGCTGGTGCCAGGACACCGGACGGCCCCTGCCCGAGGACGCCGCCCCGCTGTACCGGCGTCCCCCGGCCACCCACCCGGCCCCCGTCACCTTCGCCGATGACATGCTGCTGCCCGGCAGCAGGCGCACCGGCGAGCAAATCCCCGTGCACGTGACCCTCTACGAGACCGACCACGGACCCATCGTGTGGGTTCAGCGCTACAGCGGCCTCGAGTACGACATCAGCAAGCACAGGGCGGCCCGCGCGGCCGCGCACGTGCTGCCTCCCGCCCTGTGGCGCGACGCCGTCGTCCTGGTCCCGGACGCACTGCCGTTCCTCGACCGGGAAGAGCGGTCGGCTCCCGACGTCGACGCCTTCCGACTGGACCCACCCGAGGGCAGCCAGCCGGAGCAACTTCCCCGCTGGGTACCGAAGTTCATCAAACCCCGCGCCGAGGAACAGGAGCGGCCGCCCGCCGACCCGGCGACGGTCCCCGTACGGGACGCGGGGATTCCTGACGTTGACGTCGTCGCCCGCGCAGTGGGCCATGACCTGCCGCTGTGGTGGCGCGGGACCTGCACGCGCGACGCAGTGCGCCGCGCACGCACCATGGGGGAGGGCGCCGCCTTCACCGTGGCCGACAGCACCACCGCCTGGCCCGAGCACCGCGAGCGGATCCTCGCCGCATACGAGAACAAGATGCACGCGCAGTTCCCGCAGGCCTGGACCGCGCTCGCCGCGGACACCCTGAGCACCTTCGAGGAGGCCCGCACCAAGATCGCAAGTGCCACAGGGCGCGGCGAGGGCTGGTACGCACCAGCCCGCCCAGTGGCACCGGAGTGGCCGCTGGCGATCGAGACGGCCGTGCGGACTGCTGCTGCGCGCGAGCTCCACCTTGGGTATGCGGCCGCGGAACTCCACGAAGTACGGGCGGCCGAAGCCGAACAGCCATGGGACTCCCCGTACGGCGAGGCCCTGTGGGAAGCGGCCCGCTCCTTGGCCGGGCACCTGGTGCGCTACTCGCCCGAGGACGTCTTCACCACCGTCAACCGCGAGCTGATCAGCACGGCGGGCCCGGTCGCCCAGGACTACCGGGCTCAGCTGACCCCGCTGCCCCAGCAGACCGTGACGGAGCTGCGGGCGAAGCCCACACGACGGCTGCTGCGCCTGCTGACCAACGAGACCCACCTGCCGACTCTCAAGCACTACGGCTTTCTCATGGATGCGGTCGAGAATCTGGCCCAGCTTTACACGGACCCGGCCGGACGCTGGGTCGCCGAGTTCAAGCCGAAGGAGGCCGACCACCCGGACCTCGCCGTCGAATGGCCGACCGGCAAACCGCCCGCCGGCTGGGGCGAGCACACCGTCATTGCCGGCGACAAATCCAGCGACGGCGTCTTCGCTCTGACCCCCACCCCGGACGGCGGGCTGCGGATCGACCCGCTGCCGTCCTCCGGCGGCGCCACCGAGTACACCTGGGGCTACCCCGGCACCGGGCCCGGCCACTTGTACGACGCGCTCGCTGCCGCAGTCCTCGACAGCTGGGAAGACACCTCCCAGTGGCTCAACCGGCTTGCTGGCCGGCGCTCCCACAGCAGCGGCCTGTGGAAGGCGATCCAGGCCACCAAACAGCACGATCCCCTCCGCATTCCCTGGCCCAAGATCGTGCAATGGACCCGGGAGGACCAGAAGGCCGCAGCCGGACAGTAAAGGCCACACTGGAGGGCATGACGTCATCCACTCCGCCGCTGCGGGAAGCCGCCCGCGCCATCGTCCTCGACGTCGACGACCGCGTCATGCTGCTGCGCTACGAGGAGGAGGGCGGCTTCTGGGCGACGCCCGGCGGCTCACTGGAGGACGAGGAGGACTACGCCACGGCGACGCTCCGCGAGCTGAGCGAAGAACTCGGCATCGACGAGAAGGCGGTCGAACTGGGGGCGCACATCGCGGAGCGCAGCAAGGACCACCTCGTCGGCGACCGTCAGGTCCGACAGGTGGAGAAGTACTTCCTCACCCGAGTTTCCGCAGCCGACGTCGACCCGGCCCGGGCATCGCAGCCCGACAACATTCGCGAACACCGCTGGTGGACCGTCGCCGAACTGCGCGCCACGGACGAGACGGTCTACCCGCTCGGTCTCGCCGACCTAGTCACTGGTGTCCTCGCGCACGGTGCACCCGTGCGCCCCGTCGTCCTGGCCGGATGAGCCCTATGATCCGCGCGCCGCTGCTCAGCCAGTAGCCCGCGTACGGCTTGCTGCCTGCCGGGCCGGGCCGGGCCAGCGGCCTCGGCCCAGCAGCTCACCGTCCGAGAAGCTGATGTACCAGCGCTACGACGACGGCACCGACACCGATCGCCACGCCCAACGCCGGGTGATAGAAGGCCGTGTAGACCGTGAGCGCGCCGATCAGCAGGAGCAGCAGCATGCGCACGCTGATCTGGCTGTCCTTGTCGTCCCCGTTCACTGATCTGCCCGCCCCGTCCGCGTGTCAAGGTGAGGTGCCCCGAAGTTTCCGGACAGGGACCCAATAGGATCTCTACGTAAGGAAACGAGAGGCAAGACGTGGCACCACCCAGTAAGTACTCGC
>NZ_JBVHHL010000099.1:0-16004 GCF_055561075.1 Streptomyces sp. NPDC022910
GAACGCGCCAAGGCGAGACGACGTCCGCCGGACGACCACGCACCGATTTTCACGCACACAGGGTGTCGCCGTCAGGCGACCGGATTACTGACCCCAACTCCAAAGGGTGTAGCTCTCCTGCAGTGAGATCCTTCAGGCCGTCAGAGGTACCGACGAAACGGGCCTCCGGAAGTGACGAAACTTGCGACCGGGGGTCCGTTTCGCGTTGAGCCCGCCCAACTGGCCCCTGCGGTCCGCACCGCAGCCCCCGGACTCTCGCGCGCCTTCAACTGCGGCAGTTGACCGCGCCTTGGCCCGCTCGGCGCTCAACGCGGGTCGAGCCCCGACCGCGGTTACGCGTTGGGCGGCGAACACTCGATGTCGGAGACCGTCGTGGCCGCCGAGGACGCCTGGCCGGGTGCGGAGGCGGCGTGCTCGTCGAGCCCACGGGCGCTATGGATCCGCAGCAGTCCATCGATGCCGCGCAGCAGGGTCTCGCCAGCCAGGACGGGGTCGCCGAGGTAGCCGGCGCTCATCGCGCCGTCGCGGAGCATGACGAAGTGCCGCCCGGCGTACTCGGCCTGCGCGGCCGTGATCTCGGCGAACAGTCCGGTGATCGTCTGCAGGAACCACTCGCGGTGTTGCACGACGGCACGGTGGACCGGGTGGGCGGGATCGGGGAATTCCGCTGCCGCGTTGAGGAAGGCGCATCCGCGGTAACCGGGCGAGCGGATCTGCTCGACCAGGGACGCACCGATGCCCCGCAGGATGCCGTCGGTCGGCACGTCCGCGGCCATCAGGGAGCCGATCTGGGTGCGGATCGCCTGGTCGACGCTTCCGATGTAGGCGACGGCAAGGTCTTCTTTGCTGCGGAAGTGGCGGTAGAAGGTGGCGTTGGTGACCTTCGACTCGGCGACCAGACGGTCGACGCCCACCGTGTGGATGCCCTCCGCGTAGAAGAGCTGCCCGGCGGTCCTCAGGAGCCGCTCCCGGGCCTCGGAGACTCTCCTGCCGGTGCCTGTGCCAGCTTCCGTCTGCGTCATGTCACCCATGATAGCGGGTAGAACGCTCTCTCTTGTTTTCGCGGAAGGGGTGTGCCAGGCTGCAAACAAGAGAGAGCGTTCTCTCTATCCCACACTCACTGGAGAACCCCATGGCCTCCGCCGCCTCCGCCGAGCATGTCGGCGCCACGCCCGCCCTGCGTCGGCTGTACGTCATCCGCTTCGTCTTCGCCGCCGCGTGGGCGGTGCTCCTGCTGTTGTCCGGCTCGGACCTCACCGTCGCGGCCAAGCTGCTGCTGTTCCTCTATCCGGCTTTCGACGTGGCCGCAGCCGTCGTCGATGCCAGGTCGGCGCGCGCCGACGGGCCGGTCAAGGGCCTGTACGCCAACATCGCCGTCAGCTCGCTCGCCGCTGTCGGCGTCGCGGTCGCCAGCGCCTCGGGCGTCGCCGACGTGTTGCGCGTATGGGGCGCGTGGGCGGTCGCCTCCGGGCTGGTCCAGCTCCTCGTGGGCGTCGCGCGCCGGCCGATGGGCGGCCAGTGGGCCATGATCGTCAGCGGCGGCATCTCGGTGCTGGCCGGCGCGACCTTCATCCGAAGCGCCTCACGGGACGACCCCTCGCTGACCACCCTCGCCGGTTACGCCACGCTCGGAGGGATCTTCTTCCTCGTCTCGGCGTTCCGCCTGTCCCGCTCACCCCGCAGGGGCTGACCGATGGCGACCGAGGATCACGGCTACCGGACGCGGCGCGCGAGTCGGGACGTGCCCGACAGGGTCCGGCTCGGCGACAGGACGGTGCGGCGGATGGCGTTCGGCGCCATGAGGATGGCCGGGCCCGCGATTTCAGGCGCATCACACTAGCTGCCAGACACGGAGGCCCGGCACCATCCACGGTGCCGGGCCTGTTGGGGAGCTGGGTCAGATGACGCGGATGTTCTCCGCCTGGGGGCCCTTCTGGCCTTGGGCGACGTCGAACTCCACGTGCTGGCCCTCCTGCAGTTCGCGGAAGCCCTGAGCCGCAATGTTGGAGTAGTGGGCGAAGACGTCCGGGCCGCCGCCCTCCTGCTCGATGAAGCCGAAGCCCTTCTCCGCGTTGAACCACTTCACAGTGCCCTTGGCCATGCCTGTCTCCTTCGAGGGGGTTCGGGCCTGCACAATGCGGGCCCGGAGGTAATCGCCCTGGTCCGGAGAGGGCTGCACAGCAAAACGCCCGCAGGCAAGGTGACCACGGGCGCACGACTTCGGAACCACGACTGCTCTATGGACAACGCTAATGCCTCTGCTGGGGCACCGCTAGCCCGAAACGCTGCCAGCCCCGCCATGCGCCGATACAGGTACTGCCGCGAGCCGTTGAGGGCGACCGCCTGCTTGTGGCAAAGGCCCTTGACGGCTCCTTCGGGGGTGAACCGCTCGGTGTGCAACCGAGTGGCCTCCCGCAACGCGCCGTCCTTGGACCAGGCCGGGTTGGCTATGCACGTGAGAACGGGCTCTGGTCCACTTCGTCTGGTCGCGTACACAGGGCGACTGTTGATCTTCGCCTAATGGTGGTTTTAGTGGTCGTAGGCGGTCGGTGCCCGCATGACTGGCTGGCCGCGCATGAACCTGGCTCCCCTCATCAGGCCCCTGGAATCGATCATCTAGGCTGGCGCGGTGGCTGATGAGCAGGAGCGGGTGCAGCCGTCGGGAGTGTGGGCCACGGCGGTGGGGGTGGCCAGGGTGCGGGCGCTGGAGACCGAGCGGGAGAACGCGCTGTTCCGCGACCCACTGGCACAGGCCTTCGCCACCGCCGGCGGCCTATGGCCCTCCTCGCCGCCGCTGCCCGATGACGAGGCCGCGCGCCGCCGCCGACTGGCCGTGTCGTTCTCCATCGTCATCAGGACGAAGTTCCTCGACGATCTGTTGCAGCAGGCCTCCGCGTCCGGGGTCCGGCAGGTCGTGCTGCTCGGCGCCGGCATGGACAGCCGGGCCTTCCGGATGGACTGGCCCGAGGGCACCCGGCTGTTCGAGGTCGACACCGCCGTGCCGTTGGACTTCAAGGCTTCGGTGCTGCGCCAGGAGCGGGCCGTCGCACGCTGCGAGCGGATCACCGTCGCGGTGGATCTGCGTGAGGACTGGCCAGGCGCGCTGGCCGCCGCAGGGCACGACCCGGCCGTGCCGACCGCGTGGATCGCCGAAGGACTACTGATCTATCTGCCCGAGGACGCGGTGGAGCTGCTGCTGGCCCGGATCAGCGCGCAGTCGGCGGCAGGCAGTCGGATGGGGCTGACATTGGGCTCGCACGGCGTGATCGAGCGCTTCGGCGCGGACGCCGCGCCGGGATCGGCGGCGTCCATGTGGGTCTCGGAGATGCCCGACGACCCGGTGGGCTGGCTGGCCGGGCACGGCTGGGAGGCCGACAGCCACACCCTGCGCGAGCGCGCTGCCGCCTACGGCCGCCCGATCAGCACCCCTCTGCAGCGCGAGGAGCGGCCCGGCGGACTGATCTCGGCGGTCCGCCGGTAGAGCGTCTCCCGGTTCCCCAGATGATCGATTCCAAGGGGGCCTGATGAGTGGAGCCAGGTTCATGCGCGGCCAGCCAGCCATGCGCGCACTGACCGCCAACGACCACTGAAGTTCGCCCGAAAATCGCCTGGCTGGATGGTGGTGTGGTCGACAGTCCTTCGCCGTGAACGAAGTGCTGCCGCAGTTGAACGAGCTGCTGTTTTCCTCGGTCGAGGGCGTGTTGGTGGAATCGGTCGAGGTGATCGACACGGTCGTCCGGGTCGAGGCCCCGTCGACCGCAGGGCGGGCGGCCTGTCCGGGGTGCGGGTGCTGGTCGGGGCGAATGCACGGCTCCTACCTGCGATTCCCTCGTGATCTGCTGGCGGAGGGCAAGTTCGTCATGGTGCCGTTGCGGGTGCGGAAGTTCGTCTGCGAGATCAGGGAACAGGGCTATCCCCGCGGCTACGCCAGTGTCCCTGCCTACGTCAGCAGGACGCTTCGCGGCAAACCCCAACCGGTCGGCCCCGCCCGCCGTCAGCCCGGACCGTTGCGCGCTGGATCCTCACCCACCCCGAGGCCCTACCCGAAGGCGACCGGCTCCAGCTCAAAGCCGTCCTGGCCAATTGCCCCGAGCTGACGGCACTTGCCGAGCACGTGCGCTCCTTCGGGCACATGGTCGCTCACCTCCAGGGTGACCAGTTGCCGGCCTGGATCGAAGCGGCTACCTCCACCACCGAACTGCCCAGCCTCCGGAGCTTCGCCCAACACCTCGAACGCGAGCTCAAGCGCCAGATGTTCGGCCGCGCAGGATTCGATCTCCTGCGCAAACGAGTCCTGTTGGCGTAACCGAGAGTCACGCGACCACACGAAGTGGCCCAGAGCCGGTACACAGCCACCGGACGGAGGGTCCCCCGCGCGCGTGTGCGTTGCTCGGGCCGTGTTCCGTCGAAACGCCTCAGGGCTGAATGTTCTCCAAGTCCTCGAGGAGGCCGGAGTGCGTCGGCTGCCACCCGAGGGCATCGCGGGTGTGGGCGCTGGACGCCGGCTGGTCCATGGCGAAGATCGGGCCGAACGGGCCGAAGTATTCCTGCGGAACCTTCTCGACCGGCAGGCCCAGTCGCCGACCGATGACTGTCGCGATGTCCCGCACCGCGTCGCCCTCGTCGCCGACGGCCTGCCAGGACGTCCCGGCCGGTGCCGACTCAAGGACCAGACGGAACAGGACCGCTGCGTCGAGCGCGTGCACAGCCGGCCAGCGCTGGGTGCCGTCGCCCGGGTAACCGGACACCCCGGTGCGGCGCGCTGCATCGACCAACAGGCCGGCGAATCCGCCTTGGCCCTCGTTGTGGACCGTGCGCGGCATGCGGACCGCCATGCTGCGCAGACCGCGCGAGGCGAGATCCAGCAGCGCTGTGACCGAACGGCCTCGACCACCCACCGGTCCGTCGGTCGGCAGCGGATCGGCCTCGGTGGAGGCGCGCCCCGGCACCCAGGGCGTACCCGAGACCGTGACGATCGGGCGGTCGCTTCCGATGAGTTCCTGCCCCAGCGCGGCGAGGGCGGCGCTCTCCTCGGCTATGGCCTGCGTGAGCGCATCAGGACTGCTGTAGTCGCGTCCGAACGCCAGACTGATCACGCCGTCGGACTGCGCAGCGCCGGACCGCAGGACGTCGAGGTCCGCCAGATCTCCTCGCAGCACCTTGGCACCAGCGCTCTCAAGGGCCTGCGCGGAGCCGTCCGAGCGAGCCAGTGCGAGAACGGTGTGGCCGTTGCCGAGCAGTTCGGCGACGACGGCGGAGCCGATGGTGCCGGTACCGCCGGTGATGAAAACGTGCATGAGCGCTCCCTGAAAGTGATGGGACTGTTGTCCCATCACTGACCCTACACGGTGACGGGACAGGTGTCCCATCACCTATGCTGGCCTCATGGTCAGATGGCAACCAGGGGCGACCCAGCGACTCGTCGTTGCGGCCGTCGACCTGTTCACCGAGCAGGGGTACGACGCCACCACGGTGGCGCAGATCGCCGAGCGCGCCGGCGTCACCAAGAGCACCTTCTTCCGGCACTTCTCCGACAAGCGCGAGCTACTGGTCGCCGGCCAGGAGACGCTCAGCAGGCTGCTCGCCGACGGCATCACCGAGGCGCCTGCGAGCGCCAGTCCGCTTCAGGCGGTGGCGGCCGGTCTCGAGCGCGCATCGAGCGCCATGGGGCTGGCGAACCGCGAACTCGGTCCCCGGCTCAAAGCAGCCGTGGCAGCCAGCACCGAACTTCAGGAGCGCGACGCCCTCAAGAGCGTCGGTCTCGCGGCCGCCATGACAGCCGCGCTCATCGCCCGCGGTGTCCCCGACCCGACTGCGCATCTCGCGGGCGAGCTGGGAGTCCTCGCGTTCAAGCGGGGCTACGCCCAGTGGTCCGAAAGCGATCGTGATGACACTGAAGGGCTCGCGCCACATGCACTGGCAGCCCTGGAGGACCTGCGCGCGGCAACTGCGTCGCTGGGCTGATCGATCCCGCTTGCCTGTCGTCGGCCGGGCCCTGGCGGCCCCGTGGGTGCCCGTCGTCCACCGAGGCTGACGCCGTGCACGAGTGGCTGACGTGGGCGTCGGTCGGGGCGGAGGGCTGCTTGTGGCCGCTCCGCTTGCCGGTTCAGCTGCCCGAGCCCGCAGGCCAGGCTGAGGAAGGCCTCGTGGATGTCGTCGCGGATGTCGTCGCGGATCTCCCAGCGGATGCGTAACCGGCGGATCACTCCGTTGACGCACCGGGCCCCGGATGCGTTCGGCGGACCCGGACATCCTCGTGTCACCAGAGCATGTCGATGTCCCCCGGATACAGCTCGATGCGACTGTGGTGGAAGGACGCCTCCCCCCGCCGGCTCCCTGCCGAGAAGAACGCGGCCATGGTCACCTTGTCGAAGCCGGGCCGGTCGCTGGGGAAAGGCGCCTCGGGTGTCCCCCCGACCAGCACCGCACCGGGAAGCTGCCGCCAGCCTGCGCTCTCATAGAACGGCTGCAGCGGCCGGTTGCAGGTGAACAGCCCCAGGTCCAGGCGCCGCGCGGCCATCACCTCCCTGGCCGCCCTCACCAGGTGCCGTCCGTACCCGCGGCCGCGCAGATCCCACCGCGTCACCACGGTGCTCAGCCCACCGGCCGTGTACTGACCGCCGGAGTGGCTGATCGTCTTGGACAGGATGTCCAGGGCGGCCAGCACCGTTCCCTCGCTCACGAGCAGCAAGGACGACGGCCGCAGCGCGGGATCATGAACCGGCCCTGCGACGGGCTCGCCCGAGCCTCGAGCGGACGGCCACGCCTGCTCCTGCAACGCGCGCACCTGCACGCGCAGCTCGGAGGGGACGGCTTCTTCGGGAAATGACAGGATCTGCACCCGCCGATTCTCGTGTCCCGTGATGCGAGTGCAAGCGACTATCCGGCGTGGCGACCGAAGCGAGGTGCACCTCACCGGAGCGGAGGCCGTGGTCGTCTGTCTATTCCGCAAGGCGCGGCCCGCATGCCCGATCGGCGTCCGACTGGCCGGTTCCCGGCCCTGCATATTGTTTCCCATTACACCTAGATGCATAATGCGCTTATGCATAAGCAGGTTATGGACATGGAAGCGGTCCCCCAGGCGCCCCCCGAAGACCTGATCATCGCCGTGGAGCAGCTGGTCCGGTACGTGCGTTACAGCTCCACCACCGGCGGCCTGAGCGTCGCGGCCGCCTCCGCACTGGCCCGTCTGAGCCGCGAGGGCCCCCATCGGCTGACCGAACTGGCCCGGGCCGAACGCGCCTCCCAGCCGAACATGACCCAGCTCGTCACCCGCATGGAGCGCGCGGGCCTGGTGCGGCGCGTCGCCGACAGCAGCGACGGCCGGGGCGTACTGGTGGAAGCCACCGACGCCGGCCTCGACCTGTTCCGGCAGCGGCGCGTCGAGCACGCTGACGCCCTGCGGCAGTTGGTCGAGGAGCTGACCGGTCCTGAGCAGGGTGCGGTGAACGTCGCGCTGCCGGCCTTGGCCCGCGCGATCCAGGACCGTCAGGCCCGTCATGCCCGTTCCTGATCTGCCTCCCACTTCACGCCAACGCAACTCACGACAACGCACTTCACGCCAACGCACTTCACGCCAACGCACTTCACGACATCGCTGAGAGAGAACCTCATATGAGTGCATCGCACGGGACGGCCGCGAGCCCGTTCAAGCAGCCCAAGGCAGTCTGGGCCGTCGCGTTCGCCTGCGTCATCTCGTTCATGGGCATCGGACTGGTCGATCCGATCCTGCCCGCCCTGGCCGAGAGCCTGCACGCCTCGCCCAGCCAGGTCTCCCTGCTGTTCACCAGCTACCTGATCGTGACCGCCGTGGCCATGCTGATCGTCGGCTGGTTCTCCAGCCGCTTCGGCGCCAAACGCACCCTGGTCATAGGCCTCGCCGTCATCGTCGTCTTCGCCGCACTGGCCGGCACCTCCGGCTCCATCAACGGCATCGTCGGGTTCCGCGCCGGGTGGGGGCTGGGCAACGCCCTCTTCATCGCCACCTCCCTGGCCGTCATCGTCGCCTCCGCGAGCGGCGGTTTCGGCGGCGCGATCATCCTGTACGAGACGGCCCTCGGCCTCGGCATCGCCGTAGGCCCGCTGCTCGGCGGCGAGTTGGGCGGCATCAGCTGGCGCGGTCCCTTCTTCGGCGTCGCAGTCCTCATGGCCATCGCCCTGGCCGCCACCGTCGCCTTCGTTCCCTCCCTGCCGAAGCCCGCCCGCCCCACCTCACCGCTCGCCCCGCTCAAGGCGCTGCGTCACCGAGGACTGCTGACGATGGGCATCATGGCCCTGCTGTACAACTGGGGCTTCTTCACCATGCTCGGCTACGCCCCCTACCCGATGGAACTGAACGCGCATCAGCTCGGCCTGGTCTTCACCGGCTGGGGGCTGCTCGTCGCCGCCTTCAGCGTGTTCTTCGCCCCGCGCCTGCAGGCCCGCTACGGCACCGCCCCCGTGCTCTACGCCAACCTGCTCGGCCTCGGGATCGTGATGGCCGTCATCGCCGCCGGCGTCTCCAACCCGACCGTGGTGATCGTGACGGTCATCGTCAGCGGCGCCTTCATCGGCATCAACAACACCCTCACCACCCAGGCCGTCATGCTCGTCTCCCCGGTGGAGCGCCCCGTGGCCTCCTCCGCCTACGGGTTCCTGCGCTTCATCGGCGGCGGGCTCGCCCCCTACGCCGCGGGCAAGCTCGCCGACGCCGCCGACCTCAGCGCCCCCTTCTACCTGGGCGCCGCCACCTTCGTCCTGGCCATCCCGGTCCTGGCGAGCGGCCACCGACTGCTCCGCCAGGCCGAGCAGCACACCGGCGAGGACCAGCCGGTCACCCCCACGTTCACCCCCGTCGGCACCCCGGCCGACACCGGACTGCCTCCGCTCATCGTCGCCGTCGGCGCCCACGAACGGGCCGCCGTCATCGTCGACACCGCGGCACTGCTCGCCCGCGACACCGGCAGCCCCCTGGAGGTGGTCCACGTCCAGCAGACCGCCGTCGTCGAGGAACAGGCCGTCGACACCGAGGACACCGATCAGGCCCGTGCCGCCGTCACGGCCCACCTCGACCGCCTCGCCGCCCACGGCATCGCCGCCACCGGACAGATCCTCACCAGCGTCGGCGACCACGCCGCCGCCGGGCGGGCCCTCGCCCGGCACGCCGCCGACGTCCACGCCGGCACCGTCGCCGTCGGACGCTCCCCGCGCGGCCCGCTCACCCAGTTCGCCGACGGCAGCTTCACCACAGCCCTCACCCACGCCGCCGCCTGCACCGTCGTCCTCGTCGACCCGGACCACAGCCCTCGACCGCTGACCGCGGCGACCCTCACGGAACTACGCAACAGCGCGGCCTGAGCCGAGCGCGCAGGCCGACCGAGCAAACCCTGCTGTCGGGCAGCCACGCCACGCCTGACTGCCCGACAGGCAGCGGCACCGCCTCATGCGGGGGCTGGTCGTGGAGGTTGCGGCTGGTACGACCCGGCAGGCCGTGGTAAAGGTGACCAGCCTGCGCCGACCCGGGGTCCGGATGCGGGCTGGGGCTGCCCGGATGATCCTGTGGATGTGGGGGGAACCCATCAAGCGGCCGGGCCGAAAGGAGCGGGATGAGACAGCGCAAACTGGTCACCTTGGGCGCGGCGCTGTGTACGGCCGCATCGCTGGCTCTGGCTGTCCCACAGGTCGCCGCAGCCGATTCGACGGCGTGTTCCTATATCCCATCGGCGTTTCGGCCCACGCTTACATACGGTCAAACCGGTGCGGCGGTCAAGCAGGCTCAATGCCTGAGCAACATGTGGGGAGGCCAGCCGCCGAAGCTCAGTCTCGACGGGGTCTTTGGCTCTGTCATGCTGAAGAAGATCGCGTGGATTCAGGGTTGCCACGGCCTGCCGGAGAGCGGTGTCATCGATGCGCGCACCTGGCAGGTGCTGTATCGCCCTGCCCTGGGCTGCTACAACCCCTATCCGGTCTGAGCAATCGCTCACCCGCCCGGCCCGCACCAGCGAGGCCGTGGTACTCGCGGTGGCCTGCGACGAACGAGTGACACCCGGATGCTTACGAGTTCCCCCCGGTTGAGACGGGGGATGAAGCGGGCGATGGTGTGATCCCAGCACGCCCGATCGCCGTCCTGCCAAGATGGCGGCATGGAACGTGTACTTGGAATCGGTGGCTACTTCATGCGGGCCGCCGACCCGGCGGCCCTGAGCGCGTGGTATCGCGATTTCCTAGGCCTGGATGCCGATGAGAACGGCCTGTGGCGTCAGACAGCCGGGCTGACGGTGTTCGCGACGTTCGAGTCCGAGACCGACTACTTCGGGTCCCGTGCCCAGCAAACCATGCTCAACTTCCGGGTCCGCGACCTGGATGCGATGCTCGCGCAATTGCGCGCCAAGGGAGCGAACGTGGCCAAAGAAACGCAGGACATGGAGGGTGTCGGTCGATTCGGCTGGGTCACCGATCCTGAGGGCAATCGGGTCGAGCTGTGGCAGCCCGCCTGACCGCGTCTTCACGCAGGCGGTGACGTGCTGGTGGCCCACTAGGTTGTCGAGGTGTGAACCTTGGTCAGGTCCGCTCGGCATGTCCCATTACGCGTTCTGCGGGCTGTCACGGGAACACCTTGGCGAGCTCGTCACCGAACTCGCGCCGCAGTGGGAGGCGCGTTGCGAGTCCGGACCCCGCCAGCGGCGCCGCAGCAACCGGCGGCGCGAGGCCGGCGCCGGGCCAAAATACGCGTTGGTGTTCACCGACCGACTGCTGGTCACCCTGGTCCACCTGCGCACCGGTTTGACTCACGAGGCCATGGGCGTGGTCTACCAGGTCGGGTCCTCCACGATCGGCCGGGCAATCGGCGAGATCAGGCCGCTGCTGGCCGAACGCGGGTTCGCCGTCCCGCAACGACCGGGCCTGCGCCTGCGCACCCTGGCCGACGTGTTCACCGACGCCGAGCCCGAAAACGTCGCACGGCGCATCGACGGCACCGAAACCCAGGTCCGTCGGCCGAAGGTCGGACGCCCCGGACGGGCCGTCTTCGTCTCCGGCAAGCGCAAGCAGCACACGATCAAGACCACCACCATCAGCAACGCCAAGGACGCACCCTGTGGTGCGGGGCGGTGCGGCCGGGTCGGATGCACGACCAGACCGCGATGCGCGCCGAGGGCATCGCTGAACAGTTCCGGCTCTACCCACGCGTGAAAGCCGAGGTCGAGGAAGGCTTCCGGGGACTTGCCGACGAGTTCCCCGACCAGGTGAGCGTTCCGCCCGCAAGCCGAAGAACCTCGGCGAAGGAGCGATCGCCGAACAGTCGGCTGGCGGCGGGCCAAGCGCCGCCAGTCCTGCCAGCGGATCGCCGTCGAACACGCAAACTCGAACTGCGTCCATGGCGGCGCCCGGCAGCGGCGATCACGGCCTCCGTCGTGATGAGGTCGTTCAGCGACTCCTGGACGTCCGCCATAGGCACACCGGCCAACACGGGCGGGCCGTCGCCGCGCGGACGGCGGCGAGGGCCAGGGCCATCGTCTCGCCGTGATCTACGACGACGGGACCGACACGATCAAGCTCTACCTCGACGGCTACACGAACGCCGAGGCGACCGCGAGCCTCCCTGCCGGCCGGCACAGCACCGGTGCCCTCCAGATCGGCCGGGCCAAAGCCGGTGACGGCTGGGGCGAGTACCTCCTCGGCGATGTGGACGAGGAGCAGGCCTCCTCCGGTGCGCTGCGGGACGAGGACGTGCTCGGCCTGGGCTGGGGTACGGATCCCTGCCTGTGCTGATCCGTCCGTGCTGAGGCCCGAGGTCTGACCTCCCGACGGCCCGCCGAAACCCAGGTTCCGGCGGGCCGTCGGGCTCCGAGCAACCGCCAGGTATCACAACCAGAACCTGACGAAGCACTACTGGACGACCGGCTCGTTGCGGTGGCGCACGAAGACGGCCGCGGGGACCGCCATGGCGAGCAGGGTGATGCCGCCGACGAGCAGCCCGAGGTGGACGGCGTCAGTGAAAGCGCGGGCCGCGGAGTTCTCAACGGTATGGGCGATCGCGGGCGGCAGCTCGGCTGTCGTGCCGCCGTGGACGGCGCCGGCGGTGATGTGTGCGACATCCGGGCCGGGCACGCCCGCGGAGGACAATTGCTGTTCCAGGTAGCGGGGGAATCGGGTAGTGACGATGGTTCCCAGCACGCTGGGGCCGAGGACTGCGCCGAGCTGGCGGAACATGTTGACGGACGCGCTGGCCATGCCCGCTTGCAGGCGTGGAACGCTGTTGACCGCGGCGGCGGTGGAGGGCGCCGTCAGTAGTGCCGATCCGATGCCCGCGATGAGCAGGCCGGGCCACATCGCGCCGTAGCCGGTGAAAGGACCGATGGCCAGCAGCGCCAGCGCTCCGGCGCCCAGCATCACGAGCCCCGCTGTCAGGATGAGCGTGAATCCGACTCTTTGGACGAGACGTCCGGCAATCGCGCTGACCCCGATGTAGGTGGCGAACATCGCCAGCAGCCGGACGCCGGTGGCCAACGCGGACAGCTGCTGTACGCGCTCCATGTACAGCACGGCGAGCAGGGCGATGCCGACGAAGCCGAACATGGTCACCGTCCCGATGCCCATCACCGATGCGTAGGACCGGTTGCGGAACAGCCGCAGATCCAGCATGGGGTCGTGGTGGCGCGCCTCAGTGATCAGGAACAGCACGAGTGATACCGCGAAGACGACGTACATCGCGATGATCCGGCCGGATGTGTAACCGGCCGAACCGCCCTCGATGATCGCGTAGGTCGCCGATGCGATCGCCACGGTGCACAGCGGGACGCCGACCAGGTCGAGCTGTCGCGTCGGGTGCTTGGACTCGGTCACCAGAAGCGGCGTCAGGACCACGGCTGTGCCGCCGATCACCACGTTGATCAGATACACCGAATGCCACGAGAAGCTGCCCAGGAGCAGGCCCGCGCCGATCGGCCCGACGGCCAGGCCGACCCCGGAGCAACTGGCCCACGCGCTGATCGCCTTGGTCCGTTCGTGCGGATCGATGAACGAGTGGCTGACGAGCGACAGGCTGGACGGGAGCACAGCCGCGCCGCCGATGCCCATCACCGCTTGTGCCGTGATCAGCAGGCCCGAGCTGTCCGAGGCCAACGCGATCAGGCTGCCGGCAGTGAACACCGCGGCCCCGCCGAGGAAGACCGCACGGCGTCCTACCAGGTCGGCGAGCGTCCCGGCGGACATCACCAGGGTGACGACGACCAGGGAGTAGGCGCTCGTCACCCAGACCAGTGCGCTCGTTGACGGATGCAGATCCCGCTGGATGGCGGCCAGCGCGGAGATCGTGGAAGACACGTTGACGAAGGCCATCATCACGCCGAGGCACACGGTGAGCACACCGGGCCAGGGGCGGGAGGGCGCACCCGCCGGCGCGGTTGCGGGCCCGACGGCGACGGAGGTGCGGGGAGCCTCGGGGCGGCTGGCTGCGGTGCTCGCACCGGAAGGCTGACTGCTGCTTGGCATAGCCAGGAACCTAGCACTCTGGCTGCTTCAAAAGCTAGCCAGAGTAGGATGGGCCCATGGAAACCGTTGACCTGAATGGCGATGACTCCGTGTTCACCCGCGCGGGCGAATTCTCCGACCGGGACGCCTGGACCGCGACCGGGTGGTGCGCCGTCGAACGGTCACTGGACTTGATCGGCACCCGGTCGGCGATGATGCTGGTGCGGGAGGCGTTCTACGGGGGGCGCCGTTTCGACGACCTGGTCCGACGCACCGGGCTCGCGGAGACGGTGGCCGCCAAACGGCTGCGGCAGCTGGTGGCCGACGGGCTGATGGAGCGACGGCCGTACCGCGAGCCGGGCGCGCGCACCCGTCACGAGTACGTGCTGACCGACCGGGGTCGCGCCCTGTTCCCGCTCTTCGTCGCGCTGATGCGGTGGGGGCAGGCGGCGAATGGTGGGCCACGCGGGGTCGATCTCGTGCACGCCGACTGCGGTGCCCTGCTCGTCCCGGCTGTCCGCTGTGAGGCCGGCCACGACGTGGCCATCGGGGAGACCGAGGTACGGCTGGTGCGCGACCTCGGGCCGATGACAGACGCGGCCGAGCCGCGGTAGCGCACGAGCTCTGCCGGTGGTGAAGCATGTGCGCTTTCGGGTTCAGCCGGCGGCGCCGGCGTCCAGTCGAGGTCGGTGAGCAGCGCCGACTTCGGCGGCGAGCTCGTCACGACGACGAACGCGGGCTTGCCGACCTCGCCGGCGCCGTAGCCGGACGTGTCGTCCCAGCCGTACGGCCCGTCGACCACGTCGAAGAGTCGGCGGCCCAGGATGACGGCACCCGAACGGGCGGTCCCCTCGCGCAGGAGCCGACGGTCGTCGGCATCATCGGAAAACGCCCAGGTGTGCAGGGCCTCGCCGCCGGTGCCGCAGCTGTGCCGCAGCTGTGCCGCCAGTTCCTCGGTTTGCGGCGCCCATGGGGCCGCCAGCCGCCGTGATGGCTTCGGTCAGGTCCTGCTTCGCATCGCCCTCGGCGGTGATCCGGGCGAGGAAGGCGAAGAGCGCCGGCCTCCGGCCTCGGAGACGTCAGGCGCTGGCGACCGTTTCGGCGAACCGTGACCAGTCGGTGAACTCCCAGTCCCAGCGGCGGCAGACACGCTCCTTCGGCAGGTCGTCCCGCGAGGGATCGAGCAGCATCAGCTGGGCGTGGCGGCCGTCGCCAACCACGATGGCGAGCAGATAGCCGCCCGGTTCCATCAACATGAGGGACCTCTCGTTGTTGGTCATGGCGAACCGTGCATCGGGCCGGTCCACCTTCTTGACCTCGATCCGTACGGGTTTGCCCTGCGGATCCGCTCCCTCGAGGTCGTATCCGACGTTCTGTCCGCTGACGTCGCGCAGCGTCCAGCCGAGGTGGTTGAGGTATTCCTTCGCCGCAATCTCTGCCACTCTCCATCGCTTCAGTACCGACGCCAGAGAGTCGTCAGAGCGCGGGGCCGCCTTCGTCACGCGGATTCCTTCGGCCGGGACCGAGACGGCGGACGTCTCCTCCTGCGGGGCGGTCTCGTGCACGAGTCTGCTCTCCGCCTCGGTGAGCTTCCGGCCGTGCGTGCGGGCGAGTTCCTTGAAATACTCACCGAGCCGCGAGCGTAGCGCGCCGGACAGCACGGCGGGGTCCGCCTCGGCCAGGGCGGCGGCGAAGTCGATGCTGCGCAGGCCCAGTACCGCCTCAGTGCCCGGGCGGCGGCCTGGTTGCGCGGCTCGTACAGCGCCGAAGGGGCACCGCCGGGAAAGATGACGGCCACGTCCTGCGGCTCCAGCGGGAGTGGCGAGTGGGCGAACGACGGCCGCCGGGCGGTCATCTCCTCTCTCAGTGACGTCACGAGCAGCTTGCCGGCGGAGGCGGTGGCCGAGACCATCACGCTGCGCAGGTCCTCGCCGTCCAGGACCAGCTGCCACAGCCGGTCGCCGGGCGAGCGCAGCCGCTCCGCGATCGCCTGGGCCGCGTCGGCGAGAACCCGGCGGGTCGACTAGGGCTTCTTCGCGAGCAGCCAGGCCAGGGCCAGCTGCGAAAGGGCGGCCCCCTTGCTCTCGGCGAGCTCGGTGAGTTTGCCGGCGATGGCGACGTTGGCGTCGAAGTTCTCCTGCATCGCCGCCGACCTCGTCCTCACCGCCGTCGACCTCGACCGCATCGCAGAGATCGCCGCCGAAGACGGCATCGGCGGGCGCCTGAGCTGACCCCAGCGTGCCCGACCCGCGAGTGCCCCTGCCACCTGGCAGGGGCACTCGCGGCGACACCCGGCGCAACCAGCCTGGGAGCGCTCCGATCCCCCGAAGCCGCCCGCACCCGCCCCGCCTCCTCCCCCACCCTCTTCTTCTGTTCGGTCGGGGGGCGTTGGGGGCTGCTGAGGGGGATGTCAGGACTCCGACCACGCGGGAATGGAATGGTGACCAGCCATCATGCAGGCTGAGGGGCCTCGCGTTTTTCGGACAGGGTCTGGCCGAGCAATTCATGCCGTGAGTTGCAATTCCTGGAACTCGGCGTGCACTTCGCCCGGGGGG
>NZ_JBVHHL010000100.1:0-15842 GCF_055561075.1 Streptomyces sp. NPDC022910
CAATCGCAAACGTCTGCACTCGGCAGTGGGCTACCGCCCCCCGGGCGAAGTGCACGCCGAGTTCCAGGAATTGCAACTCACGGCATGAATTGCTCGGCCAGACCCTGTCCGAAAAACGCGAGGCCCCTCAGTTGGAGATGCGGGACGGGAAACGGATTCAGCCCGCACCTCCCGCCGGTTCAACTGGCCGCCCTTCCAGGACAGCCGACGGGGCGACAGGCCCGCTAGCGCTGGAGGGCTGCGCTAGCGGGCCATTCGGCTGGCCGTGCGTCAGCGGATGTGTGGATCCACCGCCGGTTCTGGAGGACTTGCCAGTCCTCAGCAGTACTTGGCTATCGCGGCGGCCGCGCCCGCGTTGAAGCCCTTCTCATAGTTGGGGTCCAGTGCGGTCACGCCCTGCTTCGGCTGCGCCTTGCAGGTTGCCTTGGCGGCGGTGAAGCCGTCCAGGTAGCCCTTCTTGTACTGGTCCTGGGCTTCCGACTGCTGGGCCTGGCCGACCGTGCCGCATGAGAGCATCGGTCCGCCCTCTTCCTGCATGGTCACGGGGCCGCCCTGGGGGGCGACCGACAGGGTGCCCTGGAGGCCTCCGTCAGCCCCAGCACGCAGGGTGAGAGACGCGTTGCCCTGCTGGATCTTCACGGCGGCCCCTGGCGTGAGCCCCTGCCCGATGACCGAGAACGAGGGGGAGTTGGCGGTTTGTGCCACGTGGCATGTGGCTGAAGGTGCGACCGCCTGAGCGGAACCAGCGGTGAAGAGCACCGAGCCGAGTGCCAGCGAGGACACCGCCAGGGGTGCCAGCGCAGTAAGGCGAGTACGTCCGTTCACTGTTCTGCCTTTCGTTCGGGACATACGGAATCGAATGCATGGCCGAGAGGCTTGAACGCAATGGGACAGGCGTGGATGAAGATGCGGTTCCACGCCTGAGTGGCGCGGTCTCACCGCTCGGTGCCGTGAGGCCGGGAGAGTCCCCGGGCGGCCCCCTGTGCATGGGCCCCGCATTCGATGGTGGTCACTGTTCAGCGGAGAGTGACCTTCCGGTTACGCTCAATAATCTCAAGGTCGTATCCCTTTGTCGACTCGAGGTGAACCAGAACGAAGGCCGCCGCATGCACCTCGTCCCGTGCCCTTGAACGTGGCGTGGATCGGCTCCCCGGACACCTGCGGCCGACGATCCGCTCCCGTAGCGGAGAGGCTGTAGCCGTCAGGTCGATCAGGCTTCCGCGAACCCTCTCAACGCCCGGTCTGACGGCGCACAGACGGCCCACAGGACTCCCTGCAGTAGGTGGGGCAAAGAGACTTCGGGTGAGGAGCTCAATGGCGAAGTGAAGCCGCTCTGCAGCGTGGCCGGCCGACCCGGTCGCGGATGGGTGGGATGGCCTCGAGCGGTGACAGGAGCTGGGCAACCTCGTTGTGGCTGCTGCAGGTTGGGGGGATACAAGCAGGTGCCGTCTCCATCGTGGCTGCGGGGTGGGGTCAGCTTTGGTCGCGGCAGCGGAGCGAGCCGCCACGGACCGCGGCGTCTCGATCATCCACGCCGGCATCTTTCGGCACATGGCTGCGTACATGCGGCCCGCTTCCGTCCAGAGCATCCAAGAGCCTTTCCGAGAACGGCTGGGGTTCGGCTCTGCTCCATCGGACGCGCCCCTCAGTCGGCAAGCAGTGGACCGACTCGGGGGAGACCCACGACGACCGCCGGCTGAAGAATCGGCCGAGCGAGGACGTCCGGCGCATGCCCCATCCCGCCCCAGCTCGTTGTCGTGCTTCGGAACACCTCAACGCCTTCGGTACGGTCGAAGACGGGCGACTCTTCTTCTCTGAGAACGGCGCCGTGGTTCCGTCATCGACGTACTACCGCGTGTGGCAGGAGGCCCGGCATCTCGCGCTGCCCCCGGCCGCGCCGGCCTCGCGGCCTGCCAGTTGCCCCTACGACCTTCGGCACTCGGCTCTCTCGACGTGGCTCAACACGGGCGTTGATCCCACCGAGGTGGCTGAGCGCGCCGGGATCAGCGTTGAGGTCGTGCTGACCCGCTACGCGAAATGCCTCGACGGGCGCCAGGACGTGGCCAACCGGCGTGTCGAAGACCTGCTTCGCGAGTACGAATGACACCACCTGAACGTGTCCGAGGCCCCTGGCATCCCCCAAGGGGCCTTGTCGTTTGCGCTACCTGTCAATCAGATCCGGCGGCCTGGTCTCGTTCTGCCGCGAGCAGGCGCTCGAGGTTGTTCCGCGCGCTTTCGAGGTCGGTGAGCATCTGTATACGGGTCTGCCCGAAGTGGGGGTCGACCTCGACGCCGAGGTCCTGTCGGAGCGTGACCCGCAGCAAGTACACGCCGTCGGACAGCGGGCCGCCGAACCATGTCTTCGCCCGCTCATACGCTCCTTCGAGGTCGGGGCTGCTCGGCAACTGCTTGGCGACCGAGTACCCGACTCCGAGCGCCCTGTTGAGTGTCGAGGCTACTTGCAGGACATCCTTGTCCAGTGCCATCTGCGCGTGGGAGTACTGGTCGACCCAGGCGTCCTTGGTGGCGTCGAGGCGGCCGAAGTCGGCGTAATAGCAGATGCCTTCAGTCTCGTCACAGATCACTGCGACGTTGTCCGCGTCGAGAAGCTCTTCGGGTAAGCCGCTGAGCTCGTCAAGCGAGGGCCCGCTGTTCCTCGACCTTCGGCACTCGGCGCTCTCGACGCGGCTCAACGCGGGCGTCGACCAGATTGAGGTCACTGAGCGTGCCGGGAACATTGTCGAGGTCCTGCTGACTCGCTACGCGAAGTGTCTGGCCAGGCGGCAAGAGGGTGCCAACCGGCGCATCGAGGACCTACTCCGCGAGTATGAGTGACAGCCCTGTCGGCACCCGAGGCCCCTGGAATCCTCTCCAGGGGCCTCGTCGTTGCTGAATGTCTCACCGGGAATCAACTACGCTACAACGAGCCCGCCGACGGGCGTTGGCCCCGGATTACTGAGGCGGATTGGGCAGCTGGGTGAAGGTGCACGGCCCGAGTGGCAAAGTACTGGGACATACGCCCTGCCACACCTGCCCCTTCCTAGTCAATACGGTGACGAATACCGGGCCGCCTTGGACGTCGTCGGTATTAGATGCCAGTGTGGCATTGACAACGTCGGAGGGGCCTCCCACGGACTGCCAAGTACCAACAGGTGAAGGCGGTGCGGTCGCCGCATTGATGGACAAGACGTACACCTTGCCGTCACACACCAGCGCGACGTAACTGGCGTACGCGGACGACCTCTCACTCCCTGTAGAGTCGAGGTCGTAACAGTGCTTTGGCTTCGCTGGCGTCGACTGAGCGCTGACGAGCTGCGCTGTATTTCCAGCCTCCGGCTGGGTCTGAGCTTCTGCTGTGCCAACCCCGGCGGCCGCCATGATGGCTGTGGCCGCCAGTGCTGCGGCAGTCCTGCGCTTGTCTCCCATTCCGCGCGCGTCCCTTTTTGTAGAAGTGAGCTTGTGGCCTGGCGGGGAAATGAATACCCGAGCAACGCCATTTATCTCGGGCGGACACGCAGCTTTCGCTCATGTGTCACTCACCCGGAAGTGGCTGACCTCAACCCGCAAGGACGTGCGGAGCGCTGTCGTGCTGGGGCGCAATCTCGCCGAGGACGCAGGGGCGGAGCGCTTCCACGCATCCTTCCTGGGACCGCCTCGGCCACCTCGTCACGGCGGATGGACACCAGGTCGACCCGGCCTGTTCTGGCGAGAACTGATCGACAGTGCTCCCAGAGTGATCCGGCCGCCCCGGGAGTGCAGGATCCTCGCGCCCGCCTGCTCCTCCTGCCCGCACCGGGTAACGTCGACCATCCCGCCGACGCTGCAGACGCACTTGGCGACGCGCTCATCTGGGCGGGGCCCTGCGGAGAAAGGCTCCTTGGTCAACGAGGCCCTGTTGTCGGAGCATCCGTTGTGCAGCCAGCCGCATGGAGCCTGTCAGAGCCGTCCCCCGCTCTCCGGCGGCCAGGAACCTTCACGGCATCCTCTACCGCGAGGAACTGGGGCCTGCGGTGTGGAATGCGACTTGCCCAGGGGATCAGCTGTGATCAGAGCGACCGGCTTGCCCGCGCTCTCGGCACGTGGCCGCGCGGCTGACTGCACATCGCGGTCACAGCAGAGAAGACCTGCGACCGCGTAGTTCGCCGTGTTGCAGAGACGACCGCTCCTGGGATGCGTCGTGGCCTCCATTGGCTCCCGGCCACACCATGCCTCGCCGTACCGTCAGGCATCCGCTCAACCGACAGTGTGAAAAAGCCCTTTGAGGCGATGCTCACGCTCGCCAGAGGATCTCGTGCGCCATCGCGATCATGGCACGTACCGCAGCACCGGGCGGCCGCTCGGACGGAGCGGCCAAGGAGAACTGCCATTCCAGGTCGGCGTCGTCGACGGTCAGCGTGGCGACGTCCTGACCCTTGCCGAGAGCGACCCGTGGCAGCAGTGCCACGCCCAGGCCGTTTTGGACGTAGGCCACGCCGGTGGTGAGGTCGGTGATCTCGATGGCGACGCGATGGGGGACGGAGGCGGCATCGAAGGCCCGGTCGGCAACGGTCCGGTTGCTGTAGCCCACGGGGAAGTCGACGAAGTCCAGGCCGGCCAGTTCGGTGATCGACACGGTTCGGCGCTTCGCGAGCGGATGGTCGGCCGGCACGACGAGGTCGAGCACCGAGGTGGCGAGGTCGGTCAGCGTGATGCCTGTGGGGCGCGGTCCGGGCCCTGAGACGAAGGCGAGGTCGAGCCGCCGTTCGAGGAGGGCTTCGAGCAGGCCCTGAGAGCCGGATGGGGCGGCGCTGGTTCGGAGGAACACGCCGGGATGACGCCGGTGGAATTCACCGAGGAAAACGGGAAGGTCGATGAGCCCGACCGTGGTTATCGCGCCCAGCCGCAGTGTGCCGCGCAGTCCGCCGCGGACCTCGGCCACCGCGTCTGCGGCCTCCCGGGCGGCGTCGAGAGCGGCATGGGCGCGCGGGAGCAGGGCAGCACCGGCATCGGTGAGCAGCACGCGTTTGGGAGTGCGTTCCAGCAGCGGCGTGCCGAGTTCTCGCTCGAGGTTCCTGATGGTGGTGGAGACCGCGGACTGGACGACGTGCACCCGTGCGGCGGCACGGGTGAAGTTGGCCTCCTCGGCGACGGCGACGAAGTACTCGAGCTGGCGCAGTTCCACCCTCCGAGTATCCCTCAGCGAGCCCCCGAGGTATCTCTCAGCGAGATGGCGGCAGTCTATGACTTTTGTTGGACAGCGCCTGTTGCGTCCAGCGATTCTGTTGGAAGTTCAACCGATACAGGAGGCTGGCAAATGATCTACAAGACGCCACCGACATATCTGGGCAGCGGCGACCCGGTGCGGCAGCGCAAGGACTACTACCCCCCTTGGCTGGACAATCTTGCCGACGATGTGACGCTGGAAGCCGGGATCTTCAACGGGACCATCCACGGAGCCAGGGACGTTTTCGCGATACTGTCCTACGCCCGCACTCTGTACGAATTCCAGGACTTCATCCACCTCGGTAAGTACGGAGAGAACGGCTTCGTCGAGGACTACGCAGCGACGGTGGACGGCAGGCCGATCGCCAACATCGCTGTCGTCTATAAAAATGAAGAGGGGAAGACGCAGCATCTTGTGATGAACCACCGTCCGCTGCCGATGCTCCGGTACTTCTCCCGGAAGCTGGGCGAGCACTTCGCTGGGACAGAGTATGCGAAGTACTGCGCCGACCCGTCGGATGCCGACCGCGACTGAACGGTCCCACTCATTTCTGCTGCGACAGGAAGGAAGAATATCTCGGAATCAGCCAATCGTGGATGCTTGCTGGCGGGTATATTCCGGTAATCGGAACTCAGAGTAGTGCGCTGCGGCGTCCGGTCCTCAATAGGCTCTACGAATCCAGCGCGTTCACGTGATCATACCGAGTGATTCGATAAAGGCCCAGAGGGGACCCGGCGCCGATGACACTCTGCGCACGGGCCGGTTCCATTGAGAAGGAAAGGTCCGGAGCCTGGGCGCCGACGACGATTCCGGCACCAGCATCGTTCTTGACCAGAACGCCCGCCGAGTTCGTCGGGCGTCGAGAGACGAAAGGTCACTCATGTCTCAATCCATGCGCGCGCTCGTAGCCGGAAAGGTCGGCGAGCCGATCGATGTCCTGCGGCTGGAATCCCGGCCTGTTCCCATGCCAGAAGCCGGTCAGGCGTTGATCCGTGTGAAGGCGACTCCGATTCACGCCAGCGATCTGCACGTGCTGCGTGGCCGTTACGGTTTCTCCCCCGGGTTTCCCACTGTAGGTGGTCACATGGAGTGCGTGGGCCGTATTGAGGCCCTGGGGCCGGAAACCGGGGGGCTAAAGATCGGCGAGCGTGTGGTGAACGTTGCAATCCCGGCAGTACCCGGGTCGCATGTGGCCGGCACTTGGCAGGAATACCTTGTTGCCGATACACGAAGGCTCCTGCCTGTCCCCGATCATCTGAGCGACTCCGACGCCTGCCAACTCGCGGTCAACCCGTTGACCGCGCTGCTCCTCGTGACACGCGAACTCGACGTACAGCCGGGTGAATGGTTGTTGCAGACGGCAGCGGGCTCCACCGTCGGCCGGCTCGTCATTCAGCTGGCCAAGCATCTGGGTATTCGCACGATCAATGTCGTGCGGCGGCGCGATGCCGTTGAGGAGGTCGAAGCCCTTGGTGGTGACGAGGTCATTTGCACTGAGGACGAGGACCTGTTGCAGCGTGTGGCTGAGATCGCAGGACCGGCCGGTGTAGGCAAGGCAATCGACTGTGTCGCGGGCCACGTGGGTGCCCAGGTATCCCAGGCACTGGCTCCGGGAGGAGAGGTCGTGGTCTACGGCGCGCTCTCTACCCATCGGCAGACCGACCCGGCAGCGCTGACGATCCCGCTGCAGGCACGCTCGGTCATCTACGAGACCAAAGCAGTCCGTGGCTTCTGGCTGAACCGCTGGTTCGGCACTGCCTCACCTGAGGAGGCGCTGGACGCGCTGTCCGAGGTTCGCAGTCTCGTCGCTGATGGAGTGCTGAGCATCCCCCAGGGCCAGCCGTTCCCGCTCGAACGCTTCCCTGAAGCCATCGCGCTCGCCGAGACACCCGCACGTGGCGCCAAGCCACTCTTCGTCTTCGAAGACGGCCGCGAAAAAGACGACAGGTAGGAAGTGGCCCTGCCGGTGCTGGCGGGCGCGGTCGTCATCCCCAACGGGCGACGACGGCTTCCGCGACGCTGAAGACCACATCGCACTCGGCGCACTGCGCGTTGCCGAAGAGTAGGTCAACTTGTGTGCGACGTCGGACTGGCTGTCTGCGGAGGCTCGGGAGTGGAGTCTTCGGCCGAGCCCCTCCAGGGCTGAGGGAGCCTGTGGCTGCAGCGGTAGTTTCCTCGCAGCGGTTGGCCGCGGTCCGGGCCCGTATCCGCGATCTGTTCGACACCGGTCCCTACGCGCAGTACGGGTGATTCGAACAAGGATCCTGATCGGATGATGTCGGCCGACCTCGGCGAGGTCGGTGGTGCCGCGCGGGCACGGTCTCGACGTCGGCGAGGGTGGCCGCGGCGGTCGCGACATGGACGATGACGTGCGGCCGGCGCGCCTCGCACGTCTCGGTGACGTGGTCCTTGTCGCCGCGCCGGCGCATGCCGCGCGCTTGATCGTGCAGCTTCTTGGCGTACTGCGATGTGGTCGGGTGCCGTGGCTCCGATGGTGCGGAGGTCGGTGGCCAGGCAGGTTGGGCAGGTCGAGGTCGGCCCGCGGGGGTGGGCTCTGGTGAGCAGGCCAGGCGGTGGCCGTACTCGCTGAGCTCGTCTGGGAAGGCTGTGCTGTCGCGCGAGGTGTCCCGGATGCGGTGGACCGTACCCCTCGTGTGGAACAAATCGCCCGGGCAGCGCAACCGCCTGTAACGCATCGGTGGCCGTGCAGTGATACTTCGCCTTACTGGTCTTCCGCGTTGGCTCGGCGCGCTGTGCTGAAGCGGCGCTGATAGGCGGCGGGGCTGATCGACAGGTTCCTCGCGAAAACCCTCCGCATGCTCTCGTAGCTCGGGAATCCGGCAAGGGAGGCCGTCTGAGTCGCGGTATGCCCCTGGTCGAGTAGAGCTTTCGCCATGTCGAACCGGATCATTTCCACGTACCGGGCCGGCGTGGTGGACAGCTCTTCGCGAAAGAGCCGCGTGAGATGCCGAGGGCTCACGCTGAGGGATTTGGCGAGTTCGCCGAGTGAGTGGTTTCCCGCGGGATTCGCCGTCACCAAGTCGGTGATTTTACGGAGGGCGGGAGATCGGGGCGGCGGTCCTTGCAGCGGGGCGGAGAACTGTGACTGGCCGCCCGAACGCTGCAAATAGACCACCAGGGCGCGGGCGACGTCGCGGGTCAGATCAGGGCCATGATCCTCCTCGACGAGTGCCAGTGTCAGGTCGATGCCGGCGGTCACGCCGGCCGAGGTGTAGGTGGTGCCGTCACGGACGTAGATCGCGTCGGGCTCGACGCGGCTTGCCCGGCAGCGGGCGGCGAGCTCCTGTGCGACCTTCCAGTGCGTGGTCGCGCGTTTGCCGTCCAGGAGGCCGGCGGCGCCGAGGATGAATGCTCCGGTGCAGATGGACGCGACCCGGCCGCCCCGCACCGCCAGCGTTCGCGCGGCCTCGACCAGATCACGGGGGACAGGTGTGCGCGGGTAGAGGTCTGCACCGGCCACCAGGAACGTGTCGGGCGCAGGCTCCGTGGCGGCGGCGGCGGCGTCGACCGCGATCCGGATCCCGTTGGACGAGGTGACATCGGCACCGGTCGGTGACACCAGCACGATCTTGTAGTCGGCACCGAGCCGGTTCGCTTCCGCGAACACCTCCGCAGGGCCGGCGATGTCCAGGAGTTTGACCCCGTCATAGATGAGGATCGCGACCCGATGCGTGGCGGAGCCCAGACCCCCGCTGCCCGCCTGTCCGGATTCGGGTGACTCATGGCCGGACCGAGGCGGCGCCGGACGCCGGGTGGTTGGCAGTGTGAAAGACGGACGCACCGTCCATTCGTAGCACACTGATATCGGAAGGCGCAGAGGTCATGAGCGAGATCATCGCGGGGGTAGAGATTCCTGAAACGGCGGCGGTCGTCGAAGCCACCCGCCTCATGCAGAAGATGACCAGCCCCCTCATCTACCATCACTCCCGGCGCGTTTTCGTCTTCGGCGTCATTCATGCTCGCAGGCTCGGCTTGGAGCCCGACCCGGAGCTTCTCTACCTGTCCGCCATGTTTCATGACACCGGCCTCTTGACGCCGTTTTCCGACGTAGAGCAGCGCTTCGAGGTCGATGGAGCCGACCACGCACGTAAGTTCATGCTCGACCGTGGTTTCCCCACCACGGCCGCCGACGTGGTGTGGACGGCGATCGCGCTGCACACGACCCCGGGAATTCCCGGGCGGATGGGCCCGGAGATCGCCATCACGAATTTCGGGGTTCTGACCGACGTGCTCGGCCTGGGTCTGGACGAGCTGGTTCGCAGCCAGGTGGACGAGATCACCGCCGTCCATCCGCGGGGCGACTTCAAGAACGAGTTTTTGCAGACCTTCGTCGACGGGCTCAAGTACCGCCCGGAGACCACGAACGGAACCGTGAATTCGGATGTGCTGGAGCACTTCGTTCCCGGCTTCCGTCGCACAACCACGGTCGAGCGCATCATCGGCGCTCCCTGGCCGAGCTGATCAGGACGCCGTAGAAGACAACGTGATGAAAGGTGTGGGTCGTTCTCGCGCCGGGCGTCGTCTCGGACGAGGTCCGGCCTTCGCGGTGCTGGTCTGCGCCAATGTGGTGATGATGGCCACGGCAAGCGCACCGTCACCGATCTACCCGCTGTACCGGGAGCGTTGGGGCCTGTCGGTCACGATGCTGACGGTGGTCTTCGCGGTCTATGTCGTGGGTCTGCTCGGCGCCCTGCTGATGGTCGGATCGCTGAGCGACCATCTGGGTCGCCGCCCCGTGCTGGTCGCCGCCCTTTTGGTGGCGGCCGCCAGTACGGCGATCTTCTGGACGGCCGACGGTGTCGTCTCCCTCGTGATCGCCCGGGTGGTGCAGGGCATAGCCACGGGGATGGCCACGGGCGGTCTTGCCGCCGGACTGGTCGAGCTCTCGCCCGAGCGACGTCCGCATCTGGGGCCCACGATGACAGCCGTGGGTACGAGCATCGGCATGGCCGCCGGTGCGGGAGTGGTGGGGTTGTTGGTTCAGTCGACGCCACGTCCCGATGCGTATGTCTTTCCCGTCCTGACGCTGACCTTCGTCGTTCTGGCCGCGGTCGTCCTCACGATCCCTGAGACGCGCGCCCCGCGAGCGGTTGGACCGGCGTCGCTGCGACCGAGAATCCGGGTTCCTCGGGAAGCCCGGCCGGAGTTCTTCGCCTTCGTTTCCGCCCTCGTCGCGGGGTGGTCCGTCACGGGTCTGTTCCTCGCGCTCACTCCGTCCCTGGTGAGCAATGTCCTGCATGTGCGGTTCGGCGCTGCGGGCGGGCTCAGCATCGCGGCGCTGTTTGTGGCCAACAGCGTGGGCGGGTTGTGGTCCGTTCGGCATGCGGCTCGGCTCGCCACCTTGCTGGGGGCGGTTCTCCTGGCTCTGGGTGCGTCCGGGTTGGCGGTGGCCATCGCTGTTGCTTCGCCGGCCGTTTACGTGGGCGGATCGGTCGTCGCAGGGCTGGGTGCCGGCCTGACGTTCAACGGCAACCTCCGCGCGATCAGCGCGGTCACCACCGTGAAGTCGCGTTCGGAGGTCTTCTCGGCCATCTACGTGATCAGCTATGCGGCGTTGAGTCTTCCGTCCCTCGCGGCCGGGCTCGCGGCGCCCTCATGGGGACTGGAGACCACGGGCTACCTGTACGTCGGCTTCGTCGGGGCGTTGTCCTTGGGTGCGGCCCTCCACGCCGGACGATCACGCGCTCACAGGCCCACCGGCGCTCCGATACGCATGGGCTGGGGAAGCGGACCTCACAGCGAACGGACCCGTTGCTGAGCGCGCGGCAGCGAATGGGGTCCGGGGTGGGGTTGCCCTTAGGGATGGTGGCTCCCTGTCGTAACGACCGCATCGGGCCGTCTGCCTCGGGAAGGTCGACCGCCCGGCAGGACCGTAGGCGATTCCGGAGGGCCCGCTCCGCCTGCCGACCTGCGTCCCACCTGCATCGCCACAAGTTCTACGCCTCATTTGATGTCGGAGGAGCCTCACGACGAAAGCACAGAGTAACTCCTCCGGTCCACCAAAGGGTTCCGTATCCGACAGACATGGTAAAACTGATCATGTGCTGGATTCGATCCCGTCAACTGGAATTTTGCACACGATGGCGCGGATATCTTTAGTGTGACCAGAGATTCAAGAGCGGACCCGAACAATACGCAATTCCTGCCGTGCTCGCGAAACTCTAATTTGAAAATTCCTCCTAGAAAGGACTCACCATGCAAGCCATCACCGCTCGAGACCGTGACGCCAGTGTCGGTCGCGATCTGTATGGGTGACGGGCCCGGGCCCGCACGGTCTGAGCAGGAGGACCTGCTCGGAGTCGAATGGGAGAAGCACCGGCCCGCGGTTTTCGGTGTGGCCTACCGGCTGCTGGGGAGTGTGGCCGATGCCGAGGATGTGACCCAGGACGTATGGGTGCGGGCGGCCGGAGCGGATCTGCAGGACATCGGTGATCTGCGGGCCTGGCTGGTGACGGTGGCCGCGCGACGGTCGTACGACATTCTCAAGAGTGCCCGTTTCCGCCGGGAGACCTATGTCGGGCCGTGGCTGCCGGAGCCGCTGCTGACGGGCCCGGACGCGTCGCAGCCGGTACTCGTCGACGAGTCCGTCAGTTCGGCGATGCTCCTGATCATGGAAGAGCTGAGCCCGCCGGAGCGGGTGTCCTTCGTCCTGCACGATGTCTTCGGTCTTGAGTTCGGCCGGATCGCCGAGGTGCTGGACGTCTCCGTGCCGGGGGCCCGGCAGCTCGCCTCGCGGGCACGTCGGCGGGTGGCCAAGGCGAAGCAGTCCACGCCTCAGGCGTCGAAGGCGGAGCGCGAACGCATCCTCAAGGTCTTCCGCGCGGCGTACGAGGCCGGGGACCTGGCCGGCCTGGTCAGGCTCCTGCACCCGGACGCCGTCTACGTCACCGACGGCGGTGGCAAGGTCTTGGCGGCACGCAAGCTCATCCACGGCGGCGAGCGCGTCGCCGAGGTCATGGTGCGCACGGGGCGCCAGTGGCACCCGGACCGCATCGATTTCGCGGAGGTCGGCGGCGAGCTCGCCCTCGTGTTCCACCGGGAAGGCCGGGTCTACTCCGTCGACACGGTCCAGATCACAGACGGTCTGATCACCGCGTACCGCAGGGTCCTCAATCCCGACAAACTCGTGCGCGTCTGAGCTGTCACACCCGGAGGGGCTACCTCGTCTGCCTGATGAGAACGCACAACGGGTGACGAAGGAACACGCGAGAGCAGGTGAGATCGATCGTGCAGAACGGCATACATCCATCTGCAGCCGCCATGAGCCCTGCGCGCGAGCGGGCTGTGCGCACGGGTCGCCCCTCCCAGTAAGGACCTATATGCAAGCCATCACTGTGCGAGACCGTAACGCCGGTCTGGCCGGGATGTCCCTGACGGACATGCCCTACCCCCATGCGGCCGAGAACGACGTCATCGTGCGGGTGCACGCCGCCGGCTTCACCCCTGGCGAGCTGGACTGGCCCGCCACGTGGACCGATCGCGCCGGCCGCGACCGGACGCCGAGCGTCCCCGGGCACGAGCTGTCCGGTGTGGTCGTGGAGCTGGGGTACGGCACCACCGGCCTGAGCGTCGGACAGCGGGTGTTCGGCCTGGCCGACTGGGCCCGTAACGGCGCGCTCGCCGAGTACACCGCTGTGGAGGCCCGCAACCTCGCCCCGCTGCCGGCGGACGTCGACCACACCGTGGCCGCCGCGCTGCCGATCTCCGGACTGACCGCCTGGCAGGGTCTGTTCGACCACGGCCGCCTCACCACGGGCCAGACCGTCCTGATCCATGGTGCCGCGGGCGGCGTCGGCTCGATCGCGGTGCAGCTCGCCCGCGAGGCCGGCGCCCGCGTCATCGGCACCGGCCGGGCCTCCGGCCGGGACAGGGCACTCGCACTCGGCGTCGACACCTTCATCGACCTGCAGACCGAACAGCTGGAGGACGCCGGCGAGGCCGACGTCGTGTTCGACGTGATCGGCGGCGACATCCTCGACCGCTCGGCCGCCCTGGTCCGGGCCGGTGGCACGCTGGTCAGCATCGTCATGCCGCCCAAGGTCCAGCCCAAGGACGGACGGGCGGTCTTCTTCGTCGTCGAACCCGACCGCGCCCAGCTCGCCGATCTCGCCACGCGGCTGAGGGACGGCCGGCTCAAGCCGGTCGTCGGTGCTGTGCGGCCGCTCGCCGAGGCACCCGACGCGTTCGCCCCCGGCAAGCGCACCCCGGGCAAGACGATCATCCGCGTCACGGAAGACTGAATCAGGAGACCCATCGTGATCGGAATGCGAATCGCCGCCGGCCTCCTGGCTGTCGCCACGCTGACTGCGGCCACGGCCTGCTCGACCTCCGACCAGCCCGCCCACGCCAAGGTGCCGGTGGCGGCCGCGGCATCGACGCGCCCCTCCGAAACCTTCACACCGCTGCTCCAGCAGGCCCTTCCGAATGTGAAGGGCAAGACGTTCACCTCAGCGGTCGTCGCCTTCCCGCCCGACGCAAGCGCGCTGCCGCACCGGCACGGCCAGGCGTTCGTCTACGCCTACGTCCTCGAAGGCACCGTGCGCAGCCAGCTCGACGACAAGCCCGTGACCACCTACCACCAGGGCGAGAACTGGATCGAGCAGCCGGGCGCCCACCACGTCCTCACCGAGAACGCCAGCCGGACCAAGCCGGCCAAGCTCCTGGTCGTCTTCGTCTCCGACACCGGAGACAAGCTCAAGGTCGACGACCCGAAGTCATAGCCCAAGGCACGCAGCGGGCGGCAACACTCTGCACAGTCGTGATCGCTTACTGGAACGGTGTGGTCGAGGGCGCGGTACCCGGATCCGGAAGGGACAGCCTCCAGGGAAGTCGTACCGCTCAGTGATCACATGGCCAACCGTTCTTGACGCCAGGCCACGTGCCCGCTGCGTGCCCGTCAAAGGAGGACGCAGCGGGGACTCATGGGGAACAGGGGCGCCGACCGAGCTCCAGGCCCTGATCAGGGACTGGGCAGGTCAGCCGCCGTCCACATACGCCGACTTCCCAACTGGTGCTGGGGCCTCACGCGGGGATCCAGTGCGGCCACGCTGGTGGGATGTTGCTCGGAGGGCAGAGGCCGGAAGTGCCTGGATACCCGTCCAAGGTCCCTTTCGTGGCAAAGAACCAGCCCGCCAGCAATGCCGACGCGCCAAGAACGAAGAGCGGCGGCACACAGACTTGCAGCACGCGCGGAGCACGAAGCACCACAAGCCGGCCAACGGCTGCCGCCACGAGCCCACAGAGACCGCCGCCCACGACGATGACCGGGAACAGGATCGTCAACTCGAACCGTCCGCCGGCCTCATACCCGGCATCGCAATACCAGCGTGCCCAGCAAGCCAGGTTCCAGGCGACGAAGCCCAAAGCAGCCCCGAGGAAGGCGGACCCAACCCAGAGTATCCACGCGTATGACCTCGGCTTTGCTGGTTTCACGGGCGTATGACGCCTGAAGCCAACTCACGGTTGCACGAGTGCGCCTGAGGCTGCGCCAAGTGCAATCAGGCTCGGCCGTCCGTCTCAGAAGCTGGTGTCTTTCCGGGCGTGATCGCCGAGTTTCCGCTGGTCGGGGATAGGGGCCGGTGCTTCCGTGGGAGTGGTGGCCTGTCGGGCCGTCGTTGCCGGGAGGTCGCGAATGCCGTCGGTGGTCGGACTGCTGCAACAGCACGAGCTCGCCGCTCGCCGTCGAGTCGACGGACTGCGTGAGGAGGCCGACCGCATTCAGGCCGAGCTCGCCGCAGCCGAGCAGGAATGGCAGGAGTGAGCGATCGCGCGCAGGCGGGTCGATACGGTGCTGGCCCCCGACGGCGGCACCACCGCCGACACGGCAGTCACCGATGATCCGCAGGATGCGGACGCACCCTCGGCGCCGCGGAATGCGGCGAAGCCGAAGTCGCAGGTACTGGTGTGGCGCGAGGGGCTGGCATGGTCGGTGCTGTCGGTGGACTACCAGCGCATCCTCAAGGTGCTCGCCGACCGGGACAGGCTCCATCAAGGTCCGCTGACCTGTCAGGGGATGGCCGCCGTCTTCGGCATGGCGGTGGTGCCGGGGCGGGTGGAGGCGCTGCGGTCGAAGGCGAAACGCCTGGTCGCGCGCGGCTCGCTGGCCGAGTCGGCGACGGGTCGGTTCACCCTGGCCCGCGGCGTGGCTGGGCCAGGCGGCGGGTCATGAGCCCGATTATCGACCAGTAGACCAAGGTTGTAACTCAGTCGGACGCGTGGGACGTGTGGGGATGACCGGTCCCGGTGATGCTTGACAGTTCGGTTCCAGCTGATGGTTGACAGTGGTAGGCCTGCGCGGCGCGTCGACCGAACCATGCTCCAAGCTCTTCCCTCAACTCTGCAAGCGCTGGGGCTGCGATGCATGCCAGGCGCCGCCATATTTCCTCTTTGCCAATAGTTGATGTTCTTATTATCTGGCGGTAAGCATCAACCTCAGGCTTCGCTCAATTCGACGAGAGTTGCTTGACCTGATGATCGGCCATGTGTGAATGTTCTGCGCATGTCAGCTCTCACGGGGGGAGAGACTGTCAATCCCCTGGTTTCGTAGAGACCTCTCCTATGCGGCCTGGCACCTCTGGTCGCTCTTCTTGCGTGCTTCGGTGATGGTCCGTTCGAACTC
>NZ_JBVHHL010000101.1:0-14454 GCF_055561075.1 Streptomyces sp. NPDC022910
GGCGAGTACTTACTGGGTGGTGCCACGTCTTGCCTCTCGTTTCCTTACGTAGAGATCCTATTGGGTCCCTGTCCGGAAACTTCGGGGCACCTCACTTGCCGAACCCACCTCGGCAACGCACTCCAGGCGATGACCGGACAGGTCCCTCTGGACACCGAGGCCGCGGCCCGCATCGGGCGCCGACGCGCCCTGCAGAATGTGCCGCTTCCCACGGTGATGACGGCCTACCGCATCGGCGTGAAGTACTTCTGGGAGGCAGTGGTCGCCGAAGCCACCAGAGCCTCCCTGGTGGGGAGCGACAAGCTGGTCGCGGCGGCCTCGGCGATGTGGGAGCTACAGGACGGCATTACCGAGGCCATGGTCTCCGCCTACCACGACGCGGTGGCCCAGCGGCGCCTCGCCGAGGAGCATGAGCGTTCGGCGCTGGTGGAGGCGCTTCTGGAGGGCAGGACCATGGACGCCGACGCCGTGTGGTCCGCGGCGGAGGTCCTGGGCGTGCCGTACAGCGGTCCGTTCACCGTGGTTTCCGCAGAGGTACCGCAGATCGGTCGGCAGGCCCTGCCGGGCGTTGCGGCCTTCCTGCGCCAGCGCGGCATCCGGTCCGCCTGGCGGCTGCGCCCCGAGCTCCAGCTGGGCATCGTGTACCTGCGTACCCCGCGGGACCTGGACGACCTCGTCGAGGTGTTGCGGCACCACGCGGAGCAGCGCGTGGGGGTGAGCCCCTCCTACGACGATCTGTGCCGCACGGGGGACGCCCTGCGCTTCGCCAAGGTCGCCATGCGCGGCGGCGACGCGGAGAGCGGTGCCGTGACCGTCTTCGACGACTCCCCGATTGCGGTCGCATCAGCCGGCGCACCTGACGTCATGGCCCGCGTCGCCACCAATGTCCTCGGTCCGATCGAGGCCCTGCCGACCGGCGAACGCGAATTGCTGCTGGACACGTTGGACGTCTGGTTCGGCTGCGGCGGATCGGCCGAGGAGGCAGCCAAGCGTCTTTACGTTCACCCCAACACAGTGCGCATGCGCCTGCGCCGCATCGCCGAGCGTACCGGCCGCTCCCTTGCCGATCCGCGCGGCATCACCGAACTCTCCCTCGCGCTGCGCGCAGTGCGGCAGACGCCGAAGCCCCCGTCCTCGGAGCCGGCTGGCATCTCGGGGACCACGGAGACAACGGACACCTGAGCCGATCGGGGCCGCGGGCCGCGACGATACGACTCAACGGGGCGTGTCGTCGGAGTCGTTCCGGTGCTCGCTCTGCAGCCGACCAGTTGCGCTTTCGGTTCGGACGGCCGCTTGTTCGTCACCTCGGCCCGCAATGGTCTGTCCGCGAGGAACTGGCGACGACCTTCAGGCCGACGCCGGCCAGCAGGGCGCCGAAGGCGGCCGTGAACTTCGAGCCGCGGTCCCGGATCGGGAATCGTGTCTTGCTGATCAAGGCCGTGACCTGGGTGGATGATTGATCGGCACCCGCAGGGCCGCCAGGTTGTCCTCCACCCGTTCGAGGCCATGGAGGAGCACCCGGCGCTCGTCCTGCGTCATGTCGCCAGTGGTCACGTCCTCCAGGTCGGCCCAGAGCTTCTCGACCTGGCGGCGAAGCGCCATGCCGGCGGGGGTGGTCTCGACGAGGGTGGCCCGCCCGTCGCTGGGGTCGGGCCGGCGGCGGACGAAGCCGGCTCGTTCCAGGCGCCGGACCGTCCGGGTCATCGAGGCCGAGTCGGTATCGAAAGTGGCCGCGAGGTCGGACTGCCGCCGCGGACCCGTATCCCACAAGTGCATCATCAGCAGTTCGTGACCGGGGTGCAGTCCCAGGCCATGGAACAACTGGCGGGCTCGCATCACGTGCAGCCGCGTCACTCGGATGAGGGCGTTACTGATGGGGCCGCTGGCCGCAGCGGTGGGCGACGCTACGCGCCCTCTGGCCTCCCACGCCGACGTCATGCTCGCATGATAGTTGTTCCAGACAGGGACAAGGCACCCCATGGCGCCACGCCGCGACAACGTCGGGCTCCGGCCCGCCCTTCCCCCCTTTCATCGCCGGCTTCCGGAGCCGTCCACGAGTGCCTCGGCGAACCAGCGGGCCAGCGTGCGGAAGTCCGCGGACCGGTCGGAGCGCCCGGCTCGCCGCTCGTTCAACTGCCGTACGACGGCCAGGAGTTGCGGAATCGCCCCAAGGGCGCGGCCGCGCAGCAGGCGGGCCTGCGACTCGCGGCCGTCCATGGATACGAACCAGGCGGCCAGCCCCGCCCAGCGCGCCGCCCAGCGTGCGTACGCCTGTGCCTCGGCGGTCTCGGCCTCGTCCGGCGCAGCGTCGGCCGCCTCGCGGGCCGCCGCCAGCTGCAGGAGCACGGCCGCGCGGCCCTGTTCCTGAAGCCCGCCGATGAGCAGGGCGATCCGCCCACCCAGCGTGATCAGGTCCTGGATGAACCGCTCCAAGTACTGGATCAGCCGGTCCTTGTAGGCGAGGAACACCTCGACGTCCACGCCGTGCAGGTCGATGGTGCGCTGCAGCGACCCCATGAACGCCCGCGCGTTCTCCGCCAGCGCCTCGAACCGGCTCGTCAGCGCGGACAGCGCCAGGTGCGCCTTGGCCGCGTCCGGTTCGTCCTCGGCGGCGATCACCAGCAGGGCGCGCAGCTGCGTGACGATGTCATGCAGCGCCACGGCCTGCAGTGCGGCGCGCCGCCCGAGCGCCTCGTCGTACGGGGACAGCGCCTGCTCGGCGGCCTCCCCGGCCCGGGTGAGCTGGTAGATGAAGCGTTTGCGGTAGAAGTCCTCGACCGCGGTGACCCGGGAGGTGTCGGGGTCCGCGCGCAGATTGCCCCATTCGACGAGGCTGTCCAGCGCCTTGACCACGGTGTCCAGGTCGGCCGGCCGGTGCTCCGGCGTCAGCGCGGCGTGCACGTCCTCGGGCCGCAGATGCACGGCGAACCGCTCCTTGGCGGTGAGGAAGGCGCCCATCACCTGGCGGTAGAGGGCGGCGTTGGGCACGGTCAGGTGGGCGAAGGGGGCGTACCCGGTCCGGTCCGGAAGGCTGCGACGTCATCGTTCCGCATTCTCCACGACGCACGCCTCGCCGCGGCAACTGTGGTCTGACCTTCACGCCGAGTGACCACGCGGCCTGTGTCGCCTCGCCGGAACCACTTGAGGAAGGACCCCTTGATCAGGGAGCCGCGCGAACCGCCCCCACAGTCACAGCATGCGCAGGCGCGGATGGAGTGACGGGCAAGAGCGCCCCGGCACAGGGAACGGAGCCGGGAGCGAGCGGCACCGGTTCTGTGGCCGCAGTGGCGCGGTGGCGGTGGGGCGTCGCTCTGGGCGGCATCACGCGGGCATGATCCCAGCGGATCAACCGCACCTGCTCTCACCTGCAACGACGCCTTTTCAAGCGACACAGGCGGGATCAGCCCGGGCGGTCCGCCGGAACGCAAGGATTTCGGTCCTCCCTGTCGTAGTGGTGGTGAAGGTGCCATAACCATATGGCGCTGAAGAAGACGACCGTGATGGTCGACGAGGAGTACCTGCAGATCATCAAGGAGGCGGCCGCGCGCGAGGGCCGTCCCGAGTCGGAGTACTTCCGGGAGGCGTTCCGCATCGCCGCGCTGCGGGCCCGCCGCTGGGCCGGTGACTGGGACATCCCGGAGATCGGGTTCGGCGGGCCGATGACCGATGAGGATGTGCGGGCCGCTACCGAGGAGGCCGCCAACCGCAAGTACGGCAGCTCTGGCAGTGCCGCGTGATCGTCATTGGGGACACCTCCGGCCTGGTAGCGGCGTTCAATAACGACGATCCCGAGCACGAGGTGGCGCTCAGGGCGTTTCGCGAGGCGTCGGCGACGGTGATCTCGTCACTGGTGTTCGCCGAGATCGAGCACATCATCACGTGCAACATCGACCGCAAGACCGCGCACGTGGTGCAGGACTGGCTGCTGCAGCAGGAGCAGTCCATGCGCGTCCTGGTCCCGGAGGTGTCCGCCGCCGCGTTGCGTACCGCTCGGACCGTCCAGGACCGGTACGCGGAGCTGAAGCTGGATCTCGCGGATTCGGTGAACGTCGTCCTGGCCGAACAGTACGAGACGGACACCGTGCTCACCCTCGACAGGCGGGACTTCCGCGCCATCCGCCCCCTGACCCGGCACCCCGCGTTCCGGCTCCTGCCTGACGACCTGTAGGCGGCCTCACCGTGGAAAGGGCGAGATGGAGGCGGTGAGTGGCGGCGCCCTCGTGTCAGCCGTGAGCCGTGAGCCGTGACTGCGGGACGCGAGCCGGCGCGTAGCGACGCTGGCGTTGATGCAGCCTCGGGCTCCCGGCTCTGCGACAGCCTTCAGCGCCGCTGAGCTGAGTCGCATCTTCGAGCGGCACACGGTCGGTCTACGCTTGCCGTCATGAGCCGTTGGGAAGAGTTGACCGGGGGGACGTCCGGGCAGGACTACGCTGCGCGGTTCGCGGTCCTGGCCGGCAGCGGGAAGGATGTGCACGGTGAGGCGCGGTTCTGCGCAGCGCTCGTGCCTGCCGGAGCGCGGGTGCTGGACGCCGGGTGCGGTACCGGACGGGTCATGATCCGGCTTGCGGAGCTCGGGTACGACTGTGTCGGGGTGGATCTTGATGCGTCCATGTTGGCAGTGGCGCAGAAGGAGGCGCCGAAACTGCCTTGGCTCCAGGTCGATTTGACGCGGTTCGACCCGGCCCTGCTCGGCATCACCGCGGACTTCGATCTCGTGGTCGCCGCAGGAAACGTTTTCCCGCTGCTCGCCGCTGGCACCGAGGCCACGGTGGTCGAGCGCCTGGTCGCCGCCCTGCGCCCGGGCGGTCTGATCGTCGCCGGCTTCGGCCTGGACGAGGCCCACCTGCCAATGCCACCCAGTATCACCCTGCCCGAGTACGACGACTACTGTGCCGCGGCCGGCCTCACCCTCGTCGACCGCTTCGCCACCTGGGACGCTGACCCTTACGACGGTGGCGGGTATGCCGTGAGCGTCCACCGCCGGTGAGGCCAGTAAGCGACGCGCGCGTTCCGGATCGTCTCCCGCCGGGGCGGCTTCCGGCCCCCGGCGGGAGACGCGTGGGTGCACCATGCTGTGGCGGTGCGCCCCACAAGTTGGGGTGGCGCGTTGCCCGCGCCGTGGTGACGGCGCGAAAATCGGCTTGGGTGCCGCCCGCGTCCGACGTCGACATGACCCTGGCCTGTTGAATCCGTCCACAAGTCTGATGCCGGGGCTGCACCGCGGGGCAGTGACATGTTGCTTCGAGCACGCCGGCCAGACTCGGCATCCCCCTGCGGCCCTCCGGGCGGGACCCGTACCAGCGCCTCATGGGGCGGCGGACGTAGGAGGGAAGACGGTGATGGGTGATCAGTTCGAGGTGTCGGAGCTGGACACGGGCGGGGAGTTAGTGGCGCACGTCGCCGCCCTGGACATCGCCAAGGCCTCGGCGATGGTGTGTACGCGGGTGCCCGGCAACGGGAGCCATAAGCGGCAGGAGATCTTCAAGACGGGCGCGACGACCGCAGCGATCCTGGAGCTGTCCGACCACCTGGTCTGCCAGGGCATCGAGTTGGTGGTGATGGAGTCGACCTCGGACTACTGGCGGCCCTTCTACTACCTGCTCGAGGACCGGGGCCTGACCTGCTGGCTGGTCAACGCCCGCGACGTCAAGAATGTCCCCGGCCGGCCGAAGACGGACAAGCTGGACGCGGTCTGGCTGGCCAAGCTTGCCGAGCGCGGCATGCTACGGCGCTCCTTCGTCCCGCCCGCGTCGGTCCGTCGGATACGCGACCTCACCCGCGCCCGCGCGGTGCTGACGGCCGATCGTACCGCTTTCAAGGAACGCGTCGAGAAGGTCCTCGAGGACGCGCAGATCAAACTGTCCACCGTGGTGTCCGACCTCTTCGGTGTCTCCGGACGAGCGATGCTGCGGGCACTGGTCTCCGGAGAACGCAGCCCGCGCGTCCTGGCCGGTCTGGCCCACGGGTGCCTACGGGCCAAGCCGGAGGACCTGATGGAGGCGCTGCGGGGCCGCTTCGACGACCACCACGGCTATCTGATCCGTCTGTACCTGGAAAGCATCGACCATCTGGACGCCCAGATCGCGGACCTCGGTCACCGCATCGAGGCGGCCATCGCCGAACTCGACCCCGCCCGCACGGACGGTCCCGATGCCGGAGGCGGCCGACAACTGACACTGGTGGAGCGCCTGTCCGAGATCCCCGGCGTGGGCGTCGTGACCGCCCAGAACATCCTCGCCGAGACCGGCTTCGACATGAGTGTCTTCCCCACCCCCGGCCACCTGGCCTCCTGGGCCAAGCTCACGCCGCGCACCCTGCAGTCCGGGGCGAAGCACTCCACCGGCGGCACCGGGCACGGCAACCCCTGGCTTCGACGGGCTCTTGGAACCGCCGCTGTCACGGCCGGCAAGAGCCGCAGCTTCCTGGGCACCCGCTACCGGCGCCTGATCAAACGCAAACCGAAGAAGAAGGCGCAGACCGCACTCGCGCGCAACATCATCGAGATTGTCTGGCAGCTGATCGCCGATCCAAGCGCCCGCTACACCGATCTGGGCCCCGACTGGTACGAACGCCGCACCGACCCCGAACGCCGTACTCGTGAACTCGTTCGCGAGCTCGAACGCCTCGGCAACACCGTCACCCTGACTCCTGCGCCTGCCTGACCGGACGACCCGTCAATCATACTCGGCACGGTGCAGGTTCCTGCATGCCCTACGGTGCTGTGATTTTCCGGCCAGGTCAGCGGAGGCCGAAGGCCCGGATCACGGTCTGTGTGACCGCGTTGCCGGCCGTGTCGTGGGCGTGAGCCCGGAGCGAGACGAACTGGGCCTGCTTCGGGGCGGACAGTCCGAACCGGCCGTCTTTTCCGCTGGTGATCTTCCGCGACGTGCGTCCGTCGTCGTAGGACACCTCCAAGGTGACCGCCGACAGGATGCCGGCGCCCCTGGCGTGGGCGAGGTGGGCGACGGACGCCGCCAGTGTCGCGTTCCTCGCGGCCTTGCCCTCCGCGTTGGTGTCGACGCCGTAGTTGATCTGCATGAGCGGCAGGACCGACTGCCCGGGTGCGCGAGGTGCTGGGCGAGGTCCTCGGCCGGGGCCTCACCCGAAATCGGACGCCGAACTGCTGCCGCTACTACCGGAACTGATCGGCCGCGGCATCCCCGTCGAACAGTGGCCAACCCGGCTGCCCAAGGGTCGTTGCGCCACCGGGTGCCCGGCGCCCACTGCTTCCAGTGCTACGGGAGTCCGGGTCCCTCCCCGGCGGCGCGTGGCCGTCAGGCTGTGCGGGTGGCATAACGAGTACCCGTCCGTGAGATCGCTGACGACGAGGGCGGGCGGCCGCTGCGGATCATCCGTCGCGGAGTCGGGTGGGTGGTCATGTGGCGGCGGCCCCGGTGGGATCCCCCCGGATCCCCGATGCTTCGCCGGTGCCGCCGGCCGGCCGAGTCGCCGGCCCGTCCGGAATCCCCCACCGGGGAATTCCATACCGCCGTTTTGCTCAAAATTGGAAATTCCATTGAACGCAATGTGAGCCGGGACCGGTGTCCGAATCGCGAACCGCCCACTCCGTGGTGTGTGACGTTGAACTCCTTTTCTTCCGGAGCATTCCGTTCCGCCTAGGATCAAAAAAAATGCAGCAGGCCATACAGCGAACATCCGTACATGAGCGCAATGAGGTGACGCAATGCCCATCCCCATTTCTCAGGCTCTCGCCGAGCAGGGACAGGCGGCCGCCGACAAGGTCGACAGCCTCCGGAGGCCGGGCCGCTATCTGGTCAGCTCACTGCTGGCCGGTGCGTTCATCGGGGTCGCGGCAGTACTGCTGCTCACGGTCGCCGGACCGCTGCTCGCCGCCACGTCGCCGTACACGAAACTCGTCGAGGGCCTGGTGTTCGGCGTAGCGCTGACCCTGGTGGTCTTCGCCGGCGCCGAACTGGCGACCGGCAACATGATGACCACGGTGCAGGGAGTCATAGCCCGGCGCTGCACCGCCGGCAACGCGGCGGCGCTCATCATCGGGTCGTTCGTGGGCAACCTCTTCGGGTCCGTCCTGTTCGCCTGGCTGGTGCACAGCAGCGGTGTCATCACCTCCGGTGCCACCCCCGGGCATCCTGCCCCGGCGCTCGCCCTGCTGGCGAGCCTGATCAAGGCGAAGTCGGCGGAGTCGGGCGCGGCGCTGTTCTTCCGCGGGGTGCTCTGCAACTTCCTCGTCTGCCTGGGCGTGTGGATGGCGGCTCGGACCAGGTCCGACGGCGCCAAGCTGATGCTGATCTTCTGGTGTCTGCTGGCGTTCGTCGGCTCGGGCTTCGAGCACGTCGTGGCCAACATGACGTACTACGCGCTCGGCATGTTCGAGCACGTACCGGGTGCCACCGCGGCCGAGTTCGCCCGCAACCTCGGGATCGTGGGCCTGGGCAACCTCGTCGGCGGAGGTCTGCTCGTCGGGGTGGCCTACGGCTTCGTGGGCCGCGGTACGTCGACGCAGCTCGCCGGCGAGCCCACCGAAATCGAGAAGCCGGCGACGGTTTCCGCGTGAGCGGTGGAATTCGGGACGGCCGGCCATCGGCCACCCGCCGATGAAGCACCCGTACGCCTGTGAAAGCAGCAGAAGGGCCACACAGCATGGGCACCATCGAAGACCCGGCCGATGACCACCTGACGGTCACACCCCCCAAGACCTGGGCGGTCGGTCTCCCGGCCGTCACGAACGCGCTGCGCTACTCGCTACAGCAGACATCGGCCCGGCGTACCGCCCTGACGCTGCTGAACGTCAACCAGACCAGCGGCATCGACTGCCCGGGCTGCGCGTGGCCGGAGCCCGACGCGAAGCACAGGCACCGGCAGGAATACTGCGAGAACGGCGCCAAGCACATCAACGACGAGGCGACCACACGGCGGATCACCGCCGACTTCTTCGCGCGGCACTCCGTCTCCGAGCTGGACGGAAAGTCCGACTACTGGCTCAACCAGCAGGGCCGGCTCACCGAGCCCATGGTCAAGCGGCCGGGTTCGGACCACTACGAGCCGATCGGCTGGGGCGAGGCGCTCGGGCTGCTCGCCGGGGAACTTGCCGGGCTGGACTCCCCGGACGAGGCCCTCTTCTACACCTCGGGCCGGGTGAGCAACGAGGCCGCGTTCCTCCTCCAGCTCTTCGCCCGGGCCTATGGCACCAACAACCTGCCCGACTGCAGCAACATGTGCCACGAGTCCAGCGGCTCCGCACTGCAGGAGACGCTGGGCGTCGGCAAGGGCAGCGTGTCCCTGGACGACATCCACCACGCCGACCTGATCTTCGTCGTGGGTCAGAACCCGGGCACCAACCACCCGCGGATGCTCTCCGCGCTGGAGCAGACCAAGCGCAACGGCGGCCACATCGTCGCCGTGAATCCGCTGCCCGAAGCGGGACTGATGCGGTTCAAGAACCCGCAGCGGCCCCGTGGCGTCATCGGCAGGGGTACCGCGCTCGCCGACCAGTTCCTGCAGATCCGCCTCGGCGGTGACCTCGCACTGTTCCAGGCCCTCAACCTGCTGCTGCTTCAGGCCGAGGAGGACGAGCCGGGCTCGGTGCTCGACCACGGGTTCATCGACGGCCACACCACCGGTTTCGCCGAGTTCGCCGAGCACGCCCGCAGGACCGACTGGGACGACGTGCTCAGGGCGACCGGGCTGACTCGCGACGAGATCGAGCAGGTGCACGAGCGAGTGCTGCGGAGCAGGAGCGTCATCGTCTGCTGGGCGATGGGCCTGACCCAGCACAAGCACGGTGTGCCCACCATCCGCGAGGTCGTCAACTTCCTCATGCTGCGCGGCAACATCGGGAAGCCGGGAGCGGGCGTCTGCCCGGTGCGCGGCCACAGCAACGTGCAGGGCGACCGCACCATGGGCATCTGGGAGCGGATGCCGCAGCGCTTCCTGGACGCGCTGGAGCGTGAGTTCGGGTTCACCCCGCCCACCCGGCACGGCTGGGACACGGTGGATTCCATCAGGGCCATGCGCGACGGACGTGCCAAGGTCTTCGTCGGCGTCGCGGGCAACTTCGTCCGGGCGACCCCGGACAGCGAGCTCACGGAGGCCGCACTGCGCAGTTGCCGGCTCACTGCGCACGTTTCGACCAAGCTCAACCGCTCCCACACGGTCTGCGGTGACACCGCGCTGATCCTGCCCACGCTGGGGCGCAGTGACCGGGACGTCCAGGGCGGCGTCGGGCAGTTCGTCACGGTCGAGGACTCGATGAGCCAGGTGCATGCCTCCCGCGGCCGTCTGGAGCCGGCCTCCGAGAAGCTGCTCAGCGAGGTGGCGATCATCTCGCGGCTGGCCCGCCGCACTCTCGGTGACCAGGTGGACATCCCGTGGGAGCGGTTCGAGGCGGACTACGGCACCATCCGGGACCGGATCTCCCGGGTCGTGCCGGGCTTCGAGGACTACAACACACGGGCGGCCCGGCCCGGCGGCTTCCGGCTGCCGAACCCGGTGAACCAGGGCGTCTTCAACACCCCGCAGGGCAAGGCCGTCTTCACCCGCAACGGCTTCGAGATGCTCCAGGCGCCCCCGGGCCATCTCATCCTGCAGACCCTGCGCTCCCACGACCAGTGGAACACCATCCCGTACGCGATGAACGACCGCTATCGCGGCATCCACGGTGGCCGCCGGATCGTACTGGTGAACCCCGCCGACCTGGAGGCACTCGGCTTCGCCGACGGGTCCGAGGTGGACCTGGTGAGCGTATGGCGGGACGGGACGGAGCGCCGCGCCCCGGACTTCCGGCTCGTCTCCTATCCGACGACGCTCGGCTCCGCCGCCGCGTACTACCCGGAGACCAACGTCCTGGTACCGCTGGACAGCGTGGCCGACATCAGCAACACGCCGACGTCGAAGGGAATCGTGGTCCGGTTGGAACCGGCCGGCACGCGGATCTGAGACTCCTGTCGGCGAAGGAGGCCGCGAGCGTCGACGCGGTCTCCGGCGGCCGTTTTCACTCTCGGCGTCGGATTCGGCGGGCGCCCGACGACTTCGTGGTGGACGGACTCGGCGCGCGCGGCACCGGCAAGCGGCTCGGCCGGGACATCGATGTCTAGAAGAGCGTCTGGTGCGGCGAGATCCCGCCCGGTTGCGACAACCCGCTCCTGACCGAAGGCAGCCGCGACGTGCCGCTGCTGTCTGGCGGCCACACCCACCTTTCCTTGATCGAGTTCTGCGCTGCATCCGGACGCCGCTGAGTACCAGCTCTACTCCCGTATCCGCGAGAACGGTGTCGAAGAGAGCGGGGAACTTCCCGTCCCGGCCCCGTATCGGGAATCTCACCTGGCAGCCGGCGTCTTGGACGTCCATGACGAGGTGCTTCGCAGGACGGGGACCGGCGCTCCGTCGAAGCCGGCGAGCCCGGTGGAGGGCTTGCGGCGCAAGGCACGTGAACGAGCGGAAGACGCGTGTGGCGTGCACGCGGTCGCGTGCACGCCACAGCGGCCGTCCAGTTGGCGGGTGACGGAGAGCACCGCCTACTTGAAGTGGACCACCTGTGGGTCGTGGTCGCTCGTCTGGTCGGAGAACTCGGCGTTGATGTGGACGACCTCGTACTCGGGCTTCTTGATCGCGGGGGAGACCAGGATGGTCCAGGGTCTGGGAGTTGCCGTCGTAGACGTAGCTGTAGCGCTCGTTCACCGGCAGGGTGTTGATCAGGTCCGTGAGGACACCACCGGAGGTCAGCGTGGCGAGCGGCTTGGAGAACTGGTAGTCGTTCAGGTCGCCGACGACGACGACCTCGGCCTTCGGGTCCTTGGCGAGGAGGTCGGAGACGAAGGTGTTGACCTCTTCGGCCTGGGCCGTGCGCTGGGTCTCCGAGCCGTGCGTCGGCGGCTGGAAGGCGCCGTGCACCGGCTGGTCGCCGCCCTTGGAGTTGAAGTGGTTTGGTGGGGGCGGTGCCGGTTGTAGGGACAGCAGGACCAGCCACGCGAAAATCCGCGAGGTGATCAGGTAGAGCGTTCGTACGAGCACAAGCATCGATGCTGCCCTACTGGCCCCGAGGAGCCTCGTCCCAGGCCACGGGCTGGGCAGTCATTCTGAAGCGGTACGAGCCGCCGATCGGGGCGTCAGTGTGCGGGGTGAGCTCGATGGTCAACTCGGCCTCCAAGGCGTCGGCCAGACGTCGTAGCAGAGGGATTGTCGGCACGGTGCCGCCGCCTTCGATCCGGGAGATCTGTGGCTGTTTCATGCCGCACCGCTCAGCCAACTCGGCCTGGGACAGCCCGAGGGCGGTGCGCCGGTCGTGGACCAACTGGCCCAGATGCTTCGCCAGGACGGGCTCCGAGGGCTGCACGGCTGCCTCCGTGAGGCGGCCGGCGGGAGGATGGTCACGGTGGGCTCGGCGCCGGGCTCCAGGTGCATGTCCACGGTGAGGTCCAGGGCGCGGGCCAGGCGCATGATGACCGCGATGGGCGGCAGTTCGGTGCCGGTCTCGATGATCTCGATCTCGGCCGTGTCGATGTGCATGCGCTCGGCGAGGTCGGCCTCGCTCAGCCCGAGCTGCTTGCGCCGGTCATACACTGCCTGGCCGAGTGTGATGGCCAGCCCCGTTTCTTGGTAGACGCGGTCGTACTCGGGGGCGGCGTCGAGGCGCTCACCGAGGAGCTGGCGGTGGCGGCGGGTGCGCCATTCGTTGTGGTTCACCGGCTCTCCTTCAGGTTGCGGCTGTAGAGGTCGTGCTCGGCGGCGGCCTTGTGTTCCGCCTCGCAGAGATGCTGCGCGGATAGGGCGCGTTTGACCTCGGCCTGCTCGCGCATCTTGGGTTTTAAGGAACACCGTCAGCAGCACGATCCGCTGTCCCGGTGCAAGCCAGTAGGTGATGCGTTGATGTGCATCACCCATGCGAAAGCGCAGCTCACGGACCTTGCCACCCAGGTGGCGAGAGTATGGCTCATCGAGCGTGGTGGGGTGTTCGGCCAGCAGGTCGGCGATGCGTTCGGCCTGCTTGTAGTGCTGAGCGGGAATGTTGTCGAGCAGGCCCCGCCGAGGCGCGCGATCCGCTCTGGATCGTGGATTGGTTCGGGCAACGGACGCAGAGGGCGGGCCTTCGCGAGGCCCTGGTGCGGCCTGTGCTCGTTGTAGAAAATCTCGAACTCGCGCAGGGCTTGAAGGAGTTGGCGCTGGTCCCAGATCAGTGTAGGCTCCAGCAGTTCTCGGCGGCAGGTCTGCACCTGCCGCTCCATGATCGAATTCATGCGAGGCATCCGGATGCCGCTGAGGACGATCTCGATGCCGACGTCCCGGAGGACCGCATCGAACAGCGAGGAGCGCCCGGTCACCCGCGTCGAATCGCACCCGCTGCCCGCTCTGTTGCCTCTCGAGCACAGCGACCTGGTGGTGCAAGGCCAGGATCTCTACATCCTTCTCCCGGTCACTCATCGGCCGCAGTCGCAGCAACGCGAACGCGTTCGTCATGCCCAGGTATGCCAGTCGTAGCAGCACGACCACCCATCATGTCGCAGTGATCGTGCTCACGTGGGTGCATGCAGACGTCCACCGCGCCATGGCGCTCAGCCACTCGCGACAGCTACTCCCACCTGCATGGATGAGGTATTCGGCAAGAGCAAGGTGTGGATGGTCGGATGGCGACCGGCACGACTCAAGATCAGCGATCAAGACTGCCACCTGCGCGGATGATGTATCGGCACCCGCACGCATACCGGCCGGACCGGTGTACGTCACGGCCGGGTGACGCCTGACCAACACCGGCACGGCGACGGCGACGGTCTCCGGCGTCACCGTCTCCGGTGACTACGCCCAGACCAACACCTGCGGCACCTCCATTGCCGCCGGGGCCTCCTGCTCGGTCAGCGCCACCTTCACGCCGACCGCCTCCGGCACCCGCACCGGCACGCTCACCATCAACAGCAACGCCTCCAACAGCCCCACCACCGTGGCGCTGTCCGGCACCGGCGCCACCACCAGCACCAACCTGGCCGCCGGCAAGGCCACCAGCGAGTCCAGCCACACCCAGACGTACGCCTCGTCGAACGTCACCGACGGCAACCAGTCCAGCTACTGGGAAAGCGCCAACAACGCCTTCCCGCAATGGGTCCAGGTCGACCTCGGCTCCGCCCAGGGCGCGTCCCGCGTCGTCCTCCAGCTGCCCGCCGGCTGGGGCGCCCGTACCCAGACGCTGTCCCTGCTCGCGAGCACTGACAGGTCCACCTTCACCACGGTCAAGGCGTCGACGAGCTACACCTTCGACCCGTCCGGCAGCAACACCGTCACCATTAGTTCCAGGTCTGGAACTCCTGACCTGACCGGTACCTCACCGGTACGTCCCTGATGGTGCCTGCGCCTGCCGAAAACCTCATCCGCCCAGTTCAGGCGGAATGTTTGTGAGCGGACACGGAAAACTCCCCAGTGGCGGACATGAGGGCTCCCCACTGACGGACAGATAGCCTCCCCGGTCGCGGACAGGAGATCTCCCCA
>NZ_JBVHHL010000102.1:0-14039 GCF_055561075.1 Streptomyces sp. NPDC022910
ACTCATGCTGAAGCCCTCACGCTTTGGTGATGAGACGGACCTTCCGGGCCGAAATGCCCGGATTGCTGAAATCTGTTGAGGATCAAAGCAACGGGTGGGATGCGTAGTCGCGGGCAAGGCCATGATGGTATGCCTTTCGCGTGGGCTCGGCCGGGTCGGCCGAGAGGCGTCGCAGGCTTCGGTCGAAGACGGTGATGAGGAGGTACAGGACTCCGGCGCCGAGCTGCGTTGAGCCCCGAGCCGGAGCCGTGTTCGGTGCTGCGGCGGGCGATCAGAGGTTTTGCGCAGGGTCGCCATGGGACGGGGTGCGGTCCCGGTCCGTACGCGGGAGGCGTCCTCGGCGAGGGTCGTACCGCGCATGTGTTGGATCTTGTACTCGATATTCCGCTGCCCGGTGGCACGGCTTGCGCCGGGAGGGAACCGCAGTACTGGGCGGGCTCGTGTCCTGGTACGGGTGGACGGGAAGCCGGGCGAGGTTCGCGGGGGAATCATGCAGATTATCGAGGTGACCGGTTATGCCGTCCGATCTGCTGTGATCACCATGAGGCGGCGGGGGACGCCACTTGAATTCGTGATCTTCCCGATGCTGCATGTGGCTTCGCCGACGTTCTACTCCCAGGTCCGCCTCAGGCTCAGGGAATGCGACCTCATAGTCATCGAGGGAATCCGAGGGAAGTCGGTCGGAGTGAGTGCCCTCACGCTCGCTTACCGGTTCACCCCGCGCCGGCGGCGCAACGGCCTGCAGGAGCAGCGCGAGGAGCTGCTGCTTCCCCAGGACGTGCCGGTCATCAACCCGGATGTGACCGCCGCGGAGGCGATCGCGGACCTGAAGACGCTGCCGCGGTGGGCGTACCTGCTGCTCATGGTCGCGGCTCCGGTGATGGGCCTGGTGTTCGCGCTGCGTGGTCCGCGCGCCTTCCTCGATGAGGACCTGGTAGTCGAGGATCTGCCGTCGACGCTGCGGGCGGAGATGATGGCGGACGATCCTGTGGTGCGCGCGATGGTCGGTCGGCGTGACCAGCGGTTGCTCGACGCGCTGGGCGAGATCCACGCGGAGCGCGGCCACGAGCCGATCCGGGTGGCCGTCGTCTACGGAGCCGGCCACGTCCCGGCGGTCGTCTCGGGGCTGAGGGATCGTTACGGGTACCGGCCACGTGACGCGGAATGGCTTACCGTCCTTGTCCCGGCGTAGGTCGCCGGGCGAAACCGAAGATCGCGACGCAGCTCTGCCCATCGCCGTCGGCCGGCTCGGCGCGGACTGCACGAGGACGGCGCGCGCCGGGCGGAGTCACTGGCACCCATCAAGAAGTCCGGGACCACTTTGTCGAGCGCTGCGCCGAGATACCGCTGCAAGTGTCCGTGTTCGCGGTGGACGATCACGGTGATGCCAACGTCTACCCGGCCGTCTGGAGTTGTCTGCTGGCCGCCCGGGCCGAAGGTACCCGAGTGGGTGCTGACGACGGAGGTGCGCTACCAGGCGGAGGCGGTGCGCGATCTGCTCGGCGTGCCCGGTGCGGACGGCCGGCGCCTGATGGCGATGCGGGCCTTCGGATATCCGCTCGGTCGGTGGGGATTCGCAGCCGACCGGCGTCCGGTGTATGAGGTCTCTCCCCGCAACCGGTGGGGTGGCCGTTCGGGGCGCGGGTGCTCGAGCCTCTGTGGCCGCCGGACTCGGACGGCACCCGCATCGAGCTGCCGCTTTGCTGAGGACGGGACGTTCTGCACGTCACGTGTCGGCCCGCCGCTCCGTCGCTGCGTGCAGTCTCACCGGACGGGGGCGCACTTGATGGCTACGAGGGCGATGTCGTCGTTGAGTCGGCCGTGTGTGTGGTGGTGCAGGTCGTCGAGGATGTGTCGGAGGAGGGTGGCGGGGTCGTTTTGGGCTGTCTGCCGGGGGATGTCGGGGTTGGTGAGGGGGTAGAAGGTGCCCGCCTTGTCTCTGGCTTCGGCGAGGCCGTCGGTGTAGAGCAGGAAGGTGTCCTCGGAGGTGTAGTGGAAGGTGTCCTGGCGGTAGTCGGTGGGGTTGAGGCCGGCGAGGCCGAGTGGTGGTGCGGGGGTGTGGCCGGTCAGGGTGGTGGCCTGGTTGTTGCGCAACTGGAGGGGCGGGGGGTGTCCGCAGCTGACGGTTTTCATGACGTCTGTGCCGGTGGGGAATTCGACGAGGAGTGCGCTGACGAAGCGTTCGGGTGCGTTTGTGTCGCTCTCGCTTGCTTCTGTGATGTGTCGGCGGACGCTGGTTTCGAGTGCTGCGGCCAGGTCGGGGAGTGTGGGGTGTTGGTGGGCGGCTTCTCGGAAGGCTCCGAGGAGTGCGGCGGCGTCGTCGAGGGCGGGCAGGCCCTTGCCTTTGACGTCGCCGATGATGAGGCGTGTGCCGTAGGGCGTCCTTGCCGCGGCGTAGAGGTCGCCTCCGACCTGGGCCATGCTCTCGGCGGCTCGGTATGCGGAGGCCAGCTGGAGGTTTGCGATCCGGTGGGGCAGTGGCCGAAGGACGACGTGCTGTGCTGCCTGGGAGATTGCCCGGAGCTGATTCGCCTCTTGCCGGCTGCGCTGGCGGGCCCGGCAGAAGGCGATGAGGAACAGGGAGACCGCCAGCAGTGCCGCTATGTGGATGAACAGGATGGGGGAGCGGAGCAGACCGTCGTGGATGTCGCAGATCATCGCGGCCACGAGGGACATGACGGCCACGCCACCGGTGGACCATGCGGTGGAGAACGCCGCCATCAGGGCAGGCGCGGCGATGAGCAGGGACGCCAGGTGAATGCTGGTGGGCGTGATGAGGCTGATCGCGGTAATGCTCAGGACCAGCGCGACGGGGGCGGCTGCTTCGGACAGGCGCCAAGCCCTCCACGACCTGGTCCATACATGTCTGCGATTTCCCCCACGCTCTTTGATGCGTGCTGACAGGCGGCGAAGAGTCGTGCCTTCCGCATCCTGCGGCCGTGTCGGCGGGCAGCCGTCGGTGGTCAGCAGCGTGTGTCCGTCGACGGCGGCGGCGACGGGAGCGGCCGCGACCGCCCCTGGTCGTATGAGCTTGTTCAAGGCCTTACCTCCTTGCGCGGTCTCTTGTCCGTGCCCCGGGCGCCGGACCTCCTGTTGACCTCGGCGCTGTCATGCGCCGCTGGTATGGACTTGGCTGGTCATCGGCTGTGATGGAAGCGGCCCTGTGCCGCGGTGGTACGGAAGCGGGCGCGGTAGGCGGTCGGCGCGACACCGAGCGCTTGTTGGAAGACGCGACGCATGGTCTCCGCCGAGCCGAAACCTGCCTGCTCTGCGACACCGTCGATGGGGTCGTTGCCGGCCTCGAGCAGCGCCTGCGCAGCCTCCAGACGGAGAGACTCCAGGTACTGGCCTGGTGCCACGCCGACCTCACTGCGAAAGAGGCGGGTGAGGTGCCGGGTGCTCACCCCGACGCTGCGGGCGAGGCTGTCCAGGCTGTAGGCGCTCCGGGGGTCGGCCGCGAGGACGTTCATGGCGTGCCGCACCGCGGGATGTTTCGCCTCCCTTGGTGTCAGCCGGACGCTGAACTGCGACTGGCCGCCGGGGCGGGCCATGAAGACGACCAGGTGCCGCGCCACGCTGCGTGTGATGTCGGGCCCGTGGTTCTCTTCGACGAGCGCGAGTGACAGGTCGATTCCTGCGGTGACGCCTGCCGAGGTGGCGATGTTGCCGTCGCGGACGAATACCGGGTCGGCCTGGACCAGCACCTTCGGGTATGCGGCGGCCAGCTCACGGGTGAGCTCCCAGTGCGTAGCCGCTCGGCGTCCGTCCAGAGCGCCGGTCGCGGCGAGGATGAAGGCGCCGGCGCAGACGGAGGCGACTCGCGCGGACCGTCCGACCAGGTCAGTTGTGAGACCGACCAACTCCTTGTCGGTGACGGCCCGTTGCCATGGGGTGCAGCCGGGTACCACCAGGGTGTCGACACGGTCGGGCAGGATCTCGGGCCCGCCGTCCACGCCCACGCGCACCCCGGAGGAAGTCCGCACGTCCGCTCCGGTGGTGGATACGATCCGCACGTCGTATCCGGCCCCGTAGGCGTTGGCCGTGGTGAACACTTCGGCGGGCCCGGTCACGTCCAGCAACTGCACCTCGTCGAAGGCCATCACCGCCACGACGTGGGGCGCGGAGATGCTCCCGTTCATTCCGGCCATGGGGAGTCCAGGATGGTGCGCACGAAGTCGCCGCGTCGGAATCCGGGCTCGTAGTGGGCGAGCACATCGGCCTTGACGTTGCCGAACGTGGTTTCGGGCTTGTGCCGGATCCCATCGGTGAAGGCTTGCAGGATGCGGTTCTTGAAGTCGGGGCGCGGGTGCAGGGCGACGACGGCCTCACGGTCGCTGTCCGGGACGTCCTGGTAGCCGATGCCGAGCACGTCGTACTCCACACCTGCGGTCACCAGCGCCACCTCGGGCTCCATGAACTCCGGGATACCGGGAGTGGTGTGCAGCGCGATTGCCGTCCACACGCGCCGGATGCTGTCCTCCGGCACGCCGTGTGCCACGAGGAAGCGCCGTGCTTCGTCCGCGCTGTCGACCTCGAAGCGACGCCCGCTGCTGTGGAAGCGCTCGGAGAGCCCCAGGTCGTGGAACATGGCGCCGATGTACAGCAGCTCGGCGTCGAAGCTCAGGTCTCGATTGCGGCCCTGCAGGCTTCCCCAGAAGAACACGCGGCGCGAGTGGTGGTAAATGAGTTCGCTGGTGGTCTCCCGTACCAGCTCCGTCGCCTCCCGGGCGAGCTTCGTGTCCGGAATGCTCACCCCGGGCACCTCGGTCAGGGGAGTCGTCATGGTGCTCACCTTGCCTTTCGCATCATCTGTGTGTCTGGCGGGTCCGGCGTACCGGGCTGGCGGCCGCCTCGGCGTGCTTCCAGCCTCCCGTCTCGTCGAGTCCTCTGCCATGGCCGTACGGACGAGGTTCCCACACATACGGACATCGGAACCGTCACCTCGCGGGGGGCGGCACACCGGTTGCCCGGGGGCGCGGCCGCCGTCATCAGCGTCGTTGCAGCCGGAGGGTCGCTGCTGGGCGCCGCAGGTGCCCACAGGAAGCGAGAGGTCCTCGGACAGCCGTGGTGCCGTCGAGGCGGCGGACAAGTCGATCCGAGACGGCGAACCGCTGTCCGGCGATTCGGAGGCGATCACACGGCCCTGCGACCGGCCTACCAGTGGGCAGCCGGCAGGGCGGTGCCGACCCCGTCGAGGCCGTGGCCCGCGCCCAGGCCAAGCTGACAGCGGCCGACTGGCATACCAACCGGGACCTGGCCCTGCCCGTGGGCAAGGGTGCCCCCAGCTGTGGTCCGCGCCTACTACTAGCTCGACACCGGAAAGGTGGAAGTCCTGGTCGGCGCGTCTTTCTGAGAGATGCAGGATGCGTGCGGCCGGTGGCGGACGGACTCAGGAAGGCCAGTCCGGAGCGTTCCTCCGTCAGGAGCACCGCCCTCGGTTCTCTTGAGCAGGCACCGGTTCCGCCGCCGGAGACCGTGTGGGTGATCCAGTACGCCCTCCACCGCCGGCCCGTGAGACGGATCGCAGGCCACGTGGCCGGACGACCCCTACCGCGCGTCCATGACGCCTTGCAAGGACGCCTTGAACGGCCCAACGTCCTTGCGCGACCACGCGGTGGGCTTCGGGACTCGGCATCACTGCCCACCTCCGAGGGGCTATCGTGCCTGTATGCCGGTTGATCTGATGCGCATCGTCTCTCGTGACTCACCCATGGCGCTTGCCCAGGTGGAACGGGTCCGCGCCGAGCTGGGCGCGCTCCACCCCACGGTGCGTACCGAAGTCATCCCGGTGAAGACGACCGGCGACAAGTGGATGGGCGACCTCTCCCGCGTCGAGGGCAAGGGCGCGTTCACCAAGGAAGTCGACGCTGCCCTCCTCGCCGGTGAGGCGGACCTCGCCGTCCACTGCGTCAAGGACATCCCCGCCGACCGGCCCCTTCCGGCCGGGACGACGTTCGCCGCCTTCCTCAAGCGGGATGACATCCGCGACGCGCTCGTCGACTCCGCCGGCCGCTCTCTCGCCGAGCTGCCCGCCGGAACCCGTATCGGCACCTCCTCGGTACGCCGGATCGCGCAACTCGCTGCGTCCCACCCGCATCTGGAGTGCATCCCGATGCGCGGCAACGCCAACCGTCGTCTGGAAAAGCTCGCCGCCGGCGAAGCCGACGCCCTCCTGCTCGCCGTCTCCGGCCTCGAACGCATCGGCCGCACGGACGCGATCACCGAGATTCTTCCCGTCGAGACGATGATGCCGCCGATCGGGGCGGGCGTCCTCGCTCTGCAGTGCCGCGAGGACGACGCCGAGACCATCGAGATCGTCAGTGGCCTCGGCGATCCCAACACGCACCGCGAGACCCTCGCCGAGCGCATGTTCCTGCACGTCCTCCAAGGCCACTGCAACAGCCCGATCGCCGGGTTCGCCCGTGCCGAGCGCGGTGGTGAACTCTCGCTACGCGCCTGCGTTTTCACACCGGATGGCAAGACCGTGCTCAACGCTCACGAGTGGGCCGGCCGCCTCGACCCGGCAACCCTCGGCACCTCAGTCGCTGTCGCTCTCCTGCGCCAGGGCGCACGAGACCTGATCGATGGCATCGCCCACTAGCCAAGGGATGTCCCGCATTTCAGGGAGATGCGGCGTCGCCTTCCGGGGCCCACAGGCCAGTTCCCGAGCTCGCCGCCACACCACGGGGCTGCGCTCCACTGCGGCGAAGTGACTGCTCGGTTCCGCGGCGAAGCGACGGGTAGGCGGAGTCCATGGCGGAAGGCAGTATGGACAGGCGGTGAACTGGCCGCCCGGTATGAGGACTTGGGTCTATCCCCTGCAGCGGCTCATGCGCTGGGTGAACGACGAGTGACCCGTGGGGATGAGAGACGCAGGTTCGAATCCTCTCGTCCCGGCCACTTGTGCGGCGACAACCGCCGCACCCAGCATGACCGCGACGAACACCAGGGGCGCGGTTGCTGCCGGACGAAACTGCTCGAGTACGTGGTGCGCGGCCGGGGCTGACGGCTCCGGCCGCGTCAGTAATGCGTGCCGGGTCCGGCACACCGCGACCGCTCGAGGCTGTCGCGAAAACCGGTATTAAGTCGGACGTACCGGCACGAGCAGGTTTGATACTCACATACATGGAGCATTCTATTCTTCGTTCGAGGCGACCATTTCCGGCCGCGAGAGTAGGACAGGATTCAGTCCGATGGCCGCACCAGTGGACCTTCGCGACTACCCGTCACCGGTCTGGACGGCGGCCGAGGAAGGCCTGTGCTCGCGCTGCAGCGCGAAGTGCAAGCGGTACGGAAGCGGGGGAAACCCGCTGTGCCGCACCTGCTTCGCAGGGGTCGCAGCGAAGTGGCCCCCCGGGCTGAAGCAGATCGGCTACAACGCCTGAGTGCTCTTGAAGTGTCACCTCATGTTCTGTGCGCGCCAAGGCGGAAGAGGGTACCGGGAACCGTCCGGGCTGCTGTGATGAGCCTCACCGCAAACATGAGGGGCCCCTCGAGTACGCTGTCGAAGGAAGAACATGAGGGGCCCCTCCGATTGGATTGGGTCGCTCGGCCGCGAGCTGTTGAGAGGTTCGGTTCACGGTTCACGGAATGAGGCCCGCCGCCTGGAATGGCGCGGCAGATCCCATGGAGATGACTATGAAAACGTTCGTCAGGCGTGTGTCGGTTGCAGTTGCTTCTGCGGCGATCGTGGGCGGAACCGTCCTTGGTGCCGGGGGCTCGGCGTCTGCGGCTTCGGGACCCATCGAGCACACCGGGTCATCGGTCGTCGGTTCCGAGTCGGAAAGCGGCCGTTACGACCACGTGGACGGCTACGGCGACCGCCACGGCTGGGAGCGGGACGGCGGCCGGGACGGACATCGTGTCTGGTACACCACCGACCACGACCGGGTTCACCACCGCGGCCTGCATCACAAAAGCCACTACCGCTGGGACGGACAGCACCTGTTCGTGTGGTACCAGGGCCGGTGGATCGAAGTGACACCCTTGCGTAACGGCAGTGTCGACCGCTGGTACGTGGACCAGCTCCTCCTGACCCAGCGCTGAGGCAGCCACGGGCGGGCCTCGCTCGCCGGCACCGTCCCGCCCCGCGCGCACCTGAGTGCCCCCGCCGCCGGGTGATCGCTCGCTGAAGCGGCAACACGCCGGGGCCGGCCTCCGGCTCGGGCTGACAGAGATCGTCTCCTGGCCGAGCAAGGTCCACGCAGGAACCGTATCCGCTCGTTTTCCTCTTCGACGCTTCGTGCTGCGCCCCGGTGGCCGTTCTCGCCTCGCGACTCGAAAAAAGCGAAGCAGGCGCACCGGAGTGAAGAGGTACATCGGAGTGAAGGACCATGAAACCGTTCAGAACTGTGGCGCACGGGCTGCCTGTGCGGCTTGTCGTCTCGCACGACCTTTCCTTGCCACTGCACATGGGGCTGCGGTACGAGACCCACGATCCCTATGCCGTCCGTGCCACCTTTCACCTCGTGGGCACTGGCGAGACGGTGGAGTGGGTCCTCAGTCGTGACATGCTGACCCAAGCTCTGAGAGGCCATACGAGTCAAGGAGACGTCCGGATGTGGCGGGCCGACGGCGTCAGCGACGTGCTGTGTGTCGCTCTCAGCTCGCCTGCGGGTTCGGCCCTGCTCGAGTTCCCTGTGCAAGGCGTGGAATTCTTCCTGCGAGAAACGCAGTCCGTGGTGCCGTCGGGAGCCGAGTCCGAGCATTTCGACATGGACACCGAGCTGGCGCATCTCCTGGCGGGAAGCTGAACACCTCCCTGATCACGGTGCCAATGTCCCAGGTGTGACGGCCGTGGCTCGGAGTCTTGCGCTCACCCGACGTCTGGGACGGGCCGGCACGCCTGGCCGCCACTGACCTTGTCCTGCGTTGCGCCGTGGTCGACGACAGCGCCACCTGGGAGGCATACCAGGCGTATTCTCGCCGTCCGGCGTTGCAGGACCCGTTCCCGCTCGCAGCACCGAGCCCGGTGTCCGTCCTGCTGCATTGCGCCTCACCTGCCGTCGCGGTCACTCCTGTCCATGGCACTCACCGCACTCCTCCTCGCGGCACTCGAGCGTAGTGAGGGTCTTTTCCACCTGTTGGGGGGTGAGCGGGGGCTCGGGCAGTTCGTGGGCGCACTCGGCGCGGAAGGCGTCGAGCATCAGGTGGAGGTGGCGGCGCCAGGCGTGGGGGGCGACGGTACGGGTGGCGTGGATGATGCCGGCCTGGGACCAGATGACGAAAGCGAGGTCTTCTGGGGTGACATCGTCGCGGACGACACCCTGGCGCTGTGCGTTGCGGAAGATCTGACCACCCAGTTCCTGCGAGCGCTCATTCACCTGCTGGCTGAGCGCGTGAGTGGGCAGCCGGGCGGAGACCAGGTCGTTGAAGGCGCGGTCACAGGCCTGAAGTTCGCAGAACCTCTCCAGGTAGTAGCAGAACCCCTGCCATGCGTCCTCCATGGCGGCCGCCTCTTCGGCGGCGTCGAGCAGCTCCATGAACTTCGCGGCGAAGAGGTCTTCGACCAGCGCGAGCCGGGTGGGGAAGTGCCGGTAGACCGTACCGATAGCGACGCCCGCCTCGCGGGCGACGCCCTCCAAGGAGGCACCCAGGCCCTGCTCCGCGAAGGCCTTACGGGCGGCGGCCACGATTGCGTCCCGGTTGCGCTGCGCGTCACGGCGCAGAGGTTTGGCCGGAGCCTCGGGCGCGGACAGGACAGGTCGGTGGCTCATAGCCCCAGCGTAACATGAGGGGCCCCTCGAAATCTGGGACCTGGAATGCGGCTGCTGGAGACCGCGGCGTCTATGAGCGGTAGCGGCTGGACATGTCGCAGCGGAGTCTCAGGCCTCGTATGCGACGTGATCTTCGGCCAAGGTCATCGGCAGCCGGGTGGCGGAACTCGCCCCGGTGGCGACGAACCAGCCGCGGACGAGGACCGTGAGGTCCCGGGGATCCCCCGGGGCGACGACGGCCGCCTCGTCCAATGTGGCGTGTGTACGTTGAACCGGCGGCGCAGGCCGAGGGAATGCAGGGATTCCAGTGGGCGGCTCAGCACGTCTGGGCCGACCGCCTGCGGGCCTGGGGCGGTGCTCGGCGTTCTGGTGGGTCCGCAGTACGCCGGTCATACGAGTCCGCATCGTACGACCGCCCGGTTCGTCACGGCCCACCCTGATCCTCTGTCGCCGGGAGGGCCGTGGAGGCCGGGTTCGCCGCGGGCACCGACTCGGCGCTGTCCGGAGGCGGAGTCCAGGCGCAGGCCAGGGAACCGCCGATCAGGCCGGAGAGCAGGCCGAGGAAGAGGCCCCCGAAGTTCGCGACGGGAAACGAAATGAGGGCGAGCAGCAGGGTCGCGATCCCGGCGAACATACGAATGTGCTCCTGGAACCACAGGGAGATGCCCAGGACCACGAGCAGAATCCCGATGATCAGGGACCCCGCTCCGGAGGTGGTCGACAGGGCCAGGGCGATGCCCTCCAGATTCAGATGCGTGAAGGGGAAGTAGACGATGGGCAACCCCGCCGTGAGGGTGAACAACCCCGCCCAGAAAGGCCGTTCACCCCGCCACGCCCTGAATCTGCGCCGGATGTCTGCCTCGGTGCCGCGTGGTCCCGAGCATCTGCCGAAAGGATCCATGAACACGTGTCTCCCCGTTTTGAGGGCGGGCTGGACATGCGGCGAGCAGGCACCGAGCGCGTGTGCCCGTCGTGCTCGGCCCGGGGTCAGAAGCAGTGGTGACGACCTTGCTCGACCTGCAGATCGAGGTCGGGGATGTTCAACGTGCCGGCCGAGGCCGCGACCGAGGTCACCCGTACGTTGTTGAGGACGGCCGAGTCCGCCTGCTGTGCGAAGACGTTGGGGTCGAAGAACCGCGAGTCCCTGTCTCCCGGATTGATCGGCCCCTTCCTGACGGCACCCGCCGCCACACCGATGTCGATGTTGTTGATATTCGCCTGATCGGCAGACACAGAGGTTGCGTCGATGAACAAGTTCGTCGCCTCGACCCGCCGCCGCTCGCCCCCGGTGAGCAGCAGGGTGTACGGACCCAGCACCGGGATCGGGACTTCGACGGACAGGCACAGCCTGTTGATGTCCGCATGCCGGAACCCCAGGACCACGACCGGCACGAGCGTGCCCTTCGTGGCCACGTCGACCATGGGGTAGACGCTGAGACCACGGGCGCGCAGTGTGTCCGCGGAGATCTGGAAGCGCTGACCGGAGATGAGGAACGACGCGGCAAGCGCTCCTTGCGCCATGCCGATGCCGAGAGCCGCGGCGGCGGCGACGCCCGAGACGAGGACGGCGGCGAAGCGTTTCCAGCACGTCCTGCCGGAGCGGTGCAGCATTCCGCCTCCTCCGGCGTGCAGGTGGCCCCACCCGTGCCGGACGAGGACGGGCGAAGTGCTGGTGGCTGGTGACGGAGTCTAGACTTCCGGGCACGGTGGCCGACGGCACGTCAGGTCGGCCGGTCGGGTGATGTGCCCTCCCAGCATCCGTTTCCGCCCCGGCGTTCGCTGAGAAACAGCAGCTTCGTGGGTCGGCCTGCTTCGTCACCGCGCCGTTGTCAGTCGTGGAACACCGACGGCTCGGGCGATGATGCTTGTGTGACTCACGAATCAGGCGATGTCAACGATGCAGTGGCGGGCGAATTGCGGCTGATGCACCCCGACGTACGGGTATCGCGATCCCTGGCCCAGCAGCTGCTCGACCCGGAGTTCGTCGAGGTCGGCGCCTCAGGTCGGCGATGGACATATGAGCAGATGGTCGCCGCGTTGCCGGACATGCAGGGCAGCGCTGAGGACGGTCCCCGCTACGAGCCTTCCGAGATATCAGGAGTACTGCTGGCCCCCGGACTGGTGCACCTTACGTACGAGACCACGATCAGCGGCCGACGAGCGCGCCGCAGTTCGCTCTGGCGCAAGCGGAGCGAATCGACGGGCTGGCAGTTGTACTACCGCCAGGCCACCCCGATCCCGCCTGGGGCCGAATAACCACGCAGTCCAGGTAAGGTGCCGCTCGTTGTCCTGCTGTTCGGGAATGGAAGCGCAGCTTGCTTCACGGCCTGGTCTGCCACCCGCGTCCGGGCAAGCTCCACCGTGTCCTTCTCGATCGGATCGGCGTCAACGGAGGCTGTGGACTGCTCGAGGGGGTCACGCGGCTGACCGAACAAGAAGACGACCGGGAGACGCCAGCGTCCGGATCCCTCGCGGTCGCGAAGGACGACACCCGCCACCGCCACGACGGCTATGGAGGCCGCGATGACCGGTTCCACGACCGATCCGGGTACATGTACGAGACCCGTGGCCGCCAGTAGGAACGTGACGCTGTGCGCAGCGGTGAAGGCGGACGCCGTGAGGACGACGTCACGCAGCCCGCGGGCGCCGATGAGCACCGACAGCAGGAAGAGGATGTGGTCCAGACCGAACAGCAGGTGCTCCGTACCGAGCAGGAAGAACTCGGCGATCTGGTGGGACTCGTGGTGACCGTCGGTCTCCAGGGTCGGTTCGGCTGCCGTCAGCACCTCGGAGCCCCGCTGCCCGTGCAGGTCGTAGTGGACGATGGTCTGTGTTCCGTGCACGAAGCTCTCGGCGTCGGGAAACAACGCGCTGGAGACGGCGTAGGTGCCCTCGGCGGCGCCCGGGCAGTAGTAGGCCAGGGTGACGACGGCGAACGGCCGGGTGCCGCGGGTGCGGACGTCCACGTCGCCGATACGGCGGGGAGTACAGGCCCGGTCGTCGTGGGTGACGGCGAAGCGTCCGGTGACGTACGCGGTCACCGCGTCGGCGTTGATCTTGAGCTGGTGCAACTGCTCGGCGTGTTCCTTCGCCTCGTACGCCTCGGCGTAGAGCCAGGCCGACTTCATGAGCAGGTCGTATTCGAGGTCGAGGGTCGCCTCTACATCGGATCCGGTGCCGTCCACTTCGACGTACGCGGTCGAGGTCGCGTCGTGCGCGGCGGCGGGGGCTGGGCGTGCCAGGCCTGCGGCGAGCAGGGCCGCCAGGGCCGCGACGGCGGTGAGGAGCGTGCTACGCAGTCGGCGCTGCCGGAGCCGGGGCAACCAGGCAGAGGGGCGGGGCGAGGGGGCGGGAGGCATGGAGGTCTCGGTCCTGGGTGTCGAGGGCGGTGCGGGCCGACGGTGAGCCCGCCGTGATGCCGCTGGCCAACGCGGTCGACGCCCTGCGCGAAGTCCTGTACTTCGACGGGGCGGGGGTACTCAGGCCTGTCCTGGTGCTGTGCGGGTGGGTCGCTGCGGGCGCCGCCCTGATGGGCCTCGACGCCTGGCGGCATCACCGCGAGGTCGCGCGGCGGGATGCGGACGGCGAGCAGGAGGATGTAGAGGAGCCCCCGGTGGACGACCCGGCGCTGGAGATGCCGACGCCCACCGCGCTGCCGGTCCACCGCCACCACGTCGGCGAGCCGGTGCCGGCGCTGCTGGGCACCGTCCACGACTCCGAGCAGCGGCCCGTCCGCGGTGCCGCGGTGACCGTCATGGACACCAGGGGGCGGCAGTTGGTCCGCACCACGACGAACGATCAGGGTAAGTACGCCGCGACTGGCCTGCCCGAGGGTGACGATCTTGCTCGTCAGGTGGGCCGGTACGGTGCCGAGGCTCGTGGTCATCGTCCGCTCCTGATGGCCTCGACGCGCTCCCGAACCGCTGGGACGACCTCGGAGGCGAAGAGCCCGAGCTGGTGCTCGGGGTCCGCCACCGGCCAGAAGGCGAAGTGTCGAACCCGAGGAGGACCGCCCACTCGGTGAGCGTGTCCACCCACCGTTGCACGTCACCCACGAGCCCTTGGGCTGCCTGGGAATGGCCGATCGCGCCGATCACGTCGTAGATGCGGCGGATGGATTCAGGGCTGCGACCCGCAGCTGTGGCTGCTTCGTCGATGATCTGCTGACGGGAGGGGACCTCTTGTGGCAGGACGTAGATGTTCAGCGGGGAGATCCAGCCATCGGCCGATCCCTCTCTGTCAGCCTGTGGTGAGACGCCCTTCTGTGAACGTTTAACCTGAGAGGGCACGACAGGAGATTGCACACCCATGAGCAGTAGTGAA
>NZ_JBVHHL010000103.1:0-13462 GCF_055561075.1 Streptomyces sp. NPDC022910
TGCAGCAGCGTGGACTTGCCGCCGCCGGTGGGGCCCTGGATGACGAGCCGGTCGCCGTCGCCGATGGTGAGGTCGACGCCGTCCAGGGCGTTGATCGTCTCCTTGCCGCGTGTGTAGCGCTTGGTGACGCCTCTGAGTTCGTACATGGGTGCAACTCCTGGGATAGCGGTGCGGGGCGGGCCTATTCGACGCGGCGCAGGGCGTCCGCCGGGCGCAGCCGGGAGGCGCGCCAGCCGCCGAAGGCACCGGCGATCAGACCGCCGGCCACGGCGAGGGTGACCGCGAGGGCGATGGTGGTGAGACTGACCGGCGCGGTGAGCGCGACCTCAAGGGACTTTGCGGCCTGGCGGCCCGCTCCGCCGAAGCCACGTCCCATGCCACCGCCGAAGGCGCCGCCTCCGCCGCCTCCGCCGCCTCCGCCGCCTTTGGCGCCGAGCTGTGCCGTCAGCGTGGGACTGATCGCGGTGACGGCGTACGCACCCGCCAGGCCGAGCGCGATGCCGAGGGCGCCGCCGACCAGGCCGTTGACGACGGCCTCGCCGACCACCTGCCGGGTCACCCGGCCCGACTTCCAGCCGAGCGCCTTCAGCGTGCCGAACTCGCGCACCCGGCGGGAGACGGCCGAGGAGGTGAGCAGGCCGGCGACCAGGAACGCGGCCACCAGCACCACGATGGACAGCCACTTGCCGACGCTGCTGGCGAGGCTGGAGGCGGTGGAGAGCGAACCGGAGACGGTGGACGCAAGGTCGGCGGAGGTGGTGACCGTGGTCCCCGAGACGTTCGTCTGGATGGTCTTCTTCACGCCGGCGATCTGCTGCGAGTCGGTCGCCTTGACGTAGATCGTGGTGACCTTGTCCTTCGCGTCGGCGAGCGTCTGGGCCTGCTGCAGCGGGATGTAGAGGTTGGCCGCCGAGTCACCGCTGTCGGCCGTGGCGATGCCGATGATCTGGAACTTGACGCTCTTGATGGTGACCGTGCCGCCGACCGTGAGCTTGTTCTCCTTGGCGTACGCCGAGTCGACGACGGCGACCTTGGCGTTGGTCTCCGAGGTCTTGAAGGTGCGACCGCTGGTGATCTTGGAGGAGGTCAAGGGACCGAGGGCGGCCTTGGTGACGTCGGTGCCGTAGACGGAGTAGCGGTTGACGTCGAAGTTCGCGCCCCCGCCCTCGACACTGCCCTGCGGATCACCCTGGCGGCGAGCCTGCCGAAGGCTCTTCTTGTACTGCTTGAACTCGCCCTGCGTGAACTGGCCGCTGATGTCGATCACTTGGAGGCTGAGCCCGCCGACGGCCTCCGAGACCCCGTGCTGTGCGCCGACCTCGGTGACCGTGCTGCTCCCCAGCGTCTGAAAGCCCTGCACCATGACGCGGTCCGTGCTCTGCGTCTCGTCGGAGCCGTTGCTGCCCGCGTTGAAGTTGAAACGGGGCCGCTGCGGGCTGCTCGACGTGGTGTCGGCCGCCTTCGTGACGGTCATGTCGGTGCCCAGCCCGTACAGCGACTGCAGCACCTTGTCCTGCGCTCTCCCCATGCCGGAGGACACTGAGGTGACCACGATGACGAGAGCGATGCCCAGCGCGAGCCCGGAGGCGACGACGAGGGACGCCCTTCTCCGGCGGCGCAGTTCGCGCCTCAGGTAGGTGAAGAACATGATCGCAAGCTATGAGGGCACCCTGATGAACCAGTAAGCCCAACATTTAAGCTCTATGAGAACCCTGTGGCAGACCCTGCGATGAACTGTGCAGGGGCTCGGACGGGAAAGGGACCGGCGCCCGGCTGGTACGGGCCGAGGCCCTGCCGGTTCCAGCGTCGGCAGGGCGCGCCGACCCCGCTGGCAGCGGCTTTGAAAGGCCTCTTCACACTCGTGCACTCAGGCTGACCTCGAGCTGGGCGACATGCTCGGCGGAAAGCTGCAGTTCGGCGGCGGCCGCCGAACTGCGCGGTGCGCGGCCGACTGCACCCGGGGATCGGGACCACCACGGGGGACAGAGCGAACATCCACGCGAGACACACGGCACTCACCTCGAACGGTCCGATGCGGCGGGTCTGCATGATGGTTCAGCTCTTTCTGCTAAGTCGCCAATCGATGGATTAGCAATTACTTATCTACTAATATTCTGAATCATGGAACTTCGACATCTTGAGTACTTTGTCGCCGTGGCTGAGGAGCGGCACTTCACGCGTGCCGCCGAGCGACTGCTGGTGTCCCAGTCGGGGCTGTCCGCCTCGGTGCGCTCCCTTGAGAGAGAGCTGGGCGCCCAGCTCTTCCGGCGCAACACTCGCAGCGTGGATCTCACGGAGGCTGGCCGGGCGCTGCTCGACGAGGCCCACCGTACCCTGGCCGGAGCCCGCGCCGCCAAGGACGCGGTGGCCGCCGTGAAGGGGCTCCTGCGGGGCACCCTCTCCCTTGGTAGCGAGCAGTGCCTGGGCGCGGTGTGCGTCTCATCTCTGCTGGCCGCCTTCCATGGCAGGCATCCGGCGGTGGAGATCCACATGCGGCAGGGCGGCTCGCAGGCCCTGGCCGAGGATGTCGCCGCCGGGCAACTCGATCTTGCGTTCGTCGCGCTGAACGACCAACCCCCGGCCGGCGTAAGGCTGTTGCCTCTGTCGACGGAACCAATGGTGCTGATCTGCCACCCCGCGCACTCCCTCGCGTGGCGTGGGCAGGTGGAGTGGAAGGAACTGGACGGCGAGACCTTCGTGGACTTCGCCCCGGACTGGGGTGCACGCGCCGTCTCCGACCGCACCTGCGCGGAAGCCGGCATACGGCGGCTCGTCGCCCTGCAGGTCAACGACGTGCACAGTCTGCTTGAGCTGGTCGGGCACGGCCTCGGCGTGGCCCTGGTCCCCGAGCACATCGCGCACAAGCCCCAGGCGGCCTCCCTGAGTGCCGTGCGGCTGGCCGGCGAGGACGCTGCGCTCTGGCGGGCCGCGGTCGCCGTGCCGGCTCCCGAGCGGATGGCACCGGCCGCGCGACGGCTGCTGGCCTTGGTCCCCGGGCACGATCCGTCTCCCGGCCAGGGACCTGCCGACCTTTAGCCTTGCGGGGTCACATCACCCCCTCGGGCGTGGCGCCCTCGATGGAGACGGCATCGGCCGTGAGGTCGTCGATCAGCGAGAGGTCTTCGGCGCTCAGCTCGACGTCGGCGGCCGCGGCGCTTGCCTTGATATTGGCGCTGCTGCGCGCTCCCACGATGGCCACATGCACGCCCGGACGTGCGAGTACCCAGGCGATGGCCAGCTGTGCCACCGTCATCCCGCGGCCCTGAGCGAACTCCGCCAGCCGCCGCACGACCGCCAGATTGCGCTTCAGGGCGTCCCCGGTGAACGCTGTGGCCTGGCTCCGCCAGTCCGCTCTCCTCGAGAACGTGGTGCTCTCGTCGAACCGCCCGGTGAGAAGGCCGCTGGCGAGTGGGCTGTAGGCCAGGACGCCGATGTTGTGCTCGATCGTGTAGGGCAGCACCTCGGCCTCGATGCCGCGACGGAAAAGGTGGTACGGGGGCTGGAGCGTGTCCACCGGCCGCACCGCGGCGAACTCGGCCATCTGCCGGGCGTCGTAGTTGGACACGCCCGCGAACCGGATCTTGCCTTCGTCGACGAGCTCCTGCAGTACGCCGGCTGTCTCGCAGCGATACAAAGTCCCCGTCGCAAGGCGGACTGTGATGGGCGGCGCCCTCAATCCGCCTCACCTCGGCCTGGGTTCCTGAACCGCCATGAGGCTCCTCGACACGCTCCGAATACACCGAAACGGTCTTGTAGCGCCGAAGGCCTTGTTCTGACCGGCATCCCCCGCTGAACGTCGAACGCCGGTGCGCATGCCCCGGTGCGGGTCCCCTGGACCGGCCTTCCGGCGTGCCGCGTGTCCCGGATAGCGGACTCTACGAGAGCGCGCAGCGGCGTGGGCCGGCATCGCTCCCGTTGCGCGGTCGCTCAGGCCGTGCGCCGTCGCGGACGGCCGGTGGCGATGCTCACGTCGGCGGCGTCCTGGAAGAGGGTGCTGACGTACGAGTAGTCGCGGTCGGCGTCCGGGCCCTGTGTGAACATGCCGTACAGCTCGTGCGCCAGGTTGGCCAGCGGCATGGGAACCCCGGTGCGGCGGGCCAGGTCCCGTGCCAGCCCGGCATCCTTGTACATCAGGCGCAGCGCGAACCCGGCTTCGTACTCGTCACGCAGCAATGTGCGCGGAACCCACCTCTCCAGGGCGGTGCTGCCGCCGGAGGAAGCGAGCACGATCTCCCGCAACTGCTCCGGATCCAGCCCGGCCTTGGCGCCCAGCGTGAACGCTTCCGCATTGGCCACCATGATCACCGCGCTCAGGATGTTGTTGCAGAGCTTGGCGGTCTGACCGGTGCCCAGCGGGCCGGTCCGGAAGGTCTTCCGGCCCAGCGCGTCCAGCACTCCCGACACCCCATCCACATCGGTGTCCTCCCCGCTGGCCATGATGGCGAGCGTGCCGTCGGCCGCCCGCTCAGGACCCCCGCTGACCGGGGCGTCCACCAGCCGGACGCCTGCCGCGGCCAGCCGCTCCCCCAGCGCCACGACACCGTTCGGCGCGACGGTGCTCATGTTGAGCAGGGTGAGCCCCCGGCGGGCCCCCGCGACCACCCCGTCGGACCCCTCGGCCACCTCCAGCAACTGCGGCAGGTCGGGAACGAGCGTCACGACCACCTCGCAGTCCCGGGCAGCCTGCGCAGGGCTCCCCGCAACCCGCGCACCCTCGGCCCGCAGCTCCTCGGCCGCCTCACGCCTGCGGTGCGGCACCACGGTGACGTCGAAGCCCGACTTGAGCAGAACGCGCGCCATCGGCGCGCCCATGGCCCCCAGCCCGATGACGGCGACGGAACGGTGGGATGCGGTGGTGTCCGGCATGACGGATGCCCTTTCGAGAGATGGTTGTCGGTGCTGCGGCGGTGATGTGGTGCGAGCGTCAGCCGCCCGGCGTGGCGGTGCGGTCGGCCAGCAAGTCGGAAAGCCGTGGCGCGGTGATGGGAAGGTCCTCGATGAGGAGGCCGAACGGTGCGACGGCGTCGTTGACGGCGGCGGTCACCACGGCGATCGCGCCCATCACCCCGCCCTCGCTCATGCCCTTCATGCCGCCCGGTGTGCGGCGGCTGGGCGTGTTGCAGTCCAGCACCTCCAACCGCGGGGCCTCGCGGGCGGAGGGCAGGACGTAGTCGCGGAAGGTGGAGGTGAGGTTGGCGCCGTCGTCGCCGTAGGCCATCGCCTCGTAGAGCACGCCACCGATGCCGAGCATGACTGCGCCGTGGAGCTGGCCCTCCACCACTTTGGGGTTGATCACGGTGCCGGCGTCCTCCGCGACCAGGTAGCGCTCGATACGCACCTGGCCGGTCACCGGGTCGACGACGGCTTCGCACAGATGCGTGGCGTTGGAGTACGTCATGGGCGGCGGGTCGTAGGCGACCTGCGCGACCAAGCCGGGTTCCACGCCCTCGGGCAGGGACAGCGGGTCGAGGTACGCGGTGCGAGCCAGGTCCGCCAGCGACAGGCCGGTGCGCACCCACCCGTCGTCCTTGAGCCGGACGACCTCGCCGTCCCGGATGTCGAGGTCCGGGCCGGGCGCGTCCGGGATCCGGCAGCGGGCGACGGCCAGCGCCTTCTGTTTCAGCCGCCGGGCGGCCAGCAGTGCCGCGCCGCCGCCCGCGGTGCCGCTGCGGGCGCCGCGGGTGCCCATGCCGTAGGGGGCGACCTCCGTGTCGCCCAGCCGCACCGCCACCGCCTGCGGGCGCACGCCCAGCCCCTCGGCCACCGCCTGCGCCATCGTGGTCTCGTGCCCCTGACCGGCCGGGGCGATACCGACCGACGCGACCACGGCACCGCTGGGGTCGATGCGCACCCAGGCGGCCTCGTGGCCCGAGCCGGGGATACCCGCCGCACGGTAGAAGGCGGAGCCGTAGGTGGTCGGCTCCACCAGGCACGCGATGCCCAGGCCTCGGTGGACGCCCCTCTCCCGGTCGGCGCGCTGTCGCGCCCGGAAGTCCTCGTATCCGAACGCCTCCAGCGCGGCCCTGAACGTGCGGTGCGGGGTGATGTCCTCGTACGTCTCTCCCACGGCGGTCACATAGGGCAGCTCCGACTCGCGGAGCATGTTGCGCTCGCGCACCTCGATCGGGTCCAGGCCCAGCTCCCTGGCGATGGCGTCGATGGTGCCCTCGGTGACCCAGGTGCAGATCGCCATGGGCGCGCGCATGGGGGACGCGGGCGTCTTGTTGGACAGCACCACGGTCATGTCGTACTCGTAGTCCGTGAGCCGGTAGACGCCCGGCAGCATCATCGCCACCACCCGCAGCATGTAGTTCGCCGGGAAGAAGGAGTACGCCCCGAAGTCACTGGCCAGGCTTGCGCGCAGCGCCAGGATGCGGCCCTCGGCGTCGATGGCGGCGGCGATCTCGGCGCTGTCCTCGCGGGCCGCCAGGGCGGCGGTGAGATTCTCGGCGCGGTCCTCGCGCCACCGCACCGGGCGGCCCAGTTCGCGGGCCAGAGCGGCCACCGCGAGCTCCTCCCGGTGCACGATCAGCTTCTGTCCGAAGGAGCCGCCGACATCCCGGACGACCACCCGTACCTGGTGCTCGGCCAACCGCAGGCGTGCGGCGAGCTGGGTGCGGTACGGGTGCGGCACCTGCGTGCCGGTGTACATGGTCAGCTCCTCGCGCCCGGCGTCCCACACAGCTGCGCAGCCGCGGGTCTCCATCGGTGCGTGGGTCATCCGGCGGTGGGAGAAGCGGGTACGCACCACGCGGTGGGCACGGGCGAAGGCACCTGGTACGTCTCCGGCGCGGAAGCTCTCACGGAACACGACGTTGGAGCCGGCCGACTCGTCGACCAAGGGCGCCCGGCCGGCCATGCTCTCCGCGAGGTCCAGCGCCGCGGGCAGCACGTCGTACTCCACGCGCACCAGCGCCGCCGCATCCTCCGCCGTGTACCGGCTGTCGGCCACGACGACCGCGACCGGGTCCCCGGCGAAGCGCACCTTCCGCGTGGGCAGCGCTTCGCTCTCCAACGGGAGCAGGCCGTCGATGGGCGGAGCGACCCGCAGGGGGGTCGTCCACCGGGCGAGGTCGGCGCCGGTGAACACCTCGGCCACCCCGGGTATTTGGAGGGCGGCCGAGGTGTCGACGGACACGATGGCCGCGTGGGCGTGTGGGCTGCGCACGAAGTGGGCGTGGAGCGCGCCGGGGAGGTCGATGTCGTCGACGAAAGAGCCGGTGCCGTCCAGCAGGCGCCGGTCCTCGCGACGCGGGATCGGGGCGCCGAGGGCGCCGGTGCCCGCTTCCTCCGCCGTCGGACCGGCCGCAGGCTCCTCGTGCACGGACGCACCGGCCGCACGGCCCTCCCGTACGGCGCGCACCGCGGCGGCGAGGATGTTCTGGTAACCGGTGCAGCGGCACAGGTTACCGGACACCGCGTGCTGCAGTTCCTCCTCCGACGCCTCGGGGTGCTCGGCAAGGTGCGCGGTCAGCGTCAGCAGAATCCCGGGCGTGCAGAAGCCGCACTGCAGGCCGTGTTCCGCTCGGAAGGCCTCCTGCAGCGGATGGAGCCCATCCGGACCCGCGAGACCCTCGACGGTGGTGATCTCGTGTTGCTCGGCCTGGACGGCGAGCATCAGACACGAACGAGCCGGCTCGCCGTCCACCAGCACGGTGCACGCCCCGCACACCCCGTGCTCACACCCGACATGCGTGCCGGTCAGGCCGCAGCCCTCGCGCAGGGCGTCCGACAGCAGGGTGCGCGGTTCGACGTCCACTCGGTGCGGGCACCCGTTGACGTTCAGCTGCACGCTCGTCATTGCATCGTCTCCCTCGCTCGGCCGACCGCGTCCGCCAGCGCCCGCAGGGCCAGAAGGTGCACCATGCGGCGGCGGTAGTCGGCGCTCGCGTAGCCGTCGCTCACCGGGTCGGCGCTGCCGTGGAGCCGGTCGGCGACTTCGGCTGCCCACTCCGGGTCGGGCCGGCGGCCGGACAGCGACTGTGCGCCCACCAGCGCGTACGGTGCCTGTCCCGCGCCCGTCACGGCGGCCCGCAGCGACGACACGGTGCCGTCGTCCGCCAGCGCCACCACGGCGGCCACCGTCACCAGCGGGAACGCGTAGGCACCGGGTCGGCTCAGCTCGCGAAAACCCCAACCGTCGCGAGCCGACATCCGGGGGAAGGTGACGCCGACCACCACCTCGTCCGGTCCGATCCCGCCGGGCCGCAACAGCGTGGCGACCGGGGCCGTACGGGCGCCCCGTGCGGTGCGCAGTTCCGCGCGCGCATCCAACAGCACCGCCACGCCGGGCAGTTCGGCGGCCGGGTCGGCGTTCGCGATACTCCCGCCCAGCGTGCCGCGGGTGCGTACGGCGGCGTGCCCCACGCGGGCCGCCGCGGCCGACAGCACCGGTACAGCGGTACGCACCAGCGGGTCCGTGGCCAGGGCCGCGTGCCGGGTGACGGCGCCGACGACCAGCGCGTCAGAGCCGGTGTCCAGGTGCCGCAGCCCCTCGGTCGCATTGATGTCGAGCAGGCGCCGCACGCCGCGCCGGCGTTCATTGAGATCCGGCAGCAGGCTCTGTCCGCCTGCCAGTAGGACGTCCCCCTCGTCGAACGTGGCCAGAAGCTCCGGCAGGTCCCGCGGCCGCGCGTAGCCGAAAGGTGCCGGCTTCATTCCGCCGGGCCGAAGGCGGTCCCGCGCTTGGTCAGGTCGTCCATGCCCGCACCGCCTTCCGCGACGGCCACGACCTCGAACTCCTCGACGGCGTCGGGGCCATGGCCGACGATGTCCGTGACCTTGGACGGCGCCGTCGCCAGCGCGGCCACGAACTCGCGCCGGGCCTCGTCGCTCTCCCACAGGTAGGTGCCGGCGAAGAAGGAGCCCGGCTTCATGGTCCAGATCTTCTCGATGAGACCGGGCCGGCCGGTGAACCGCGGCTGCGACTCGTCGCGCACATAGTCGCGCAGACTGTCACTCACCTGATTTCCGCTGCCTTCGAGGGACCAGCGGGTCGTGAGTCCGTACATGGCAAGACCTCCAAGTTCGTTGTGGTGCGGGGTGAGGCCGCCTGGACGGCGGGCGGCCGGCGTCGGCCCAGGGCGCCGCCTTCTGTGCACGCGGCGCGCGGCGCGCCGGAGCGGATCGGTGTCCGGAACGCGGCTCGCGACATGCCGAAAGGGGACGGGAACGGATCACACGAGCGGCGACACCGACGAACCGCCAGGTGAACTCTGCCCGGCACGGGCTCTGACGCGTGCGCGGGTCAGCGGGACAGCAGTTCCTTCAGGGCCGAGTCGATGAACGCGACGTCCACCGGGTTGCTGCCGCCGCCGGCGAAGTGGCCCCACACGCCGGGGATGACACGCACCTCCGCGTCCGGGATGAAGCCTGAAGCCCACTCCTCGTCCTCCGGCGGGAAGTACAGATCCTTCTCCGCCGGCATCGCCAGGACCTTGGCCTTGATGGACTTCAGCGCCTTCTCGGTGTCGCCTTCGAAGCCCGGCGTGAGCCCGACGTCGGCCTTCTGCCACGTCCACAGCATGGTGAGCAGGTTGTTGGCGTCCCGGTCGTCGAGGAAGAAGCCCTCCCAGAAGCCGACGAGGAAGTCCTCGAGAGAGGTGAACCCGAGCTGCTTGTACACCTGCTGCCAGTAGAACGCCTGGGAGAAGCCCCAACCCGCGTACACCCGGCCGGCGGCCCGCAGGCCGATGTTCGGCTGCTCGTCGTACCAGCCGCCCCGGAACGCCGCGTCAGCGGTCAGCGCCGCCTTGACCCCCTCGAGGAACACCTGGTTGTGCTCGCTGGTCTTGGTGGACCCGCAGAACGGCGCGATGCGCTCGACCATCTCCGGGTAGGCGACCGCCCACTGGTAGGTCTGGCCGGCGCCCATCGACCACCCGGTCACCAGCGGGAGGCGCTCGATGCCGAAGTGCTCGGTCACCAGGCGGTGCTGAGCGCGCACGTTGTCGTACATGGTGACGTGGGGAAAGCGGGCGCGGTCATACGGTGCCGGCGTGTTGCTGGGGGAGCTGGACAGGCCGTTTCCGAACATGTTGGGCACGATGACGAAGTACTTCGCCGGATCCAGGGCCATGCCCTCGCCGATGAGCCATTCGTTGTCCCAGTGCCTGCCCGAGTACCACGTCGGGTAGACGACGGCGTTGCTCTTGTCTGCGTTCAGGGCGCCGTACGTCTGGTAGGCCAGCTTCGCGCCGCGCAGCGTCGCACCGTGCTGGAGCGTGAAGTCGCCCAGCTCGAACACGTGGTGATCGGTCATGCGATGAACTCCTGATCCCGGGCCGCGCACCGTCGGCTGCGCCCGCCGCGGCCCTGCGGCTCGAGATCAGCCAGGGAGTCGGCAGTACACCGGCCAAGAAAAATTTTCTACGGAAAGTAGTTCACGCCTCGAGCACCCTGTCAAGCCGGCTGTCACGGCGTGACCTCAACCGCACATGACAAGCAAAGAGGAGAATCAGGCAGGTCACACCCAACGCGGCCACAAAACGCCTTCCGGACGGCCGGTCCCACCGCTTCGGTGCCTGCGCCAATCTCGTCGACGCACTCTGCGGCGTCGCCATGTGTCTTGACCGGCCACTGGTGGACCGGCCGCAGACGCCGGCTTCGGGTCCGGCTGTCAGGAACGCGACGGTCGGCAGTCGCTCGAACCGGTCCGGGAACGCGTCAGGAGGCCGGCGAGGACCTCAGCCGCATGGCGAACCAGCAGGAGTTCCTGACGGCGATCGCCACCCGGTCAGCTGGGCGCCGGTGTGGGGCGGCCTCTGCTGGTGCTGTTCGTCATCGGCTTCCTGTCCAGCTTCCTGGCGGTGCAGGCAGCGGTCTCACGCTGCCTGTGGGGCTCGGCCCGCGACAACGCGCTGCCCGGCGCGCGCCGTCTCACCAAGCTCGCGGGCCCCGAACGTCTCCCGGTCAACGCCATCGCCCGGACCGCGTTCGTGGCGGCGTTCCTGGTGCTCGCGGCGGGCTCCCGGCTGTACGGGGTGCTGGTCAACTTCACCACGATGGGGTTCCAGATCGCCTTCGCGATTCCCGTGGTCGGCGCCGCACTCGCCCGCCTGCGCGGCACCTGGCGACCCGGTGTCTTCAGCCTCGGGCGATGGGGCACCCCGATCACCGTGCTGGCGGCACTGTGGACGCTCGCCCAGACCGTCAACATCGCCTGGCCCCGCGCCTCGCTCGGCGACACGTGGTATCTGCGCTGGAGCATGGTGATCACCACCGCCGTACTGACCGTCGTCGGCGCGCTCGTCTTCGCGGCCGTACACACCCGCATCAAGCAGCCGCTGGCCGACCGTCTGAACGTGGGCACGCCGGCGGCGCGTCAGGAGCACCACTGTTCGGATCGACGAACCCCAAGCCCACCGGCAGCTTCTGCTGATGGCACCGGCCGTCTGACGCACCCCCGCGGACGCGACGCCCCCTGATCGGGCGGGCAGCGGGAAGCAATCTGGGTCGTCGTTCGTTACCCTGAATGATAAACTAGACGTTTAGTTTTGGTTGGAGGGTGGACGTGCGCACGACCACACTGGGAAGAACCGGGCTGCGGGTGTCCCGCGTCGCCTTCGGCACCTGGCAGCTCGGAGGCGACTGGGGCGGCTTCTCCGAGGACGAGGCCAAGGCCGCCATCCGCCGTGCACGCGATCTCGGCGTCAACTTCTTCGACACCGCCCGGGCCTATGGCTTCGGCGCCTCCGAGCGACTGCTCGGCGACGCTCTGCGCGGTGAACTGCGCAGCAACCGCGACGAGCTGGTGATCGCCACAAAGGGCGGCCTGCGCGAGACCGGCAGCGGTGTCGCCCGCGACGCCAGGCCCGAGGCTCTGCGCGCGGGCGTGGACGCCAGCCTGACAGCGCTCGACGTCGACCACATCGACCTCTATCAGGTGCACTGGCCGGACCCGAAGGTGCCCGTCGCCGAGACCGCCGGGGCGCTGAAGGAACTGATCGACGCCGGAAAGATCAGGCACGTCGGGGTGTCCAACTACGACGCCGAGCAGATGGCCGAGTTCGCCCTGACCCTGCCGGTGGAGACGCTGCAGCCGCCGTACCACCTGTTCCGCCGCGAGGTCGAAGGCACGATCCTGCCCTACACCCGCGCCCACGACATCGGCGTGCTGGTCTACGGGCCACTCGCGCACGGCCTGCTCACCGGCGCGCTGGGCGAGAACACCCCCTTCCCCGACGACGACTGGCGCGGCAGGAGCAGCGTCTTCCGCGGCGAGATCTACCGGCGCAACGTCGCCGTCGTCCGTCGACTGGAGCAGTTCGCCCAGCCCCTGGACCTGTCGGTCAGCCAACTGGCCATCGCCTGGACACTGGCCCACCCGGGCGTGCACGTGGCGATCGTCGGCACCCGGCGTGTCCACCACGTCGAGGAGAGCCTGGCCGCGGCGGACATCACGCTGAGCGAGGCGAACCTGAAGGACATCGACGCCATCATGACCGCGGCCACCCCGGTCGCCGGCCCGTCCCCGGAGACCGTGTGATGAACGCCAACAGCACGAAGATCGCCTTCCTCGGCACCGGGGTCATGGGCGCGCCCATGGTGCGGAACCTGCTACGCGCCGGCTTCGACGTACGTGTGTGGAACCGGACGAAGGTGAAGGCGGAGGCGCTGGCCGCCGACGGCGCGTACGTCGCCTCGTCGGCGGCCGAGGCGGCCAAGGGCGCCGAGCTCCTGGTGACCATGCTCTCCGACGGCGCAGCAGTGGAGGCGGCGACGACCGGGGACGAGGGGGCGTTGTCCACGCTCCCGACGGATGCCGTGTGGATCCAGATGAGCACCGTCGGCGCCGAGTGGACACAGCGCCTGGCGCGCCTGGCCGACCAGCGGGTCGGCTTTGTGGATGCTCCCGTGTCCGGCAGCTCGCTGCCCGCCGAACGCGGGGAACTGCTCGTCCTGGCCTCCGGCGATCCGGCCCTGGAGTGCCGGGTGCGTCCGGTGTTCGAAGCCGTCGGCCGCCGGACCGTATGGCTCGACCGGGCCGGTGACGGGAGCCGGCTGAAGCTCATCCTGAACAACTGGCTCGCGGTACTGGTCGAGGGGATGGCGGAGAGCCTGAGCCTGGCCACAGCACTCGGGCTGGATCCCGCCCTCGTCATCTACATCATCGAAGAAAGCGCTCTGCATTGCGAGTTCGCGGTGGCCAAGGGGCGCGCCATGCTCAAGGGCGACTTCGCCCCCGGCTTCCCGTTGCGCCATGCGCACAAGGACGTCGGGCTCGCAATCGAGGCCGCCGACGGCCGCGGTGCCTCCGTCCCGCTCACCGAGGCCATCGTGCGCCAGTGGCACGAGGCCGTCTCACAGGGGTACGGCGACGACGACGTGTCCGCGGCGATCAACGCCGTCCGCCCGTCGCGGTGCGGCTAGTACTACAGGGCTAGATCTGCATCATCTGGATGCGCATGCGTCGGCGGAAGTGGTGCCTGCGGGCCTCAACTTGGTGGCGACGGCGGAACGT
>NZ_JBVHHL010000104.1:0-13106 GCF_055561075.1 Streptomyces sp. NPDC022910
TCCAAGAACGCCCAACGCCCTCGGTACGACTCAACAGCTAAAACCCGAGGTCAGGGACCCAATGCGCGCTTGACAAGCCCGGCCCTCATGGGTGCAGGGATGATGTTTTCGGCAAGGGCAGCCCGAACGTGACCGTCAGACCTGGGCCGCGTTCCTGCGCAGCCAGGCCCAAGCGATCCTGGCCTGCGACTTCTTCACCGCCAGTCACAGACGCTCACGCCGCGCGCGGCCGAGTGTGTAGACTGTAGACGAAAACCAATGCCAGGCTAGGTTGAGCTGCTACCGAGGGTGGAGCCATGGCGTTCGCGGCGTTGCCGACCGGCACCGTACCGAAGCTGGAGCGACCCGGCCCGCTGCGCGAGCGGGTCTATGAGGCTCTCCTGGAGCTCATCGTCACCAGGTCGCTCAAGCCCGGGCAGCACCTGGTCGAGACCGAGCTCGCGGGACACCTCGGCGTCTCCCGCCAGCCGGTCCGCGAAGCCCTGCAGCGGCTCAACACCGAGGGCTGGGTGGACCTGCGACCGGCGCAGGGCGCTTTCGTGCACGACCCCACGGAAGAGGAGGCCGACCAACTGCTCGTCGTACGCGGCCTGCTGGAGGCCGAGGCGGCGAGACTGGCGGCGGCGAACGCCACCCCGCAGACCACGACGCGGCTGCGTGAGTTGTGCGAGACGGGCGAGCGGGCGTTGGAGTCCGACGACGTCGACGCCGTGGTCGCGGCCAACGCCGCCTTTCACGCGTACGTGATGGAACTCGCCGCGAACTCGGTGCTCGCAGAGCTGTCCGCACAGGTGGATCGCCGCGTGCGGTGGTTGTACACGCCCGTCGCCCGCACCCGCGGCGCGCTGTCCTGGGTCGAGCACCGGGCCATGATCGAGGCCATCGAGGCCGGCGACCAGCAGCGTGCGCAGCAGTTGATGCGGGCCCACACCGAGCACACGCGCACCAGCTACCACGAACGCGCGGGTACCGAGCGGTGACGACGGGACGCCGTCCGTGACCGCGGGACGCTTCCGGAGGCGACGGCAGGAATCCGCCGGCGCGGACCGTCCGCCGATGGACGGCGGACGGTCCGCGGCGTGCACCGTTCAGCACGGCGCGGGCACGGGGCTAGACCGTTTCACTACTGACCTGCAGCGCGGTCGCCCGGGTTCGCCTGGCTGTGGGGTGGCCCGGTTGCCGCAGCAGCATCGCCAGCGCCGCCGACGCCAGCCCGAAGCATCCGGCGAGAGCGTACGCCCCGGAGTAGCCCCACGCCGCGACGACCGTCGCGCCCAGACCGCTGCCGGCCAGCCCACCGACCAGCTTGGAGCTGTACACCAGACCATAGTTCTGGGCGTTGTTGTTCTCACCGAAGTAGTCCGGGACCAGCGAGGCGAACATCGGGAAGAAGGCGCCCGAGCCGAAACCGGAGATGAAGGCGAAGAAGAGGAACAGCGGTTCGCTACGGATGTCACCGGCCCACAGGACACCGAACTGCGACAGTCCCTCGACGAGGATCACCAGGATCAGCGTCTGCTTGCGTCCGAGCCGGTCGGACACCCAGCCGGTCACGCCGCGGCCGGTGCCGTTGATGATGGACATGATGCCCATCGACGAGGCGACCACCAGCGGACCGAACCCGATCTCCTTCGCGAACGGAACCTGGAAGGAGATGCCGAAGATGGAGACCCCGGAGCACAGCACCAGGCAGAACCACATCAGCGGGAGCATCCCGGTGCGGATCGCCTCCATCGGCTCGTACTGGCGCACGGCCGGGGGGTTCTTGGACAGTGCCTTGTCGTTGGCGTTCTTGCTGTGCTGGAGCGGGTCGACCTCCTCGGGCCACCAGTTCTTGGGCGGGTCCTTGAAGAACCAGCCGCAGATCGCCACGAACACCAGGACGTAGATGCCCACCCAGTCGAGCACCGTGCGGTAGTTGCCGGCGTCAAAGGCGTAGGTGAATACGAAGATCATCGGTACGGACCCGTAGGCGAAACCGCCGTTGACGAAGCCGGTCTTGCCGCCGCGCCGCTCCGGGTACCACTTGCCGACGATGTTGACGCAGGTCGAGTAGACCATGCCGGCGCCCGCGCCACCGAGGACACCGAAGCCCAGAATCGCCAGCGCCACGTTCGGCGCGTAGCTGAGGGCGAAGAAGCCGAGCCCGGCCAGGACGGCTCCAACCAACGTGGCCCCGCGGGCCGTGAGGATCCCGCGTTCCCGCAGCCTTCCCGTCGGGAAGGCCACTCCCGCCTGGAAGACCGTCCACACGCCCAGGACCCAGAACGTATTGGTGGACGACCAGCCGTGCGCCGAGGACAGGACCTCCTCGGCCGAGCCGAAGGCGTATTCCGCGACGCTGATGGCCATCATGGCCACCCACGGAAGCACCACCATCAGCAGGCGCGGACCCCCCAGAAGGTCCCTGGCGCTCTCGCCGACGCGGTACACGCGCCCGTTCGCATCCGTGATCTCCCGGTATGCGGGTGGTATGGATGTTGCAGTTGTCATGCCTTTTCCCCTTGCTCAAGAGACTCACCAGCGCCCCCTGGTCGGTACTCCGTGTGCAATGCGGGGAGGTCCGACCCCGGGCAGCGGTGCCCGAGCAGGACCTGTCATGCGGACCGGTCATGACGGTCCGCGCCGTCGAAGATTGGGTTGCGGCGCAGCGGGGGCCCGCGTCGCCGGGTCGGAAGCGGCGGATGCCGGGCCGCTTCCGTCGAGTGGCGCCGGCTCCGCGCCATGCTCAGATCACTCCGTTCGACTTGAGCGTCCTCAAGTCCTCGTCGTCCAGGCCGAGTTCGCCGATGTAGATCTCCTCGTTGTGCTCGCCCAGCAGCGGGGAGGTGGTCACCTCCACCGGCGAGTCGGACAGTTTCAGCGGGCTGCCCACGGTGATGAACTCACCCCGCTCGGGATGCGGGACGCGCACCACCATCTCGTTGGCGATGAGCGACTCGTCCTCGATGATCTCCTTGGTGGACAGGATCGGCCCGCACGGAATGTTGTGCGCGTTCAGCCTCTCCAGCACCTGCCACTTCGGCAGGGTGAACGTCCATTCCTCGATCAGCTGGAACATCTTGCCCAGCTTCGGCAGCCGCGCCTCGGGGGTGGCCCACTCGGGGTCGTCGGCCAGCTCCGGGTGGCCGATCATCTCGCTGAGCGACTTCCAGCCGACGGGCTGGACGATGACGTACACGTAGTCGTTCGGGCCACCAGGCGCACAGCGGACCGCCCAGCCTGGCTGGCCGCCGCCGGAGGCGTTGCCCGAGCGTGGCACCTCGTCGCCGAAGTCTCCGTTGGGATATTCCGTGAGCGGCCCGTGAGCCAGGCGCTGCTGGTCGCGCAGCTTCACCCGGCACAGATTGAGCACCGCGTGCTGCATGGCGACGTTGACCCGCTGACCGCGCCCGGTCTTCTCCCGCTGCAGCAGGGCGGCGAGGATGCCGGCCACGGCGTGCACGCCGGTCCCCGTGTCGCCGATCTGAGCACCGGTGGCCAGCGGCGGTCCGTTCTCGAAGCCTGTGGTGGCCATCGAGCCGCCCATGGCCTGTGCGACGACCTCGTACGCCTTGAAGTTGGTGTACGGGCCGTCACCGAACCCCTTGATGGAGGCGTAGACGATCCGCGGGTTGATCTCCTGGATGCGCTCCCAGGTGAAGCCCATACGGTCGACCGCGCCCGGCCCGAAGTTCTCGACCATGACATCCGAGCGGCGGATCAGCTCGGTGAGGATCTCCTTGCCGCGCTCGGTCTTGGTGTTCAGCGTGATGCTCCGCTTGTTGCAGTTGAGCATCGTGAAGTAGAGGGAATCGACGTCCGGGAGGTCGCGCAGCTGTGTGCGCGTGATGTCACCGGACGGCGCCTCCAGCTTGACGACGTCCGCGCCGAGCCAGGCGAGCAGTTGAGTCGCGGAGGGCCCGGACTGGACGTGAGTCATGTCCAGCACACGGACACCGTCCAGTGCCTTGGTGCCAGTGGTGGGCTTGCTGATCGCGGTGGTCACCGGGTCACCTCACTCGTTCGTCGCGGAGCGCGATGGGACGGCAGGAAGAAGTGAATACTGTATGCAGTGAGGGACCTTAGCCCTTGTGTGATCCAAGTGACCCAGGCTGGAAGTTGAGGTTTTCCCCAAGAACGAACAAAGGGGCGGCATAGTCAGCGAGACGGCATACAGTATGCAATCTACGAGGGGAGGCTTGGCAGGCTCCCCGCTCGCCCGGACTTCAGGGAGCCGCCCCATGTCGTACCGCTCCGCTCTCTCCTACGTCTTGAGCAGCACCATCGAGCCCTCCGCCGAGCAGACCAGCGCACGCGAGAGGTTTCCCCGCGCCTCAGTGGTCGCCCTCGGGGAGGCAGGACTGCTCGGACTCACCATCTCCGCCCACCTCGGCGGCGGGGGCCTCGGACTCGTCGAGGCCACCGAGGTCGTGACCGAGGTGTCCCGCGCCTGCCCGGCCACCGGCGCTGTTCTCCGGTCCCACTACGCCGCTGTCACCCTCATCGAGGCGTACGGCACGCCTTGGGTGCGCCGGAAAGTCGCCGCCGGCCATCACCTCAGCACCCTCGCTCTGACCGACGTCAGCGACGGCGGCGGACCGGGCGGCTCGGGCTGCCCGGCTCCGCCGACGGGTTCGACGGCGACGCGCACCGGCGACGTGGTGGCGCTCCGCGCCCGGAAACGCGACGTCGTCGGGGCCGGCGAGGCCGACAGCTACATCTGGTCCTCCCGCCCGGTTGACGGCAGCGACAGGCCGACCCTCTGGCTGGTCCCGGCGGACGCCCCCGGCCTGTTCGTGCCGGCTCGGCCCAACGGCGCGGGCCCGCGCGGCAGCGGCACGTCCACGGTCTGCGCCGACCCCGTGCTGGTCCCGGCGAGCGCGAGGCTCGGACGGGAGGGCGGCAGGCGCACTCACGCGCTGAGCACCGTCCACGAGTGGCTGGCCACGCTGCCGACCGCGGGTTCGGCGGCCACCGAACCGGTCAGCGCCGAAGCACTCACCTGACCATCCACGCGCTCCCGACGGTGGACGACTGCATACAGCATTCGATGAGTTGTGAGGACGACCACAGGGGCGCTCATACCGTACGAGCAGGGCGGCGAGGTGGCCTGGCTCGTCGATGACCACCCCCGGAGATCCATCCGAGCAAGGCCAAGGGATTCACATGTGCGCGACGGTGAGGGGGAGGAACCATGACGGCGAGCGTCACTGACGTGACGACGGAGGCCGCCATCAGTGCGATCGTGGCCGAGCATTGCGGGCCACGCGGCCCGTTGCTGCCGATATTGCACGCCATCCAGGCCGAACTGGGCCACGTACCCGAGGAGGCCGTCCCGCTGCTCGCCCACCCGGCTGCTGAAGCTGGTGGATGCCGGAGCGGAGGGCGTGGACCCCGTGGTCGTCGCGGCCGCGCAGTTGCTGAGGCAGCCGCAGGAGGCCTCCGTCGGCTGACCGGCCGCCGACGCATGACGCCGCCTCATCTCCCTTCGGGTGGAAGGGAGATGAGGCGGCGTCGTGTGTGACGAGCCCGAATGGCTCAGGCGGCTGCGACGTCGTTCAGGCCGCGGCTGGTGACCAGGCGCACCTGTCCGTCGTCGAGGTGGTAGGACAGGCCGACGACCGCGGTCCGCCCGCCGGCGAGCGCGGGTGAGCGGTCGAGGAGCAGGTCCACGGTGTGCCGTATGTGCTCGTCCACGATGTCGGGCTCCTCGCTCAGCCCCGCCGCACGCGCGGCCAGCACGCTGGAGGTGACGCGCTCGACGACGTCGCGCACGTACCCGGCCGGGGCCAGTCCCCCGTCGAGGGTGGTGCGCGCTGCGCGGATCGCACCGCACGCGTCGTGTCCGAGCACCACCACGAGCGGGCTGCCCAGTTGGCCCACGCCGTACTCGATGCTGCCGAGCACCTCGGGACCCAGCACGTGGCCGGCGGTACGCACCACGAAGAGGTCCCCCAGACCACGGTCGAAGATGATCTCCGCGGCCAGTCGTGAATCGGAGCATCCGAACACCACGGCGAAGGGATGCTGAGCGGGCGCCAGAGCCGCGCGACGCGCGGCGTCCTGGTTCGGGTGCTGCGGATCTCCGGCGACGAAGCGCCGGTTGCCCGTCAAGAGGATGTCGAGGGCCTGGGCTGCGGTGGGCGTCTGGGTGATAGCCATGGAATCAGGATGCGTAGACTCCATACAGTATGCAATACGCCTGCAAGGGACGGATGCTCACGCGGGGAGGGCGCCGGGCTGGGCTCCGGCACCTGAAGCACTCTCGGCATTGCGGCGCGCGAGCAGGTCGGTCGCCGCGTGGATGGCCCGCAGGGTGGGCGCCTCGGCGCCGGTGATGTCGGCGATCTCGACCACCGCCGTCACCACGGCGTCGAGTTCGAGCGGCTTGCCGGCCTCCAGGTCCTGCAGCATCGAGGTCTTGTGATGCCCGACCCCCTCGGCACCGCGCAGTCGCTTCTCGATGGAGATGTCCGGCTCACTGCCGACCCGGGCCGCGATGTCCAGGGTCTCCTCCATCAACTGGGCGACCAGCCGCCGTGTTTGGGGGTGACGGCAGATCTCGACCATGGTCGCCCGGGTGAGCGCGCTGAGCGGGTTGAACGCGACGTTGCCCATGAGCTTGATCCAGATGTCGTCGCGCAGATTCGGCTCGACCGGCGCCTTCAGACCACCGGCGATGAAGGCTTCGCTGAGCGCCGTACAGCGCTCGGAGACGTGACCCGAGGGCTCCCCCAGGGAGAACCGGGTGCCTTCCAAGTGCTTGATCACTCCGGGCGCCTCGATGACGGTGGCTGGGTAGACGACACAGCCGATGGCCCGCTCCGGCGACAGGACCGCGCTGGTGGCGCCGCCCGGGTCGACCGCTTCCACGCGTCGGCCCTCGTAGGGCCCTGCCAGCCGGTGGAAGTACCACCAGGGGATACCGTTCTGCCCGGCCACGACAGCCGTGTGATCGCCGAGCAGCGGCTTGACGAGCGGCCCGCAGGACGGATACGAGTGCGCCTTCAGCCCGAGGAACACGTAGTCCACCGGGCCGATTTCGGTGGGGTCGTCCGTGGCGTGCGGCCTGGCCGTGAAGTCACCGCGCGGACTGTTCACGCGGACCCCGTCGGCCTGCATGGCACGCAGATGCTCGCCACGGGCGACGAGGTGGACCTCGGCACCGCCCCGGTGCAGTGCGGCACCGACGTACGCACCGATCGCACCGGCCCCGAGGACTGCGATCTTCATGGCGACTCCTCTCGATTGAAGACTGCATACTGTATTCAGCCCTTTCCGTGCATGTCTATCAACGCTACGTAATCAGAAGGCCACATGCCTTAGGCATTGCATACAGTATTCGATCCTTACTATCCTCGTCCGACCGAGGGTTTCCGCGGTGGCCCGTTGACGGGCGGGAAACTCCCCCACCCAGCCAGGGAGAAGCACATGTGATCGTTCTCGGCCGGTACGCAAGGTGAAGCACATCGCGGTCTGCTCGCGTTGGCCCGCATCCGTCCGGCGGGTAGGTTCCAGCGATGGCAGATCCCCCTCGAGCCCTACCCTGACGAGAGATACAGGACATGTCTGCTCAAGAACCCGCACACCATCCTCCCCAGCGCGTAGGCGTGGTCGCCGAGTCCGTCCCCGGGGAGACGCGCGTCGCGGCGACCCCCGCGACGGTGCGTCTGCTGCTGGGGCTCGGCTACGAGGTCGTGGTCGAGCCCGAGGCCGGTGAGGCCTCCGGCTTCGCCGACCAGGCCTACGTCGATGCCGGCGCGGAGGTCGGCGAGGCCTGGGACGCGGATGTCGTTCTGAAGGTGAACGCCCCCTCCGGCTCGGAGATCGCCCGGCTGCGCGAGGGCGCGACCGTGGTCGCTCTGCTGGCCCCGGCGCAGAATCCCGAGCTGCTTCAGGCGCTCGCCGACGCCGGCGTGGCCGCCCTCGCGCTGGACGCGGTGCCGCGCATCTCGCGCGCACAGTCGATGGACGTGCTGTCCTCGATGGCGAACATCGCCGGCTACCGCGCGGTCATCGAGGCCGCGCACGTCTTCGGACGGTTCTTCACCGGCCAGGTCACCGCGGCAGGCAAGGTGCCGCCGGCGAAGGTCCTGGTGGCCGGCGTGGGTGTGGCGGGCCTGGCGGCGATCGGCGCCGCTTCCAGCCTCGGCGCTGTCGTGCGCGCCACCGACCCGCGGCCGGAGGTCGCGGACCAGGTGAAGTCGCTGGGCGGCGAGTACCTCCCGGTGAACGTCGCTCAGGAGGCGAGCACCGACGGCTACGCCAAAGCGACCTCCGCCGACTATGACCGCGCCGCCGCCGAGCTCTACCATGAGCAGGCCGAGGACGTGGACATCGTGATCACCACCGCGCTGATCCCGGGCCGGTCGGCGCCGCGCCTGCTGACGGCCGAGGACGTGGCCGTCATGAAGCCAGGCAGCGTCATCGTCGACATGGCCGCCGCCCAGGGCGGCAACGTCGAGGGCACGGTCGCGGGCCGGGCGGTGGTGACCGACAACGGCGTGACCATCGTCGGCTACACCGACCTCGCCTCCCGGCTGCCCGCACAGGCCTCACAGATGTTCGGCACCAACCTGGTGAACCTGATCAAGCTGCTCACGCCGGGCAAGGACGGGCAGCTGGCGATCGACTTCGACGACGTCGTGCAGCGGGCCGTGACCGTGGTGCGGGACGGCGATGTCACCTGGCCGCCGCCGCCCGTCGCGGTCTCGGCCGTGCCCGCCGCGCAGCCCGCGACCGCGCCCGCCAAGCCCGAGTCCAAGCAACCGAAGCTGACGCCTGCGCGACGCTTCGGCCTGATCGGGCTCGGCATGCTCGCGATGTTCCTGCTGGTGGCCTTCGCCCCCGCGCAACTCGCCGAGAACTGCACCGTGTTCGCGCTGGCGGTGGTGATCGGCTACTACGTCATCGGCAAGGTGCACCACGCGCTGCACACACCGCTGATGTCGGTGACCAACGCGATCTCCGGGATTGTCGTGATCGGCGCCCTGCTGCAGATCGGGCACGAGAGCCGGATAGTCACCACGCTGTCCTTCGTGGCGATCCTGCTGACGAGCGTCAACGTCTTCGGAGGTTTCGCCGTCACCCGCCGCATGCTGTCCATGTTCTCGAAAGGCTGAGCCGAGATGACCTCCATGACGGCCTCCCACGCGGCCAACCTGGTCGCCGCCCTGTTGTTCATCCTCAGCCTGGCCGGCCTGTCCCAGCACCGCACCTCCCGCGCCGGCGTCGTCTACGGCATCGCCGGCATGGCTCTCGCGCTGGTCGCCACGATCGTGGTGGCGGCGCAGAGCATCACCGCCGGCCCGGTGGCCCTGATCGTGCTGGCCATGGCGCTCGGCGCGGTGATCGGCCTGTGGCGGGCTCGCCGGGTCGAGATGACGCAGATGCCCGAACTGATCGCGGTGCTGCACAGCTTTGTCGGCCTCGCCGCGGTGCTGGTGGGCTGGAACAGCTACCTGGAGGTGGAGTCGCACGGCAAGGCGCAGACCCGGATCGGCGCCGATCTGCTGGGCATCCACCACGCCGAGGTGTTCATCGGCATCTTCATCGGCGCGGTCACCTTCACCGGCTCGATCGTCGCGTTCCTGAAGCTTTCGGCGCGAATCCAGTCCCGTCCGCTGATGCTGCCGGGCAAGAACGCGCTGAACCTCGGTGCGCTCGGCGCCTTCGTCGCGCTGACGGTCTGGTTCACCATCAGCCCGAACCTGCCGCTGATGATCACGGTGACCGTGCTGGCGCTGGCCCTGGGCTGGCACCTGGTCGCCTCGATCGGCGGCGGCGACATGCCCGTCGTCGTCTCCATGCTGAACAGCTACTCGGGCTGGGCGGCGGCCGCGGCCGGCTTCCTGCTCGACAACAACCTGCTCATCGTCACGGGCGCACTGGTCGGCTCCTCCGGTGCCTACCTGTCCTACATCATGTGCAAGGCGATGAACCGCTCCTTCATCTCCGTCATCGCAGGCGGTTTCGGCATCGAGGCGCCGTCCAGCCGCGACGAGGAGCAGGGCGAGCACCGCGAGGTGCGCGCCGCGGAGGCGGCCGAGATGCTCGCCCAGGCCCGCTCAGTGATCATCACCCCCGGCTACGGCATGGCCGTCGCCCAGGCCCAGCACCCGGTCGCGGAGCTGACGCGACAGCTGCGCGAGCGGGGCGTCGAAGTCCGCTTCGGCGTCCACCCCGTCGCCGGGCGCCTGCCCGGGCACATGAACGTGCTGCTGGCCGAGGCGAAAGTGCCCTACGACATCGTCCTGGAGATGGACGAGATCAACGACGACTTCGCCGACACCTCGGTCGTGCTGGTCATCGGCGCGAACGACACCGTCAACCCGGCCGCAGCCGAGGACCCGAGCAGCCCCATCGCCGGCATGCCAGTACTACGGGTCTGGGAGGCGGAGCAAGTCATCGTCTTCAAGCGCTCCATGGCCTCCGGCTACGCGGGCGTGCAGAACCCGCTGTTCTTCCGCGAGAACAGCAGCATGCTCTTCGGCGACGCCAAGCAGAGCGTGGAGGACATCCTGCACGCGCTCAGCACCGACAGCCGACGCGAGGCGGCCCCGGCCGCACGTGAGGTGACGGTGGCGGGCTAGGTGTCGTGTCCAGGAGGTTGTGGACGGGTGATGCAGGTCTCGGGTGAGGGATCTTGAAATAAGTGAGGTCCTTTGTGGCCTGGTGTGGATTGCGAGATCGGCACCAGGCCAGAAGGCCCTCGTGCCCTACCGTGATGCACCCCTGACCGAGACCGGACGGCTGCGGCTTGCCCGCTGCGTGGCCGACGACGGCGTTCCCCTGCGCCGCGCAGGGGAACGCTTCCAGAGCATCCATGGGAGGGTGTCGGGCACCCCCCGCCGGGAGTACGTCGGAAGGACCCGCGGGCCAGGTTCAGCGGGTTCGCGACCTCATACCGGGCTTCTCCGAGGTACTGCTCCAGGCGATCTCTCCGTACCACAGTGAGCGGTTCGCGTCCGCGGAGGAGTTGCTCACCGCTCTGGAGGCCCTGCTCTGCCCGCACCCGTGAAGCGGCCGGACACCGTCGTGTCCGGCCGCTTCGGGCGTTTGCTGGGCCTACGTGGGGGCCGTGCAGGGTCCGGGGCGGGTGACAGGCAGGTCCACCGCGACACGCCAGCCCGTGGCGTCGCGCCGTATCTCCGTCCGTGTGGCGAGCGCGCCCACGATCCGCAGACCACGGCCGTGCTCGTCCGGATCGCCGTCGGGGTGCGGCCGGACGCCTCCTCCATGATCGCGCACCGTGATGTGCAGGAGGTCCGTGTCCAGGCTGAGGCGCAGCGCCATGTGGCGATGGCCGTGCTCGGCCGCGTTGGCCGCCAGCTCGTCGACGACGAGGGCCGCCGTGTAGCTGTCGTCCTCACAGAGGCGCCACTGGCGCAGCAGCGTCTCGGCGAAGTGCCGCGCACCGCACACGGCGGTGCGCCGGGCCGGCAGGACCAGCAGCGCATGTCGGGGAGGATCGATCATCATGGAACCCATCGCGAATACTGTATTCAGTATACAGATGAAGGGTCCGGGTGCAGCATGGAGCCGGCCCGGACCAGGGGTCCGGGCCGGCTCCGTCACGCGACCGTTCAGATGATGATCTGCTTGTCCCGCATCTCGGCGATGGCACCCGCGTCGTAGCCCAGCCCGCCGAGGACCTCGTCGGTGTGCTCACCGAGCAGCGGGGCGCCCTGGATGTCCGGCTTGAACCGGGAGAACTTGATCGGGCTGCCGACGGTCAGGTATGTTCCGCGGCCCTTCTGCTCGACCTCCACGACGGTCCCGCTCTTGCGCAGCGCGGAGTCTTCGGCGATCTCCTTCATGCTCAGCACGGGCGCGCAGGGCACCTCCCACTCGCGCAGGATGTCGACCGCCTCGTACTTCGTCTTGTCGGCGAGCCACTTCTCGATCTCCTCGAAGATCTCGAAGATACGGGACTGCCGGGCCCGGGCGGTGGCGTAGTCCGGGTCCTCGGCCCACTCGGGGCGGCCGATGGCCTCGGCGGTCCGCTTCCAGTTCTGCTCCTGGACCGTGAAGTAGATGTACGCGTTCGGGTCGGTCTCCCACCCCTTGCACTTCAGGACCCAGCCGGGCTGACCGCCACCGCCGGCGTTGCCGCCGCGGGGCACGGCCTCCCCGAACTCGCCGTTCGGGTACTGCGGGTACTCCTCCAGGTAGCCGACCCTGTCCAGGCGCTGCTGGTCGCGGAGCTTGACCCGGGACAGGTTGAGCACGGCGTCCTGCATGGACACCGCCACCTTCTGCCCCTTACCGGTCCTGTCACGGTCGATCAGCGCCGTGAGGAGGCCGATCAGCAGGTGCATACCGGTGTTGCTGTCCCCGAGGGCGGCACCGCTGACGGTCGGCGGGCCGTCCCAGAAACCGGTCGTCGAAGCGGCACCGCCAGCGCACTGGGCCACGTTCTCGTAGACCTTGAGGTCGTTCCACGGCGAGTCCTCGTTGAACCCCTTGACGGAGCCGAAGATCAGACGCGGGTTCCACTCCTGGAGCGTCTCCCACCCCAGGCCCATGCGGTCCATGGCGCCCGGCGCGAAGTTCTCGACCAGGATGTCCGCCTCGCGGATCAGCCTCTCCATGACCTCCCGGCCCTCGGCGGACTTGGTGTTGATGGCCAGCGAGCGCTTGTTGCTGTTCAGCATGGTGAAGTACAGCGCGTCAGCGTCCGGGATGTCGCGCAACTGGTTGCGCGTCACGTCACCACCGGTGGTGCGCTCCACCTTGAGCACATCGGCTCCGAACCAGGCGAGCATCTGCGTACAGGCCGGACCCGCCTGTACGCCAGTGAAGTCGATGACCTTTATCCCGGAGAGCGGCAGTTCAGTCATATTTGCTTTCTTCCTCGTGAATCGTCCCGATGCGGTGGTGGCGGGACGTGGTCAGTGCTTGGCCGTGATGCCCTTGGGGTTGAGGTGAGCGATGTTGCCGCTCTCCGTGCCGTCCGTCGGGTCGATCACACAGTCGATGAGCGCAGGACCGCCGGCAGCCAGAGCCTCGCGCAGAGCGGTGGCGACCTCGGCGGGAGTGGTCGCCTGGTAGCCCTTGCCGCCGAACGCCTCGATCATGAGGTCGTGACGGGCCTTCAGGGCGGTGGGTGCCGGGTCATCGGA
>NZ_JBVHHL010000105.1:0-12457 GCF_055561075.1 Streptomyces sp. NPDC022910
CGAGTACTTACTGGGTGGTGCCACGTCTTGCCTCTCGTTTCCTTACGTAGAGATCCTATTGGGTCCCTGTCCGGAAACTTCGGGGCACCTCACTTCGGCGTTTCCGGGGTGTGTTCGATGTGGTGTCCGAATGCGCGGGGCGTCACGGGTGGCTGCTGGGTCGGGGTTTCGCCTGGGGAGCGGTGATGATTCGGTGCGGGAGACGGGGCGTGGCCGTCGCGGGGCAGCCCGAAGCTCGGGTCGTGGTGCAGGGGTGTCAGGTTGTTGCGGTGGTTCGGGTGCCGACGGGTGGTGGAATCCCGGAGGCCGACGTGATGGGTCGCCGTTGTCCGTCGCTCCCGGTGTTTTCCTCGGTGAACTCGTTGTCGGCGACGAGTGTGTTGGTCTGTGTCCAGCTGTGCAGGATGTCGAGGTTGATCGTGAGGATCATCAGGGCGAGCAGGATGGTCTGGGCGACGCGGCCGTGGGCGAGCCGTCGGGCTGGGTCGGCGATGTTGACGCCATGGGACTTTGCTCTGCCGTTCAGTCCCTCAATGTTGGCCCGGGCGGGCCGGTAGGCGTCCTGCCAGGACGGCTGGAGGTAGTGGCGGTCCTGGCGGAACTTGTCGATCTTCCCGAGGCCGCCGGGGCGGACGGTGACCGTGGGCCGTTGGCAGATCTTCGGCAGCTGTTCCGGAGGCCGTGGTCGCAGCCGTTCGGCCGCGGGGATGGGGACGGTGGGTTTGGCCGCGGTGTGCGCTGTGGTGGCGCGCGGGTTGGTGAGGTCGACGGTGACCGGCCGGGCGGCGGCGGTCTGGTGGACCTGGTGGAAGCGGGCGCAGGAGACGGCGGGCGAGGGCCCGGCGGCCGGGCATTGCAGGCGGACCGTGCCGTGCGGGTCGGGGTTCTGTTTGCGCTTGAGGAAGAACGGGGTGCGGGCCGCGATCAGTTGGGTGAGCGGTTCGTCGTCGCCGACTTCGCGTACGGCTTTGTCGTCCAGGTTCGTGGTGGCGTGGACGAGGGCGTCGGGCATCGCGGGGCAGGCGAGGGAGCCGTCGACGAGGAGAGCGCCGGAGGCGGTGGAGCCCTGCAGGCCGCGGTGTTCCTGTTTGTAGTCGAGGACGAGCTGGTAGCCCAGGCGGCGGGCGGGCATGGCGAAGTGGGCGGGAAGCTGGTCGGTGTAGGCGCGGTCGGCGGCCAGCAGCCCGGTCGGCAGGCCGAGGCCGTGGGCGGCGAGCCGGGTCAGGGCGTGCACGGCGTTCGGGCCGACGCGTTTGCCGGGGGTGTCCAGGACCAGACCGAGGGCGAGCTGAGGGTGACGGCTGACGCGCTCACCGGCCTGCCGGGCGCCGTCGGGGTGACGCCGGCTGGCGGCGACGAGGAGGGTGGCGGAGTGCCCGAAGATGCCTTCTTCGGCGCCGCCGCAGTAGTGCCAGCCCGCGGTGAGGTCGACGGAGGCGAGTTCGCGGCGGCGGCTGGGCGGGTGGTGCCAGGACGGGATCGGGGTGGTGTCGGCGCCGATGTCGCCGGGCCAGCCGGTGAACAGGCCGCGCCGGTGGGCGAGTCGGACCGTGACCAGGACCAGGCGGTCGCTGATCTCCTGGAGCAGGGCCCGGCGGCGGACGTGTTCGGGATCGTCGTCCTCCCAGGACGCGGCGATGACGGCGGCCTCGGCGGCGGGCAGGCGCCGGCGGCGCTCGCAGCGGTGTGGGTCCAGGACGGTGGTCAGCCGGTCGAAGGCGCGGTAGATGCGGCGGGAGAATGCGAGCCGGGCGTGTGGGTCGGCGCCGGTGAGATCGGGAACGCCGAGCCAGGAGCGGGCGGTGGGCCGCAGGTGGTCGGCCAGGATCCGGAAGGCGTCGGCGAGGTTCGCGCCGCGGCCGTAGTGCAGGGCCAGCAGCAGGCCCACCAGCACGGTGCGCACCGGGAGGCCGTCCGGGCCGGGGCGGCCCTCAAGCTCCTGGTCGATCAGAGGCAGGATGCCCGAGTCGTGCAGCAGTGTGTCGAGCTGGCCGACCTTCGAGTCCGGGATCACCGGCGGGGCGTCGGTGAGAGGCCGGGGGCGGCAGTGTCGCGCCTTGTCCGTGTTCCGCCAGGCGTCCGGGACGCTCACGGGCCGCTCCCGTGCAGCAGTCGGATCGCGGTGGCGTCGTCGAGCGGGGGGACGTGGTGCTGGTAGCGGGCGAGCGAGGCGGCCGAGGCGAGCCCGGCCGCCTTGGCGATCAGGTCGTGGTCGATGCGGGCGGCCATCAGCTCCACGATCCACGTCGCCCGCAGCCGCCCCGCCGACAGGCCCGGCAGGTGGCCGGGCGGGCGGTGCAGCAGAGACCAGGAGCCGATCAGGTTCTTGGCGTAGGCGGCGGTCCGCCGGGGCCGGAACAGGTAGTTGCCGCCTGCCGCGTCCGCCAGCTCACCCAGAATTGGGTCCCAGACGGCGCGGGCCACCAGCGGGACGACCCGCTCGACGCCTGTGTGCAGCAGGGGACCGTTCCGCCCGAGCCGGCGCAGATGCGTGCCCCGGCTGGCCGCCACCTCCTTCGGGGTGAGCCCGCAGCCGGCCCCGAGCCCCAGCAGGGCCAGCCCGTCGGTGCGCTGCTGGCGGGCAAGGTGCTGTGCCCAGTGTCTGAATGCGGCCAACTCGCTCTGTGTGTAGGGCTGGTGGGGGTTCGGGCGGGCGTGCAGCCGGGCCGGAGCGGCTTCCCCGCGCTCGCTGAACGCCAGCGCGTCGCGCACCCGCAGCAGCCACGTCCGGTAGGTGCGGATCGTCGATGCCCCGATCGTGCCCGCCCGGGAGAGGACGAACGCGTCGATGACCTCGTTGCGCAGCCACACGTCCGGCTCCCGCCCCAAACCCGTGCCCACCGCCCACAACGCCAGAGCGCCGGTCACGTGCAGCAGCCGCTCCACGTCGTAGGGGACCGCGCTGACCGTCGCGGCGACGACACTGCGCACCACCGGGGCGACCTCGTCCCAGACCGGCGGCGCGTCCTTCGGCCGGTAACGGGTGATCTTCGCCGACGTGTCCGGATCAAGCTCCACGGTCCATGCATACCGGCTGGACAAACAGCCATTCCATGACTGATCGACTTCTATGGACAGGACGGTGCGCACATGGTCGGCGGACGCGCCCGCGCACGCCCCCCGAGGCAGCACACCCGTGATCCGGAAACCTGGCCCGAACAGCCGAGTGCCGACCCGGCCTCCGAGGCCGTCCGCCACATCGCCCGCGCCCTCGCCGCCGTGCTGGAGGAACGAGGCCTGAGCCTGCGGGCCGCCGCCGACGGGTCCGGCGTCAACCGGCAGGTCATCGCTGACCTGATCGCCGGACGCTCCTGGCCCGATGTCGCGACCGTCGCCCGGCTCGCCGCCTTCACCCGCGCCGGGCTGTGGCCGCCGTCGACGGTTGGTGACTGTAAGAGGACACATTGAGCCTCGATTCACGCCCGAATCCGCCCGCGTGGCGACCGGGCATGGCGATTTCGCGGCTCGGCCCTCCGAGCGGCCCCCACGAGGCATACGCTCGAAAGGCGCGAGCCGCCCTTCTGCTGGGACCTCACGCAACCGGCGCCGCCGAGCTGATCCCTCGGCGGTGCCACCGCGGCCAGGACACGGACCGCGCCAACGGCGGCCCTCCCCGGCTTTCCTGTTCAGGCTGTTCCGGGCACCTCCCCGCCGTCGCCGGCGTGTTCCCGGGGGGCGGGCGTGATGGCGAACCAGGCCGGGGACACCTCCGCCACCAGCCCCTCCTTCGCCAGCTTCTTCAGCCGCGAACGCGTCGTCTCCACCCGGTCCGGATGCTCACCGATCGCCTCCCCGATGTCCTGCACCTTCAACGCCTGGTGAGCGCCCGCCAGCAGCACCAGAATCCGCTCCCGCGCCACTTCCAGATCCAACGGGCCCGGCGTCGGGGCCGGTTCGTCACTAGCCATACCGGTCTGGGGCGCGGGACCTGGGACCGGCATCGGGTAAAGCGCCCCGCCGGCAGCACCTGCACGTCCGTCGCCCATCAGCGACGCCAGCGTCTCCCGGGTGATCGTCAGACGCGCGAGCCGCTCCTCCAGCACCGCGGCCTTCTCCCGCAGAGCCGCCAACTCCCCGCGCACCACCGACTCTTCATGGTCCAGACGCGCGGACCACGGCGGTATCGTCATCGTCTGCCTCCCGCTCGCAGTACCCGCCGATGCCTTTCGGAGCCCCGGACGGACCGGGACCTCGGGGCCACCGTAGAAGCAGGCATGGCATGATCACAGAAGGTGGCCGCTAGCGACCCCAACCGACCGCAACAGGCCGTTATCTGTCCGCAAGAGCCTTATTTGTGACGCTTCTTGCCTGGATTTCGCCGCAATCAATCTCTTTGCGGCTACTTATTGTGATCTCTTGACTCGTGGCCCGATTCTCGGCTGAGGAAGCGGGTCCTGTCCCGTCACGGCCCCAAGTGCCGTGCCCCGGCCCGCAGTCAGTGGTGATGTGCCATGACCGAGGAGACCGAGAAGGTCGGAAACGTCAGCCAGTCCCGCTACGAACAGATCGTCGCCGAGCTCCGGCAGGTCGTCGAACAGCAGAGCCAGGGCTCCTTCACGATCGGCGACCGAGCCCTGGAGATCGAGCCCATGAGGTCCCGCGGCGGCATCGTCGACATGGAATGGACGGTCAAGCAGTCCCTGCTGCGACTGGCCGCAGACATCGGGGTGACGTTCAGTACGGTGAAGAACACCAGGTCCACCGCGGCGCACTGGCCGAAGGAACACCGCCAGGAGGGTGTCTCGTTCACGATCCACCGCATCCTCGCGAGGATCGAGGACGAAGAGGAGAGGTTCGCCGCGGTCAGGACGCCACCTGAAGGCAAGACCCGGTGGCTGCCCGACGACGCCAGGCGGCGGGTCGGCTGGAAGGTCGAGACCCCGGAAACCCCGCAGGAGAAGATCACCGAGATCCACCACCTGGCCCGCGACGAGGAAGTCGCCGCGACGGTGACGACCGACTTCCTCAAGCGCCCGCAGGTCGCGGCCAAAGTCTCCCCGGAGAACAAGGCCCGGATGGTCGAGGAGTTCACCCGCGACGAGACGGTCGCCACGACCACGGCGACCAACCTGCTGCGCCGGCCGGACATCGCCTTCAAGGCCATGGGCGACGACACCGCCCGCTCCCAGGTCAACCACGCCCAGGTCGAACGCGGCAAGCAGGCCCGCGAGCACTTCGAACGCACCAGCCCCGTCGCCCCCGCCGTGCGGCACATCGACCGCACCACCGAGTTCCTCGACCTCGTCACCGCCTGCCACGCCTTCATCGCAGCCGCCGGCCGCACCGTCCCCGGCCTGCGCGACCGCACCCTTGCCGACGACGAACGCACCATCGTCCACCAGAACATCGCCAAGGTCCGCGCCACCCTCGACTGGATCGAAACCGCCGTCGACACGGGCAAGGTCGACGTCGACGACGAACTCGCCCGCCTCCTGCGGGGTGAGTAACCGTGGACAAGCGCTCCCCGACCGCGGAGCGCCACGCAGACCTTGTCCGCACCGCTCTGCTCCGCTCCGCGCCCGCCGGCATGCCCCTGCTCGAACTCGCCGCAACATGCGGACTCAGCCGCTGGCAGACCCGCCGCGCGATCGCCGCCCTCAAAAACATCTGCGCGCAGAACGAATGGCCGCCCCTCCTGTGGACCCGCGAACGCGACTACCACTTCTGCGCCGACGAGACCGAACTGGAGAACTGGGAACGAGCCTGGATCAGCGAAAGACTCACCCAGTTCCGCCGCATGCTCACCGGCACCCTCGGCCCCCACCTCCAGCTCTTCCCCCACAGCACCTGGGCCGAATACCTCACCGCACAGGTCAGAGCGATCGAATCCAACCTGGAGATGGCCTCCAGGCCCGGAGCACACTGAACCGCCACCAACCGCACCAGCAGACGAGGACCCGTTCCCCGGCGACGCCACACCCCGGCGCCGGGGAACGGCCAGGACATCTGTTCCTGTCACTTCATCTCACGAAAAGAGCACAGGAAGCCCCCCGAACAGCTACCCTCGGAAGCGCCATGCGGATACCGGGCCGTCTCCGCCCGGCGCCCTGACTGGAGCAGAATTTGAAAAGCCGACCAATAATCCACAAGTAAATACTTTCCACTTAATCCAGACTCTTTTCCCTCCCGGGAGAAGAGTTTTCCTACGTTCTGGGGGAAATAGTGACCGGCTTTGAGGGAAAAGATGCGCCGAGCTTTGGGGGAAAAGCAGTGCCGAGTAAATACTTTCTAGTCGTCTTTGGCTGTGTTGACGGATCCAACCTCTTGATGTCCTGTGCGACATCCTGTGATGAGGCTGTCCCGGACGACGCCGAGGCATCCGGACAAGCAGCGCCCGAGCTTCGAATCTCGTGCGGAGTCCAGCATGGCAGCCCGGACATGGCGGATGCTCTGAAGACGTTGGAGCAGGCCATGCCGGACCAGGCTGGCTTGGACCAAGTCGAGCCGGAGCGGCGGCACCTGCTCGACAAGGTCCGGTGCCCTGCCGAGGCCGCACAGACTCCCCCAGAACCACGAAACCGTGGAATCCTCCGACCCGTACTCGCGGCATTGACAGTCTTGGCAGCCGACAGTGAGGTACTGCACAGGGCCGTGGAGTTGCTGTACGGACTCCTTCCCTGAACCACCCCAACGCCTGCATCGCTGGCGTGCGGCTTCAGATCGCATGCGCCGTGCCCTCCCGGGACGCTTGCGTCTACAGGTGCCGCTCGCGCTACACGCGGGAAATGATCTTTCCGCTCACGGGAAATGATCTCCACCGGCGGCAGCCCGCCGCACGTCAGCCCCACTCGTGAACACCCGAGTGCGGGTGGTGGCACGGGCCTGTGCGACCGGAGCGGGGTGTCCGGTCTGTGGCGCGCTGTCGCTGCGGGTCCACAGCGGCTACGAGCGTCATCTTACGGACACGGCGGTGGGTGGTCGCCGTGTCGTCCTGCGGCTGCGGGTTCGGCGGTTCCGCTGTGCGACGGTCTGGTGCCCGCGTACGGTCTTTGTCGAGCAGGTCGACGGACTGACTTTCCGCTACGGTCGCCGAAGTACCCGCCTGCACGCGAACCTGCAGGCCATCGCGCTGATGCTCGCGGGCAGGGCCGGGGCACGGCTGGCCGAAGCGCTCGACACCTCGGTCAGCTGCTCCACCCTGCTGCGACTGATCCGGGCATTGCCCGACCCGCAGATATCCACGCCCCGCGTGCTGGGAGTCGACGACTTCGCCCTGCGCAAAGTTATCTCGAGCCGCCCGAAGGGCGTCCTTGATGTTGTGCACGACACTGTGAGCCCCGGTGCTCGTCGTGGTGGACGTGGTTATCTGCGGCCGTCCAGCACACGGAACTCCGGGAGGGAACATGCTGGTTCAGCGTGTCGTGTCGCCGATGATGCGGCAGGAATCGTGGACGGTCTTGGGCGACGACGACGTACCGGTGGCGCCGATCGAGCGGTATCTGTCGTACCTGACCGACATCGAGCGGTCGCCGAACACGGTGAAGGCGTACGCGCACGACCTCAAGGATTATTTCGGCTTCCTGGCCCAGCAGGATCTGGACTGGCGTGAGGTGCGGCTGGAGGACCTCGGCGGGTTCGTGGCCTGGCTACGCCGGCCACCCCAGTCCCGCGGCGGCAACGTGACGGTGCTGCCGTCGGTCGAAGCGCACTGCACGGAGTCGACGGTGAACCGGAAGCTCTCGGCACTCTCCGCGTTCTACCAGCACGCTGCCCGGCACGGCGACGACCTGGGCGAACTGCTGATCACGTGGCAGCCGGCCCGCCGGCATCGCGGTTCGTGGAAGCCGTTCTTGCACCATGTCAGCAAGGGCGGTCCGGTCGCCCGCCGCACGATCAGCCTGAAGGCACCGAAGAAGCTGCCTCGGGTGCTGACCGCGGTGGAGGCCCAGGCCGTGCTGGATGCATGCACCCGGCTGCGCGACCGGTTCCTGTTCGCGGTGCTGCACGAGAGCGGGGTGCGGATCGGCGAGGCGCTCGGACTGCGCCACGAGGACATCGGTGCAGCCGAACGGGAGCTGTCCGTCGTCCCGCGCCTGAACGACAACGGCGCCCGCACCAAGTCTCGCCAGCCCCGCCAAATCCCTGTCAGCGCCGAGCTGGTGCGTCTGTATGCCGATTACCTGCACAGCGAGTACGGAGACCTCGACTCCGACTATGTTTTCGTCAACCTCTTCGCTCACCCGCACGGCCGACCCTTGTCCTACGCCGCCGTCTACGATCTGGTCCGACGAGTGCGCCGCGTGACCGGGATCGACTTCGACCCGCACTGGTTCAGGCACGGGGCGGCGACCAGGATGCTGCGCGACGGGGTGCCCATCGAGGTGGTCTCCAAGATCCTCGGGCACGCCGACATCACCACCACGCTCGACGTCTACGGACACCTGACCGTCGAGGACGCCCGCCGCACGCTGGAAGAAGCCGGCTGGTTCATCGGGCGGGAGGTCATCCTGTGACCGGAGGCCAGGCCGACGCCTCGAGCACCGAGGAAGCGGCCCGGAACTACCCGGGTGGTCTGCGGGAGAAGCTGATGGCGGCGGTCCGTCCCGAATCGCGGGCCGACATCTGGTTCATCGAACCGTCCGACCCGGTCTTCGGCGGCATCCCCTGCCAGGTCAGCGCCTGTCGGCGGGCGGCCCGGCTGCACGATCTGTGCGAGGGGCACTACCAGCGCTGGAACAACCAAGGCCGCCCGGACAAGGGCGAGTTCGCCGCTCAGACGTCTGCCTCGCTACGCGGGCACGGCGTGCTGCCGGCCTGCCGGGTCGAGGGCTGCGGATACGGCAGGAACAGCACCGGCCTCTGCGTCGCACACGTACGCCAGTGGCACCAGGCGGGCCGGCCCGAGGTCACAGCCTGGCTGTCCTTCCGGCGGCCGGTCACCACTCCGGCGCCTCACGGCCAGTGCCGGATTGCGGGCTGCGAGCTGTGGTCCACTGCCTACGCTCCGCTGTGTGTGTCGCACGCCGAACGGTGGCGGGTGGCAGGCCGCCCGGACATCGAGGAGTTCGCGGCGGCGCTCGACTCTGCCCCGCACCACTGCGAGATGATCGCGTTCCTGTGTCTGCCGCCGCGGCTGCGGCTGGAGATGCAGTACGTCCTGCAACAGCGCCGCGACGAACAACAGGCCCGTCTCACACCCAAGCTGGCCCGGCACTCGATCAACGTCCTGGCCGCCACCGGCATGAACTCCCTGCTGGAGTGGCCGGATGAGCTCTGGCGTGAGCGGCTGCGGACGGCCCCCGGCGCCCGCAAGGCGTCCAGCGCCTTCCTCGCCTACGCCCGCCGAGAGGTGGAGAACCTGTACTACGGCGCCGGCTGGGACGTCGAATTCCCCCGAGACGTCTGGCGCCTGCGCAACCTCGGCATCACCGGCACCCTGGCCCACCTGCACTTCACCGCGATCGAACAGCCCTGGCTCAAAGAGCTCGCCAAACGCTGGACGCGATGGCGCCTGACCTGCGGACTCAGCCTCGGCACCGTCGGGGCCGGACTCGCGTCCGTCACCCGCTTCGCTGCCTTCCTCGCCCGCCCCGAACTCGGCATCACCGGCCTGGCGAAGGTCAACCGGGCAGTGCTGGAACGCTACCTCGCCGAGCTGCACGGCCTGGGCGGCAGCACACACCACCACCAGCGGATCATCGGCCAACTCGGCATCTTCCTCACCGACATCCGCCGTCACCGCTGGGACACGACCTTGCCCACGGACGCGGTGCTGTTCACCGAGGACGTCCCGCGCGAGACCAAGCGCCTGCCCCGGGCCCTGGCCGAGCACGTCATGGCCCAGAGGCCCTCGTCCCGATCGACGAAGAACTCCAGCAGGACATCCGCGACCAGCAGCAACGGCTTCTCGAACGCTGGCCGTCCGGCATCCCGGTGCTCTTCCCCAGGAAGCTGAAGAACGTCCACGGCACCGAGCCGATGAACGGCGGCACCTACCGCCAGGTCCTCACGCCCTGGCTGGAACGCTGCGACGTCCGCGACGAGCACGGCCGCCCCGTCCACCTGACCCCGCACCAGTGGCGCCACACCCTGGGCACCCGGCTGATCAACCAAGACGTCCCACAAGAAGTCGTACGCAAGATCCTCGACCACGACTCGCACGAGATGACCGCCCACTACGCCCGGCTGCACGACACCACCGTCCGCCGCCACTGGGAGAAGGCCCGCAAGGTCGACATCAACGGTGAGAGAGTCACGCTCGACCCCGATGGTCCGCTCGCCGAGGCCGCTTGGGCCAAGCAGCGCGTCGGCCGCGCCACCCAGGCCCTGCCCAACGGCTACTGCGGTCTGCCGGTGATCAAGACCTGTCCGCATGCGAACGCCTGCCTGACCTGCCCGATGTTCATCACGACCCCGGAGTTCCTGCCTCAACACCGGCGGCAACGCAAGGAGGTTCTCCAGATCGTCACGGCCGCCGAGGCACGGGGCCAGCAGCGGCTCGTCGAGATGAACCAGCACGTTCTCGGCAACCTCGACCGCATCATCACCGCACTCGACCAGGACAACGACCCGACACAGGAGGTGGGTTCCGATGCGGGCTGACAACAGCTCCCACCTCGCGGTCTCGGCCCGCCGGCGCCACGAGCTGACCCGCGCCAAGACCGTCAGAGCCCTCCGCGAACTCGACATCGCCGGCGCCCCGGTGACCTTCGAAGCCGTCGCGCGGGCCGCGGAGGTCTCCCGGTCCTGGCTCTACACCCAGCCCGACCTCCGAGCCGAGATCGAACGGCTGCGAGCCCTCGACCGCCGCCCGCTGCCGACGCAGGCGCCCGCTCGACAACGCGGCAGCGACGCCTCGCTCGCCCAACGACTGGAGATCGCCCTGGCCCGCAACCGCGACCTCACCGAGGACAACCAGCGGCTCCGCCGCCAACTCGCCCACGCACTCGGGCAACTCCGAGCCGCTGGCCTCCCCGTCCTCGACGAACCGACCGCACCACGACACACTTCCGTCACGATCGGCCCCTGCTGACGCCACCCACGAACAACAGCTCGGTCTCGTCAACGACACCGTCCTCGACGAGACAGAGCAGGTCACAGCCCTGCACAAGCGATCAGCTCGAGATAAGCAAAGGCCATGTCTACGGAACCGTCGTCATCGACGCCGAGACCCACCAGGTCCTCGACCTGCTGCCCGAACGCGACGCCGCCACCCTAACCCCGTGGCTGAAGGCCCATCCCGGGATCGAGGTCATCTGCCGTGACCGCGCCAGTGCCTACGCCGAGGGCTCCCGACTCGGAGCACCCGCTGCGGTCCAGGCCGCCGGCAGGTGGCACTTGTGGCACAACCTCTGCGAAGCCGTCGGCAAGTGCGTCACCCGCCACTCCTCCCATCTGCGCGAACCCGCCCAAGCCCCCACGGAGGCGGCCTCAACAGCCGAGGTCGCCGAGCTGGAGAAGACCGCTGAGGCCGGCAAGGCGATGCGGTCGGCCCACCGGTACGCGGACCGCACCCGTGATCGCCACCGGGCAGTCCACGACCTGCTCGGCCAGGGACGCAGTCAGCGGGCGATCGCCCAGGAGCTGGGCCTGTCCCGCAGCACCGTGCGCAGATTTGCCCACGCAGCCACCGCCGAGGAGCTCAGCACGGGCAAGTGGCAGGGGCGCTCCAGCGTCCTGGACCCCTTCAAGCCCTACCTGCATCAGCGCTGGCAGGAGGGCTGCACCAACGCCCGGACACTATTCGAGGAGACAAGTCCGCCGGCTTCGGAGGCCAGTGCACGATTGTCCGCGAGTACCTGCGCCCACTTCGATCCGGGCTGGATCCGGCCGGCCGCGCGTCCAAGCCGCCCTCGGTGCGCGAGGTGACCGGCTGGATCACCAAGCACCCCGACAGCCTGACCTCGGAGGACAATCTCAAGATCAAGAACATCCTCGCCCGGTGTCCCCAGCTCAGCACTGCCGCCGAACACGTCCGCTCCTTCGCGGAGATGATGCGCGACCGTGCGGGCCACCACCTGGCCGAGTGGCTCAATGAGGCCGACTCCGCCGACTTGCCGGAGTTGCGGTCGTTTGTGGTGGGGATCAGGTCTGATCTTGGGGCGGTGACGGCGGGGTTGACGTTGCCGTTCAGTTCGGGCGCGGTGGAGGGGCAGGTGAACCGGACCAAGATGCTCAAGAGGCAGATGTTCGGCCGGGCCGGCGTGGACCTCCTGCGCAAGCGCATCCTCCTCGCCCGCTGACCCGCGTGCCGGAAACGACGCGGCGGTGACCGTCCGTCACACCTGCACCAAAAGTGATCCAGAACCCCATTTCACCCGTCGCCGACAGTACCGCCTGTTGCGGGGGGTTGCTCTTGCTTCCCACCTGGCACTACTCCCTCTGGAATCTCATGTCCCAGTCTCCAGGTGTCCGTGATCAAGGGTAAGCATTCAGAAGGTCGGTGACCTGCATGGCTCCTGACGATGTGACAGGTCGCGGGTGGGTGCGGCAGGATCCGTGGTCATGTCGTCGGGGT
>NZ_JBVHHL010000106.1:0-11885 GCF_055561075.1 Streptomyces sp. NPDC022910
TCGGCACGACCGTCTGGGAGAGCCGCGAAGCGGCCCGCGCCGACGTCTTCCGCTTCATCGAAGTCGAGTACAACCGCACCAGGCTCCGCAAACACGTGTGACGTTCACGGAGCAGCTGTTGCAGGAGCTCGCGGTGGCCGGCGACAGGATCGTCAAGAGTGGCAGCGGTCCGGACTTGGAGAAGTGGTCGTCCCGCGTCGCCGCGGCACGCAGGTCCGGAAGGGTTCTGGCGACGAAGGAGCTGTACGGAAGCTGGTGCCGTGACGGGTACGAGATCAAGCTCGTCGACATCCCCGCCTGGCGTCTTGCCGCCCTCGAACTCGTCCCCGTGCCCTCGCGGCTCACTCGGCCGCACACCGTTATCCGGGCCATGCAGAACGAACGCCAGCCGCTCGGCCTGACCAAGCCCGTCCAAGGACGTGCTCTCCGACTCATTCAGGCACTGATCACCGCTGCCGAGGCCGAAGGACACACCTGCTCGGCCGGGCAGACCGGCTTCGCACCCCCGTCTCATCGCCGCCGCAGGGCACATCCTCACTTCACCATCACCGCACAGGGCCAGCCAGTGGGGTTTCTCGTCCTCCAGGAACAGGACCGCGCCGAGCACGTGCCCACCGAGAAGGAACTCGCCGAGGCCGAGAAGCACTCCTGGGTAAGGATCCCCCGCTTCGCATACACCCCGTCCGAACGCCTCCGCATCATCCTCAGCGGCGGCCAGCCACACCGGGCGAGCGCATGGCCGACACCCCCGGCCGCCCCCTCGAAGAGCAACTCGCCGAGATCGCACAGGAGGTCACGCTTCGCGGGGAAGCCGCCGAACGCAGACGCCAGGACGAGGCAGAAGCGGCACGCCAGAAGCGCATCCGCTGGGAAGCCGCCATGGAACAAGCCCGCATCCGGTACGCGGAGGCATGCCGCGTCAGACACCTTGAAGCCCAGCAAGCGGCATGGCGCCACGCCACGCGACTGACCGAGTACGTGAGCGTGGTACGCACACGAGTCGAGGCCATGCCAGAAGGGCAGACCAGAATCGAAGCCGAAGCATGGATCAGCTGGGCAGCAGCCACCGTGGACCGCCTCGACCCACTGAACACACCGCCCCGGCTGCCCGACATTCCCGAGCCACGCGCCGACGACCTGAAACCCTTCCTCGGGCACTGGAGCCCCTACGGCCCCACCTACTGAACGCCCGCTCCGCCAAACGTTCGGCCCGCCGAACTACGGCGGCAGCGCGCCTGTCACCGCAATCAGCGGAGCGGGGAACCCAGCCGAATTCTCTTCAAGTTCCGGCAAACCGCTCTCGGGAGGTCACGTTCCGTCACAAAGAGCAAAAGATGGCCACAGGGCGTGATCAGTGGGCGCGCGCGATCGGCTGTTCGGACCAGATGGTCTTGTGGTTCTGGCCGTGGCGGCAGCCCCAGCGCTCGGCGAGTTGGGCGACGAGGAACAGTCCGCGTCCACCCTCGTCGGTGGTGCGAGCGCGGCGCAGACGGGGTTGGGCGGTGTTGGAGTCGGTGACCTCGCAGACCAGAACGTGGTGCCGAATCAGTCGCAGCTCCGCCGGCGGACGACCGTAGCGGATCGCGTTGGTGACCAGTTCACTGACGATGAGTTCGGTGGGGAAGAGGAGGTCGTCCAACCCCCACGCGGTGAGTTGGCGGGCCGCCCATGCCCGAGCATCCGAGACAGCAGCCGGATCAGCCGGTATCTGCCAGTGAGCGGTGTCCTTGGCCGGTACGGCGCGGGTACGTGCCAGCAGCAGGGTCGCGTCGTCACGCGGTGCTGCGTCCACCAGGTTGTCGAGGAGGGCCCTGCCGGTCTCGTCCAGGGCGCGGTCCGGGCGGCAGGAGGTGGCGAGGGCATCGGTCAGCCGCTGGAGTCCGTCGCAGACGTCGTGTGTGGCTTGCTGGACCAGACCGTCGGTGTAGAGCGCGAGGACGCTGCCCGGTTCGAGGTCGATGGTGGTTGTCTCGTACGGCATGCCGCAGATAGCGAGGGGCGGCCCCGGGAGTATGCCGACGGCTTCGGCACTCCCGTCGGGCCGCACGAGCACGGGCGGCGGGTGCCCGGCACTGGCCATGGCGCAGCGTCGGGTGACCGGGTCGTAGACCGCGTACAGACAGGTGGCGCCCGTGACGTCGTGGTCGCCAGGGGGTGCTTCCGCCGCGAGGCGCTGGACCAGGTCAGCGAGACGCGTGAGCAACTCGTCCGGCTCCAGTTCGAGGTCGGCGAGGGTCTGGATGGCAGCGCGCAGACGGCCCATGGTGGCACTGGCGGGTATGCCGCGGCCGATCACGTCTCCGGCGACGAGGGCCAGCCGGAGAGCGGGCAGGGGTATGGCGTCGTACCAGTCGCCGCTGGTACCGCCCCCACGGTTTGTGGGCAGGTAGACGCCGGCGGTCTCGGCTGCCGGAGTGTCGGTCGTGGCCGGGGGAAGGAGTCTTTGCTGCAGGGCCATGGCCGCTCTGCGCTCGCGCGTGTACCGGCGGGCGTTGTCGATGGCGAGTGCTCCCCGTGAGGCGATCTGCCTCATGAGATCCACCTCGTCCGCGGTGAACGGTTCGGAGGGGCCGGTTCGCCAGACCACGATCGCTCCGAGGGTGACGCCGCGGGCGTGCAGCGGTGCCACCATCACTGCCTGGACGTCGTGCGGGAGGAACTGCTCGGCCGAATGTGGGCCGCCGATCAGGGCGATGTAGTCGTCCCGGTCGTAGACGACCGTCTCGCCGTGCTGGAAGCGGCGCAGGAGGGGGTGGTCGGACAGGGATGGGACGAGGTTGCCGCGCTGGATACCGGGCGGCCAGTCCGCGGTGGCCGGCGCCAGAGCAGCGTTACGCAGATGCGGATCTCCGCCACCCAGCCGCTCTGCGGGTTCGTCACCGTCGAAGACGGCGTCCGCAAGTTCGACTGCTGCGAGATCACCGAAGGTGGGTACAAGGGCGTCCGCGAGATCCTGGGCGGTCCGCACGACATTCAGGGAGCCCCCCACCCGCTCGGCGACCGCGTGGGCAAGATCCAGCTGTCGGCGGGCACGCAGTTGGTCGGTGTCGTCTGTGTACAGGGCTGCGACTCCTGCGGGGCGTCGTCGCGCGTCCTCCAGTCGGAAGGCGGACAGCGACAGCGCGTGCCGCCGCGCCGGATGGTGTCGCCAGCTCACTCGCTGGTTCCTGTGGATCACCGGGACGCCCGTCTCGAGCACCTGCCGCAGTACCGCCTCGATGGTCTCGGCGTCCTCGGCGCACAGCACGTCGCTCAGTCGGGCGCCGGGCTGTACGGGACGGCCGTCGGGAGTGTCCGGCATGGCGTTCGTCTGCACGGTGGTGAGATCCGTGTCGTGCAGGGCGATCGTGATCCGGTTCTGCGCGGACAGTGCGCGCAGGAGGGCTGCGCCGTGCCGGTGGTCGGCGACGTGAGGAGTGGGGGCTGCGAGCACGAGGAAGTCCGCCGAGCCGCTCACCCGTGTGGTCCGGAATGTGACGTCGATCGTGTTGCCGCACTGGTGACGCAGTCGTACCCGGCCGGTCGCTGGCACTTGTGCGGCCCTGCGCGGGTCGTGCGGGAGGTCAGCCACGAGCTCCCGCACGGGGCGGCCGTGGACCTCGTCGGCGCAGAACCCGGTCAGGTCCTGTGCTGTGCCGGTCCACCCCACCACCGTGCCCCGATCGTCGAGCACTGCCGCGGCCAGACCGTCGAAGGCGGGCGGCCGGCCGCGGGGGCCGGCGCCGAAGACGCTCGTCGCACCTCGAAAGGCGCCTGCCGGGTCGGCGATTTCAACATCCGATGGGTCCATGTCTCTGGCTTTCATTACGAGGTTCCGCGACTACGGCAGATGGGGATCCTGTGGCGGCTGTCGGCGCTCAGCGGGCACCGGTTGGGGATGGCAGGTCCCGTTCGGCCCAGACGACCTTGCCGTCTGTTACGGAGCGGAAACCGCACCTGCGCGACAGCCGACCGACCAGGTGAAGGCCGCGGCCGTGCTCGTCGAGATTGCCGGGATGGCGGGAGCGTGGCTGACCGGTGTTGGTGTCGGAGACTTCGCAGGTAAGCACCCGGTGCTGGATGAGCCGTAGGCGGATCGGGCCGTCGCCGTGGCGGATCGCATTGGTGACCAGTTCACTGACGAGCGACTCCACGGCCGTCACCAGCGGCTCCAGACCCCATTCACGGAGTTGACGGGCGGCCAGACGCCGGGCCGTCGGGACGGTGACGAGTTCGTTCGGCAGATCCCAGGACGCGACTTGGGCGGGTGGCAGGGCGCGCGTCCGCGCAAGGAGCAGGGTGACGTCGTCGGCCGGTGCCTGCGCCGACAAGGTCTCCATCGCCCGCGAGCACAGGTCCTCCAGGGCGGCACCGGGCTGTGCCAGGGCGCCGCCCAGACGCCGCAGGCCGACGTCGATGTCCTCGCCGCGGGACTCCACCAGGCCGTCGGAGTAGAGGGCGAGCACGCTTTCTTCGGGCAGTTCCAGTTCCACGGACTCGAAAGGCACCAGGCCGAGACCGAGGCCCAGCGGGGCTCCGGCCGGCAGGTCGGGGATGGTGACCCCGCCCTGTGCGTCGACGACCAGGGGCGGCGGATGCCCGGCCCGTGCCAGCGTGCACCGTCGGGAGACCGGGTCGTAGACAGCGTACAGACAGGTGGCACCGACGACCGCTGGGACCCGGTCGGTGTCGTCGGCGTCCTCGTCGTTCAGTCGCCGGACCGTGTCGTCGAGGTGCGTCAGCAGTTCGTCCGGGGGCAGGTCGAGGTCCGCGAGCGTGCGCACGGCGGTGCGCAGCCTGCCCATGGTCGCCGCGGCGTTGATGCCGTGTCCCACCACATCGCCGACGACCAGGGCCACCCGGGCACCGGACAGCTCGATCACGTCGAACCAGTCGCCCCCCACTCCGTGGTCCATGTCGGCGGGCACATAGCGCGAGGCGACCTCGACGGCAGCACCGCCCTCCACACGATGAGGCAGTAGATCGCGTTGCAGCGTGAGGGCGGCGGTGCGCTCGCGCGCGTACTGGAGCGCGTTGTCCAAACAGAGCGCGGCCCTGGTGACCAGCTCCTCGGCGAGGAGCAGGTCGTCCTCCTGGAACGGCGTCTGTTCCGTGGAACGGCCGAACAGCGCCAGTCCCAGCACGCAGCTCCGGGCGCGGATGGGTACGACCATCAAGGAGTGGACGCCGCTGTCGCGTACCTTCTGCGCCCGCACCGCGTCATGGTCGACCCAGGGGCCGGAATGGGTGTCCAGCATCGGCTCCAGGTACGACCGTCCCGTGCGCATGGCGGCGAAGAACGGCGAGTCCGGGTGGGGGTGGACCACTTCTTCACGCACCCACGGCAACTCGAGGAGACCCAGGTCGACGGAGGCCAGACCGGCACGACGCAACAGCGGCGGTCGGCCACTCGTCGTGCCGGTTCGTGCAGGCGGCTCGACGCCGAACGGAACAAACTCCACGAGATCGACCAGGGCGTGGTCGGCCAGCAGGGGCACGGTGAGCTCTGCCAGTTCCTGGGCGGTCTGCATCACGTCGAGGGTGCTGCCGATGTGCGTGCTGGCCTCGCTGAGGATGGCGAGGCGCTCGCGCGCCCGCTTGTTTCCGGTGACGTCCACGGTCATGGAGCACACGCCCAACGGGGTGCCGTCCGCGCCCTGGAGACAGAAGAAGGAGGCGGAGAACGCATGCTCACGGGGCCGGTCCGCAGGCGGCCACGCACGGTACTCGTGCACCGTCGTCGTGCCGCTCTCCAGCACCTGTCGCATCACGACCTTGAGCGCTTCGGCCTCGACGGCGGGCAGTGAGTCTTTCAGACCGCGCCCGAAGCGTCGGTGACGAGGCACGCCGTCGTGCCGCTCCATGGCGTCGTTCACCCAGACACAGCGCAGCTGCGCGTCATAAACGACGATGCCGATCGGGGCTCGGGCAAGGAGCGACTCCCGCACCGGTCCCCCGGTCACCCCCGAGGACAGGGAACCTATGTCCGTCACGGACGCCAGCCACCGGGTGTCGTCCCCCTCTCCCCGTAGCAGCGAGACCCGCAGCGTCATCCTGAGCGTGTGGCCGTCGCGGTGGCCTATCGCGACGGTGCCGGACCAGCCGCCCCGCGCACGGCACTGCTCGGCGAACGCCAACGCCCTCCGGGCGTCCTCGGGAGGCGGCAGCACGTGTGCGGCGGACCGGCCCACCACCTCCCCGGCCGCATAACCAACGAGCTGCTGAGCGGCGTGCGTCCACCCCACGACGATGCCCTCGGCATCGATCATCGCTATCGCGGCATCGGGCACCTCGGGGAGGCTCACCGGCTCGGCGAGGAGGGTGTGGTCAATGTTGGTCATCGCGGTCCATCCCATTGGTGCGGAAGTAGGAGCGTCGGCCTGTGGTCCGGCGGCCCTGTGTGCAGCGGTGGTGAACGGCGATGTCCCGGTGAGCGGCACACGGTGCGGTATGTGTCATATCAGAGCAATTCGCCCCTTCTGATGAAATCATCAGATGCAATGGCTTGGACGTCAAGACCCTCACAGGTGATCGAAAAGTCAGATGCTGGGGCTCCAGGTCACGGCTTCGCAGGTGAACGGACGGGTAGCGGGTTCCGCCGAGCATGCGCGGGTGGGTGGGAGCGGCTCCCCAAGGTTCAGACCACCCGCCGGATGGCGGCCCACCCTGGCGATCGCTCGGCAGGCTGGGCGCCGGGGCGATGCCGGGGAACCCATACCCGGAGTGCCCGAGGGCTGATGCGGCACCGCACGGGAGTCGGCAGGCTGACGGCTTCGCCGTCCAGCCCGGCGGGGAGGACCGGGGCGTCGGCGTACACGACGACGTCGTCGGGCGTGGCGAGACGGGTGAGGCCGTGCGGTTGCCCGCTGCGCGGCCTCGCGGCCGTCTCTGCGGGCGTCTCTGCCCTGGCGGTCAGTACTCCCAGCAGGCCGGAGTCCAGGTGCGCACGCCTGCCGAGTCCGGCAGGGTCATCCACTTGGCACGGGTGGCAGCTCGCGCTAAAGAGCGACATCTGTTGGCGCTCGTGCCAGCCGGTCAACGGTTACCTTCGTCACTTCGACATTTCCATACGACGTATGGTAACAATGAAAGCGCACTTCCATACGACGTATGGAACTGCTCGCTCGGGCCACGCCGGGCGTCATACATCGCCTGGCAGAACCGCCGTTGGCCCAGATCCCCCCTCGGGAAGGAAAGATCATGAACAAGCTCGCGAAGCGCATCGCCCTCGCTGTCTCCTCCGTCGCGGTCGCCGGTGCCGCCGTCCTCGGCGCCGGTGGCACCGCTTCGGCCGCGCCCCTTGCGTCCACGCACGCCCAGCACCGGACCGACGGGGCCGTGGCCGCTGATTACAGCTGGGACCACGGTGTCGGCTACCTGCTCGAGCGGGGCTACTCCTGCGACGAGACCCGCGGCTGGCACCAGGACCGCCACGGCAGCGATTCGACCCGGCACGACTGCGACGGGCTCTACTACCGCGATGGTCACTTCTACCGCTGGGAGGGCGAGGGACACGGCTGGACGTCCGAGAGGTCCTACCGCCACGACGGGGACCGCTGCGGGCACAACGGCGGGGGCAGGCACCACCATGACATGAGCCGCGACGACCGGTGAGACGGGCATCGGCCATGCGTGCAAGCGGTTCTCCTCGGCCCTGTCCCTGCCGGCGGCGGGGATGCGTCCCCGACCGCCAGCCGAGTGAGTGCAGCACCACTCCTCATGGGGTGCGCCGGTGCCGTCCGGCGCCCGCGCCCTGCTGTACCGCCTCCGCCCGCGCTGCCTCTTCGCCACCGGCCGGTGTGAGGCACCGCCGAGCCCTACCCAGGAGCGCAAGCCGATGAAGAAGTCCTTGAGAGCCGTAGAACGGCGGGTGACCGTGCAACTGGTCGTCTCGCACGTCTACTCCTTGCCCCTCTGCGTACGTCTGCGCTACGAGCCCGCTGATCCCTATGTCGTCCGTGCCGCCTTCTTCGCCGACTGTGACGAGCCGGTCGAATGGATCCTGGGGCGGGATCTTCTGGCTGACGGGCTGGAGGGTTCCGCAGGCCACGCGGACGTCCGGATCTGGTCGGCCACAGGGCGGGGTGACGAGTCGATCTACATCGCCCTCGGGTCTGCCGCAGGCACCGCCTTGCTCGAGGTCCCCGTGCAGGACATCTCGTCCTTCCTTCAGGACACCCAGGCTCTGGTGCCACGGGGGACCGAGTCCGGACTCATCGACTGGGATGCCGAACTGGCACACCTCCTCCCCCAAAGCTGACCGCCGACCATCCATGCTCAGAAGTAAAGGAACCAGTGTCATGTCCCAGTACCAGCTTCGCGTCTACACCCTGCGCAGCTCCGACGCGCTCGCCGCCTACGAGAAGATCTGGGCCCAGCACATTCCCGGTATGGCCAAGCACCGGATCACCACCCACGGCGTCTGGACGGTGCCCGCGGCCCCCGGAAGCGACACTCCCCGGCTGTACGCCCTCGTTTCCTACAAGGACGCCGACGACGTGCAGGAGCGGCTGGAGGCATACCTGTCGAGTCCTGAATTCCGCGCGGACATGGAGGGCTTCGACATCAGCCAGATCGTCGGCCTCGACGAGACCCTCCTGACTCCCACCGTGGACTCACCCTTGCGCTGACGGTCGGCCTGCGACGAGTGACGCGGCCAGAAGGGCCGGTATCCGGCGGCCCTTCGATGGTGGTTCCGGTGTCGTCGATGGCGACCCAGCAGTGGTGGCCCTTGCCGGCATCGATACCGACCCATAAGCAGGGCACCTGTGTGGTCATGTGCGTCTCCTCGGACTCGGACAGCGTGCCGTTCCGGTCCAAGGACGGCTCTGCCCTGCGTGACCGGGCCCCGGCAACCACGGCCGGCATCGAGGTGGGGACCGTGACGAGTCGGTTCACCACAACCACGACCAGTACAGCGTCGATCGCTGAGACCAAGGGCGCCCTTTGTCCGGCAACCACCGTTGGCCACATCTCCGTGATGGCCCCGGCCAAAAGTAGTGGCCTCGCCTGCTCCCGTCGGCCGGGCGCCCTTGCCGACGGCACGAAGAACTGCTCCTGCGGGTGTCCTCGTGCCGACCGCCACCGGTCCTCGCAGTAACCGCGTCTCTGTGCAGCCCCTTTGAATCCGACGACAGCCCTTCCGATGGCCCTCCCCGGATGACTCGAAACACCAGGAGAAAGACCCAATGAAGTCATTGAGAACTGTGATCCAGGGGCTACCTGTGAAGCTTGTCGGCGTGCATGCGACGTCCTTTCCCATGATCATGAATCTGCGGTACGAGCCAAGTGATCCCTATGTGGTCCATGCCGCATTCACCACCGATGTCGACAGCCACGAGCCGGTGGAATGGATCATCGGGCGCGATGTGCTGATCGACGGCCTGGAGGGCCCCGCCGGCGAGGGAGACGTTCGCATATGGCCCACCGGCGAGGAGGGCTGCCGCGACTTGTACATCCTTCTCAACCCGCCGTCCGGTACGGCCCTGCTCAAGGCCCCAGCGCAGGAATTCAATGCGTTCCTGCAGGAAACGGAGGCAGTGGTGCCCCGGGGGGCCGAGCTCGGCCACAGCGACTTCGACCGCTTGCTGGCGCACTTCCTCGCCGAAGGGTGAGTCCTGGCCGGGTGCGACCTGAAGCAGGCACACGAACGTCTACGCCTCGGTGTTCACCGCCATGGTGAGTGGATGCCCGCAGTCGTGGCGTCGATGACGGCCGGGCCGAAGCCAGCCTCGGTCAGGATGTTCGCCGCGACTCCGCGGCCGACCCGCCCCGGTGAGACCAGCCGCCACGCGGCAACCCGCTACCTGCGTCGCATCGCCCACCTTCCCGCCCTCCGTAGCTCGCCGCTCGTCGGCAGGCTCTGCCGCAGGGACGCACCTGAAGGCGTTTACGTGGTCGTGGTGGACCTGCAGCGGAAGTCTGTCGGCGGTCTTCGAAAGCCCCTCTGAAGGGCCGGGCCGGGTCACGCTCAACGGAGGGGAGTACTTCAAGACCAACCGGTGCCAGGAGTGGAAGAGGGTCGGCTGACCGGCCACTGGTATCGCCTTCGACCCCGAGCGCCAGGAGGCCGTCCAGTCCCGGCGAGGACGACCGGGGGCGTGGCTGCGGGGCCCCGCGCCCCCGGTCGGTGCTTCCCTGGACACGTTCGGGAAACACCGACCGTTCCCGTGACGGCGCCGCGCACAGCAGCGCGGCTGTCAGCGGCGCTGCGGCGAAGACGTCAGCAGAACCAGCCGTCCTGGACCCAGCCGTGGCGGTTGATGTCGCCGTAGGCGAAGCCGTACGCCCAGCCGCTCTGCTTGCTCTCCACCAGGAAGGTCTGGCCCTTGTAGAGCGTGCCCATCCAGGCTCCGCCCGGGTCGGTGCGGACGTACAGGTCACTGGCGCACACGGTCTCCCGGACACCCACGGTGCCGTTCGAGTACGCGATGGCGGGCCCGGCGCCGATCAGTACCGCGGCGCTCACCGCGGCGACGACGGCGGCCGCACGGCCGGCACGGAGTGCGGACATCGGCTTTCCTTTCCCTGTCGTTGCGGGGGACACGGGGCTGTCACGGCTCACCAGGAGTCGTAGCCGCCGATGCACTAGATGCGCACGTAGCCCCAGTCGTTGGGGCCGTAGTCGAAGGTGGCGGCCCAGCCGTTGTAGACAGGGTGCACGCCCTGGGTGTGGCCGACCTTGTTGCCGTAGGTGAGGGTGCGCAGATAGCCGGTGGGGCCCGAGGCGCTGTCGTAGTTGGCATAGAAGCTGGCAGTCTGGCACACGATGACCGCGTGCTGCGGCGGGACGTCGGCCCTGGCAGCGGACTGCTGCAGGGCGACCGCGATGACCACGGTGGCCGCCATGGTGAGGGCCTTGGCACGGAACTTCAAGATTCGTCAACTCCTCTGAAGAGCGGGGCGGGTCGACGCGTGTGGGCGGAGGGAGGTCACACGACGCCGCTCTCCCACCACCAGGAACCGGAGCCGTAGGAGGGGTACTGGACGCGGCTGTCCACGTGCTGCCAGGAGTGGGTGTAGGCCTCGAGCCCGGAGAATCCGCAGGTCTCAGCGATCCTGTACACCTGGAGGGTGGTGTGTCCGGAGACGACGATGTCCGCGGCGACGCCGTAGACGTGCATGCTGTTGGACGCGCCGCCCACCGAGGCGTTGTAGGAGACGCTACGGAAACCGGAGTTGATCGTGATCGCGCTGTTGCCGGCCTTCTTGCGTACGGCCTCGAGCTTGTACATCAGCCGACGCACGTTCTCCTTGACCTCGGCGGCGCCCACCTGCCCGCCGCTGAAGCCGGACCCGTCATGGGAGTAGAACTCGCTCCAGTCGAAGTGTGCGGTGGAACCGTCGCTGCTTTCGAGACTGTTGAGCACGCTCTGGGTCTGCGGGCCGACGACGCCGTCCGCCGTGAGACCGTACGCGGACTGGAACCGCCTGACCGCGTTGTAGGTGGCCGCACCGAAGGCACCGTCCCAGGCGACGTAGGTCTGCTGCGCGCTGGATGCGGCCCAGCCGCCGACGCGGATCTGCAACTCCTTCACATCGGAGCCGCTGTCGCCCTGCTGAAGAGTGCGGGTCCATCCGTAGGCCGAGGCGCGGGAGGCCGACCCGAGGCTTAGGGTCGCCGCCGTACCGAGCGCGGCCGTCAGGCCCAGCGCGCCGCGGAGCATGGCACGCCGGTCCAGGCCTCGGCCGGAGTCTGCTGCAGTGTTCATGAGCCCTCTCTTCGGTGTGCCCGTCAGGACCGGTAGGCGTTGCGGGTGTAGGTGAGGCTGAGCGGAGCGGTGTCGGCGAAGTACTGCGAGATCAGGTACGCGGGGTCAGTAATCCGGTCGCCTGACGGCGACACCCTGTGTGCGTGAAAATCGGTGCGTGGTCGTCCGGCGGACGTCGTCTCGCCTTGGCGCGTT
>NZ_JBVHHL010000107.1:0-11709 GCF_055561075.1 Streptomyces sp. NPDC022910
GAGTTCGAACGGACCATCACCGAAGCACGCAAGAAGAGCGACCAGAGGTGCCAGGCCGCATAGGAGAGGTCTCTACGAAACCAGGGGATTGACAATGCCCCGGTCCTCGTGGTTGAGGATGTGGCAGTGCAGGACCGTCTTGCCGGTGTAGTCCTGGAAGTGCATCCGGATGACGAACCGGCCCTTGGCGGGAAGACTCGCGACGTCCTGCAAGCCGTGACCGTGGTGCAGGCGACCGTTGATGCTCATCAGCTGGAAGTGATTGGTGTGCACATGGAAGGAGTGTTCCTCGTTGCTCTCATTGACCACAGTCCACTCCTCGACCGTGTTCAGCCTGGCCCGGATGTCCACCCGGTTCGGATCGAACTGTTTGCCGTTGATGTAGAACTTGGTGCCGGCCTTGTTCTCGGAGAACACCACGGTGCGCCGTGTGGCGATCGGCTCGTGGCTGAGATCCACCGTGGGCGCGAACGGCGTGGTGGGCAAGGCCGCCGGCGGCATCGAAGGTCCCTGGGAGGCCAGGGTGGCCAAGGTCGTCTGCGGGAAGGAGTTGCCGCCTGGCCCGGTCTGGTAGGCGAGTGTCTGCAGTTGGGTGCGGCCGGCCGGGCCTCCTTGTACGAGCACGTCGAAGCGGGCCCCAGCCGCAAGGAGCAGCGAGTCCGCCGTCCAGATGCGGTCGACAGGGGTGCCGTCGTGGGCGATGACATGGAACTTCTGTCCTTGCAGGTGGACGTTGTAGTAGATGTTGGCGCTGATGTTGGCCAGCCGCCATAACTGGGTCTCGCCCGGCCGGATGCGGATGGTCGGGTTCAGCTGGCCGTTGACGGTGCGGTGGGTGGGCGCCCCGATGTGCAGGTTCTGGGTCTTGATCGCGTCGCCGTGGAGCTGGAAGTCCTTGAGCGCGATGACGTGCTCGGTGATGTGGCGCAGGTTCGCCGGAAGGTACTGCTGCAGGCCGTCGACGATGAGGATGCCTGACATGCCCCCGGCGACCTGCGGTGCGGAGGTGACGTGCGGGTGCGGGTGGTACCAGTAGGTGCCGGCTCGCAGGGTGCCGGGGAACTGGAACGAGTAACGGAACGTCTGGCCTGGATGAATGTGGAGGAAGATGTTGTCGGCGTTGCCGCTCGGTGACACGTGGAGCCCGTGAACGTGCAGGTTGGTGACCTCGTTCAGCGTGTTCTTGAAGGCCAGCTCCATCTTGTCCCCCGGCCGGATCCGCAGCGTGGGCGGCATGTAGCTGCCGTTGTAGGTGAAAGCCCACAACATGTGCCCACCCAGGTCTACGCGCCGTTTCTCCACGACGAGGTCCGCCCGAAGCAGCCCATTGTGGCTGACCAACTGCGCCGGTCCCTTGAGCGGAGAGCCTTCCGCGAACGAGAGCGCCGGCGACGGGGACGACATCATCGGCGACGGGGACTGGTCGCTGGTGCAGCCGCTCATCAGGGTACCGACGGCAAGGATCAGCATCAGGGCGATACACGGCAGCTTGGACGGGGACCGCATGACGCCTCCACCGATGGACATCCACGTCCCAGGTAGCTGAGCACCGGCGAGCACCCGAGAGAAGCCGTACGCGCTCCGGCTGGACCGTTCGAGTGACGGACTGCACCCCGATGCCCTCCCGCGGCGCGGCACGGCGCGCATCCAAGTGGACCGTCAACGTCGAGGAAGAAGTGCCGCCCGCGCCGTCGCGCTTCCCGTCGGGGCCAGCCTCGACCTGGGCGCGACGGCCAAGGCGCTGTGCGAGGACCGCGCTGCGGCGCGTGCCGCCCGCGCAGCTGGCCCTTCACGGTTCAGGCGTTACGGCTACGCAGGCGCTGCTACCGCTGTTCAGACCTTTCCCCCGGCCGAGTCGGCCCGTGGTCGACGTGGAGGACGCCGGAATCGGTTTCGCCCGGTCGCGGGCCGACGACGGGAGCGGCCAGCCACAGTCGTCGGGTCGCACGGGCACCGGGCTCGGCCTGGCCATCGTGCGCGCCATCGTCGAGTGTCATGGCGGAGGCCTCACCGTGGTGTCCGAACGGCCGGGCGGCTCGTTGCTCCGGATGGAGCTGCCGCTGCACCCGCCGGCGGCCGAGCCGAGGTCGTGAGCGATCAGGCCGCGGCTACCACTGGGCGGCCAGCGGCGCGCCGAGGAGCGCCAGGACGAACCCGACGCCCAGGGCCGCGGCCAGCAGCGCCCAGCGGGCCCGGGCGCCGGGCAGGCGCCGCCCGCCGTGCCGGGCCGAACCGCGCCGCAGGTCGGCGGCGATGAGCCGGGGCAGCCGCCAGACATGTGCCAGGACATGGACGGTCATCACCGCCGCCCAGCAGAAGAAGCTCGCCTTGTGCAGCAGCAGGACCGGGAAGGGCCCCACGGTCCGGCCGACCAGGGCCAGTGCGACTCCGGTTGCCAGTACGGCCACGCTGGTGGCGACCACCAGGGGCCCGAGCGCCCGCAGCAGCGGGGCGGGCGGGCCTTTGCGGCGGTAGACCAGGTGGCCGGTGTAGTAGCGGATGACGCGGTGGCCGGTGGTGCCGATCTTGAGGGCGACCGGGCCTATCAACAGCAGGCCTATGAAGAAGTGCCAGTACAGCAGCGTGTGCATGGACAGGAGGGTGATGCCCTGGGCGGCGAAGAGCAGCAGCAGGACGGCGCCGGTCAGCGCGGTCAGCCGCTCATTGCCCTCCGGGCCCTCGGCCTCAGGGGCGGCGCCCTGCGGGTGTGCTTGCGGGTCGGTGGGCTCCGCGAGGTGGGTCAAGGCCACGGAGTGTCCTTCCATTCGCGCTTGGGGGCAGACCGCAGTTTGCCCGGGCGGTTGCAAAGATCTCGTTCAGGGATCAGCCGGCCCGGGCCGTGGCGGTCACGGCGGTGTCATCGGTTGGGGGGCGTTCCACACGGTCGAGGCGCAGTGCGAGCACCGGGCAGGCGGCCACGGCCCGCTTGGCGTGGGTGAACAGTTGGTCGGGGACGGTCGGGTCCGGGATGATCGGGTAGCCCCATTCGTCCAGGTCGACGAGTTCGTGGAGGAGTTCGCCGCACAGGCCGCGGCCTTCGCAGGCGATGCGGTCGATGCCCAGGATGTGCTGATGGCTCATTGCCAGCCCTCCTGCTCGGGTCCGGGGGCATCGGGTACGTGGAGCAGCGGGGCCCTCTGGGCGCCGGGGCAGCGGCGGTGGGTCAGGTGGCGGTGGACCTCGTCGGCGAAGACCTCCAGCGCGGTCGCGGCCAGGCGTGAGGCCCCGTCGGGGTGGCGGCAGGCGCCGCGGCCGGCGAGGAGGCCGGCGCGCTGCCGCAGTCGCGCGACCAGTGCGGCGTCCGGCCTGCCCCAGGCCAGCGTGGCGAAGTCGCCTGCCACGGCGGGCAGGCCGAACCGGCAGGGGCCGCACTGCTGGGCGCTCTGCCTGGCGAGGTAGTCGAGTACCCGTGCCGTCTCGGACAGGCCGCAGCCGTTGTCCGGCAGGGCGAACAGCACGCCGGCGCCCGGTCCGGCGCCTGCGGTGGCCAGATCGGGTTTGGTGTACGGCAGGTTCTGGACCTGGTCGGCCGGGAGCCAGCTGCCGAAGTAGCCGCCGACCAGCAGGGCCCGCAGCGGCCGGGTGGCGCCGCCGGCGGTCTGCACCATGGCGGCGAGCGTCGTGCCCAGCGGGATCTCGTAGACGCCCGGTGTGCGCACCGCTCCCGAGAGGGTGACCAGGGTGGTGCCCGGCGCGTCGGGACGGCCGACGCTGCGGAACCAGTGGGGCCCGTAGCGGACGATCAGTGCGAGGTGGGCGAGTGTCTCCACGTTGTCGATCAGTGTGGGGCGGCCGTCCACGCCCTTCTCGAACGGCCGGGGCGGAGTGGGCAGGGGACGAGCCTGGCCGCCGTTGAGCCAGTTCACCAGGGAGGTCTCCTCGCTGGAGACGTAATGGTGGGGCAGGCCGTGCAACCTGATCGGTACCGGGTCGAGCCCGGCCCGGTCGCGCTCGGCGACCGCGGCGTCGAGGTCACGCAACTGGGTCTCGCGGGTGCGGGCCAGGCACAGGTGGATCTCGTCGGCGCCGACGGCCGCGGCGGCCAGCGAGGCGCCGTCCAGCACGAGATGCGGCGCGAGGTCGAGCAGCGTGGAGTCCTTGCGGCTGGCGGCCTCGCTCTCCATGCCGTTTGCGATGACGACGGCGGTGCCCCGGGCTTCGGCGACGGTGCGCAGCTTGCGGCCGGTGGGGAAGGCGGCGCCGCCCCGGCCGGTGAGCCCGGCCTCGTCCACCGCGCGGATCAGGGCCGTGGCCGGGCGGCCGGGCTGCGGCAGCGGAGGGGGCCCGTAGCCGGCGAGGTGTTCGGTCAGGCCGGCCCGGGCACCGGTGGTGAACCAGCCGCTGAGAAGGCGACTGCCATGCGGGCCGGTCGCCTGCTCGCCGAGCCGTAGCGCCGGGTCGGCTTCCCGTTCGCGGTTCATTCGGTCACTCCCCTCTCTGCGGCGTCAGCGGATGCGGGCTGATGGGTGGTCGGCACGGCGCGGGGTGCCGCACCACTGGCGCGCTGTGCCCAGTCGGGCTGCAGCGGACCGGTGGTCAGGAAGGCGATCAGCACCACCGGGACGAGGGCGCTGGCGGCGCCCATGGCAAGGCGCATGCCCAGCCGCCCGGGGCCGGCCCGGTACAGCCGCCACCACACCGCGGCCAGGACGGCCAGCAAGCAGGCCGCGTACAGCAGCAGTTGCAGTGACACCTTGGTGTCGGTTCCGGTGCCTGCGGCGTGGAAGAGGGCCACCGGCCAGCTCGCGTACGCCAGCCAGTGCACGGTCTTCCACCGCCGCACGCCCAGGCGCAGCCGGACGGCGGTGGTGAGCAGCACGGCGAGCAGCAGATCGAAGGCGACCGTGCCCAGCCCCAGCCACAGCGTCCGGTAGGAGGAGGCGAAGGGCAGCACCACGTCCAGCAGCGTGACGTTCACATAGGTGTCCGCGACAGTGGTCAGGACGTGCAGGACGAGGAACGCCAGCGTGAGCAGCGAGAGGTTGCGGTGCAGCGCGCTGATCTCGAACCTGGCGATCCGTTTCGGCGCGTACTGCCCGCCGACGGTGATGCCCAGCACCACGGTCGCCGTGAGCAGGATGAGGGCGATGGTGCCGCTCGCCCGCGTGGCGAACCACAGGGGGCTGGGGCCCGCGGCGAGAAAGGTGGCGGTTGGGTGCATGCTCAGTCTCCGGGTTCGGGATCGGGCGGCCAGCCGCCGAGGGTGAGCACGCTGCCGTCGGTCCGTACCAGCCGGGCGGGCAGCCGGTGGTGGCGCAGCCAGTCGGGCGCCCCCTGCGCGCGGACGATCGCGGCGGTGGCCGCGGTGTTGGCGTCCACGCAGCTGGCCGCGGCGACGCTGACGGTGCGCCAGACGGGCGGTGGGACGTCGCCGGTGGCCGGATCGACGAGGTGGTGCAGGGTACGGCCGCCGCGCCGCCAGGTACGGGTGGTAACACCGGAGGTGGCCAGGCCGCCGTCTCGTACGGCGACGACCGGCGCGTCCGGATGCCAGGGCCCGGCGTGGTCGTCGGCGATCCCCACCTGCCAGCCCTGCTCCGGGGGTTCACCCGCCACCGACAGGTCTCCGCCCAGGCTGACCAGCACACCGCAGCCGACGGCGCGGGCGGCACGCGCCGCGGCGCGGTCCGCGCACAGCGCCTTGGCCGTCGCACCCAGGTCGAGGCCGGCCCCGACGGGAAGCCGAAGCCGCCGCTCGCCCGGATCCCACTGGACGCTGCGCCAGCCGGCCGGCCGGACCACGGCCGCCGGCCGGACGTCCTCGGGGCACACACTTGCGAAGGTCCGGTCGTAGCCGAGGGCCGACACCGCGGGCCCCACGGTGGGATCGACTGTGCCATCGGAGAGTTCGGCGGCACGGAAGGCCGTCTGAAGCGCCTCGGCGAACAACAAGCTCACGGTTACCTCGCGGCCCGCAGCGGCGTTGGCCCGCGACAACTCGGAGTCGTCGCGGAAGCGGCTACAGGCCAGATCGATCGCGGCCAGCTCGGTCTCCAGCACCCGCCGCGCGTTGTCCAGCGCGGCGGGATCAGTGACCAGCAGCACCGCGGTCGTGCCCAGGGCCGGGAAGCTGACCGTCGCCGGAGCGGCGGCGGTGATGGTCATGAGTTGCCGGAGGTGACGGGCGGTGCGGCCGGCGCGGGCTGGGCAGGCACGGCGGTGGGGGGCTGCGCGGGCCGGCGCAGCGTGTGGGGCGAGGTGCCCTGCCGGGTGTCGCCGGAGTTCGGGTCGGCCGAGGGTGCCGACGGCTGCTGCGCGCCGTCGTCCCCGGTCGTTGGCGAGGTGGCGGCGGGACGCTGGGCCGGGACGCTCGCCGCGGTCGGCACCGACTGGGCGTAGCCGGTGCCCAGGGCGAGGGAGCCGGCGGCGGCCGCGACCGAGACGCCGATGGTGGTGAGACCAACGCGCCGCAGGCCCTGGCTTCGCTTGTGCGCGGCGCGGACCCCGGATACTCGCTCGTGCTGCGACATTCGTGGTGCTCCTTCGGAAGGGCATCAAGGGGACCTGTCTGCACACCAGCGTCCGGCATGGCCCGTCGAGGACCCGTTCAGAAAGTCTTCAAAACCGGTAAAGGCGTGCATCGCCCCAGGTGGGGGGCCATATCCGGGTACGAACGAGGAGCCCGCGGACCCACCGGGCCCACGCATCCCGGGCGTATAAAAAGGGCAATCCGGATGTGGCTACTGAGCCTGCCCGTTGCCGCGGGTATGGGCGCGGCGGAAGGGGGGCAGTTCCACGACGACGGTCAGACCGCCTCCCGACGTCTCCGCCAGCTGGACGGATCCGCCGTTCGCGGTGACCAGGCGGTGAACGATGGCCAGCCCGAGACCGCTCCCCTTCGCCTCCGGATTGCCGAAACGGCGGAACGCCGCCGCGCGTGCCGCCGTACTCATGCCGGGCCCGTCGTCGATCACGCTGATCCGCACCATGGTGCGCTGTCCGGCCGAGCCGGGCGCGGTGGTGCCCTCGATGCGCACCCGGCCGCCGACGGGGACGGCGTCCACGGCATTGGCGATGAGGTTGTCCAGCACCTGCTCCAGATCCCCGGCGCCGACGAAGGCACTCAGGTCCGCGTCGCACCGGGTGGTCAGTGCCACCCGGCGCTCGCGGGCCACCGGCTCCCACGCCCCGCGCCGCTCGGCCACCACCTCGTCCACCCGGACCCGCACGGGCCGGGGTACCGCGCTCTCCGCACGGGCCACCGCGAGCAGCCCGTCCACCAGCCGGGACAGCCGCGCGATCTCCTCCTGCGCACCGGCCAGCTCCGCGGCCGTCTCGCCCTCCTCGGTCTCCTCGGCCAGCACGTCCAGGCGCAGCCGCAGCGCGGCCAGCGGGGTGCGCAGCTGATGCGAGACATCGGCGATCACCGTGCGGTGACCGTGGACGAGTCCCTCCATCCGGCCCGCCATCGTGTTGAAGGACGCCGCCAGCCGGCGCACTTCCTGCGGCCCGCGTCCCACCGGCGCGCGCACCTCCAACGAGCCCTCACCCAGCCGCTGAGCGGTCTCGTCCACCGCCTTCAACGGGCTCCCCACCCAGCGGGCCAGCCGGACCGAGACGAAAGCCCCGGCCGCGAGTACCACGGCGGCGGTTCCGGCCAGCCAGCCCCACACGGCGAAGATGCGGTCGTGGAGCGGGTCGAGGGAGCGGCTCAGCACCGCCGCGCCCGCGGGGTCGTCAGTGTCGCCGACGGACGTGCCCACCACCAGCCGGTCCGCCGCCTTGGCCACATGGGTGCCGGGATCGGCGAGCGATTCCCGGATCAGGGAAGCCACCTCGTGGGCGGGGACCGCGACAGGGCACGAGGTCGTGGCGATCACCCGGCCCGCGGAGTCGTAGACCGCCGCGCACTCCCCGTCCTGATCGGCCTCGTGGAGCTGACGGTCCATCGAACCCGCCGGCTTTCCGTCGGACAGGTGCTCCTCTGCAGCGGCGGACACGGAGCGCGCACTGGCCTCCAGGGCGCTCCTGAACGAGTCGTCCTCCCGGTCCGTCAGCAGCACGCCCAGCGGCACCACGGCGCTCACCAGCAGTACGGTGATCAGCGCGAGGACAGTCAGCGCGATACGGCGGGTCACGCTCGGTCGACCCCACCGGCCGGCCCACCGAGCCGGAACCCGCGCCCGTAGACCGTCTCCACCAAACCCGGCACGCCCAGCTTGCGGCGCATCGCGGCGACGTGCACGTCCAGCACCTTCGTCGGGCCGTACCAATGCGCGTCCCACACCCGTTCCAGTATCTGCTGGCGGGTGACCACCCGGCCCGGGTCAGTGGCCAGGCACTCCAGGATGTCGAACTCTTTGGGTGTGAGCGTGACGTCTACGCCGTCGACCGTGACCTTGCGGGTCCGCAGATCGACAGCGAGCGGGCCGTGCTGCAGCACCTCGGGCGCGGCCGGCCGGGTGCGGCGCAGCACCGCCCGCATGCGTGCCATCAGCTCCGCGAGTCCGAACGGCTTGACCAGATAGTCGTCGGCGCCCTCGTCCAGCGCCGAGACCCGGTCGCCTTCCTCACCGCGGGCCGTGATGACGATGATGGCCACGTCGGAGCGCCGGCGCAGGGCCCGGCAGACCTCGACACCGTCCGTGTCCGGCAGTCCGAGGTCCAGCAGGACGACGTCCGGCACCGGCTCGGCGGCGAGCGCCCCGCTGCCGGTGTCCACGCCGGCGGCGGCGTATCCAGCCCGCGTCAGCCCGCGCATCAGGGAGCGGGCGATACCAGGGTCGTCCTCGACCACGAGCACCCGCACGGCATCGCCGCCTGGTTCCCCGTCGCCTATCGCCTCTGTCCGCATGACCTCAGCGTAACGGCGCGGCGCTCAGGCACCGCCGGTCAGCGAGCCGGCGCACCAGAGGGTGTGCCCGGCATCACCGCCCGACGGGACCGCCGCGCCCATGGGAACGCCATGGGAACGGAAGGCCGTGTAAAGGCAGGGAACGATCAGGCAGGGACGGAAGACTGCAACCCGCTGAACAGCAGGAACGGGGAAGTCAGGGAAAGGCCGGCACAGACGGGTGAGGCCATGGGGTCTCTCCTAAAGCGGGTGTCGCAGGTTCGAATCCTGCCGGGGGCACAACGCGTTACCGCTCTGACCTGGGGTTTCTCCCCCAGGGAGGGCTCCTACTCGGCCTCGGACTCCTCGTCCGGGGCCGTTTGCGTGAGCGGTGCGTGAGCGGACGGAGAGTTGATCTCCGGAATTCCTCCCGACGGATCAGCATCATCCGGCACGGACTCCGGGCAGGGATGCTCCGCGTCGTCGGGCTCGGCCTCCGCTTCGGAGGCGGTGTTTCGGAGGTGGAGCGGGCGCGCGGTACGAGCCGGGCTGCGGCCTCGGCGATCGCCAGATCCGCTTCGGGCAGCAGGCTCGTGTACGTGTCGGCCGTGATGGTGATCGAGGAGTGGCCGAGCATGTCCTGGATGTCCTTCAGGTCGGCCCCGGCCGCGTGGGCGAGGGTCGCGGCACCGTGTCGGAGGTCGTGGAGCCGGACCGGCGGGAGGTCGATCTCCTCGTACAGCTCGATGAACCGTCGCGTGACGTTGGCGGGGTGGAGCAACTCGCCGTTCTCCTTGGTGAAGACGCGTCCGGTCTCCACCCAGGCGTTCTCCCACTCCTTACGGTCCTTGTCCTGCTGGGCGCGATGACGCCTGAGGGCCTGGACCGTGTCGGAGTCGAGCGCGATGGTCCGCGCGTCGGCGTCGGTCTTGGGGTCGTCCTCGTACACCTCCCAGCCGTCCACGACGAGTTCCTTGGCGACGGTGATGAGACCGGCGTCCAGGTTGGTGTCGGTCCACTTCTGCCCGCATGCCTCGCCCCGCCGCAGCCCGCGAAAGGCGATCAGGTGAACAGCGCGTACAGGCGGTCCTCCGCGACGTGGTCGAGGAAGTGGCCGGTGTGCTCCGGCGTCCAGACCATCACCGACGACGGCTTCTCGCCGGTGCGCTTCCAGTGGAGGATGCGCTCGTCCGTCCACACCAGCGCCTTGGGCCGCTTGCCCGCCTCCAGCTCGACGTGGGCCGCCGGGTTGAAGGTGATGAGCTGCTGGGCGATCGCCGCGTTCAGCGCGGCCCGCAAGGTGGAGTGGACGCGCTGGCGCGTTGCCGCTAGGGGGTGCTCGTAGCCGTTGGCCCGCTGGGCTGGTGTATGGCGTCGTTTGGATGGGACGACGACAGCAGGGCCCACCAGCTCAGCGCCAGCAAACAGATGGTGAGCGTCGCCGCTGCACCGAGAACGAAGATCTTCCTGCCGGGCCGCCTGGCCTTCGATGGCGTCGGCGACCGAGAGCCGGCCAGTTCCGGCCCTTCGTTCTTGGTGCTGCCCAGTAGGGGCTGTTGTGTCTCAGCCACGTGAGCCGCTGGGGCAGGGGCAAGGACGACCGCGGGCGTAGAGCCCGTGGATGCCGGACCCTGCTCGGCTGAGACGATCTCGTCCGGAGATCCCAGCCGCCCCAGGATGGCACGTACGGCAGTCGCGTCCAGGATCTCCACCTCGTCCGTAGCCGCGTCGATGTGCTCACGAATCTCTTCTCTGAGCTCCGCACGACGCTGCGGCGCGAGAGCCACCGAGGCGCTGTCCAGGCGCTTTAGGTACTCCTCGATGAGCTGTTTGCGCTCAGAAGTCATCGATGGTCCTCCTCGTTGTCCAGCAGTTTGTCGACGGCTGTTCGGAACTGCGTCCAGTCGCTCGTGAACTTCTCCAACGCTTGGCGTCCTGCGGACGTCAGCGTGTAATAGCGGCGCGCCGGCCCGACTTCGGACTCGCGCAGGAAAGAGCTGACCCACTCGTCCTTTCGAAGCCGGGACAGCAGGGGGTAAATCGTGCCTTCGCTGGTCACCAGCCCGTGCGCGTCACACAGTTCCCGCACCAGCTCGTAGGCGTACTTTTCACGGTCTCGCAGCTGCGCCAGGACGCAGAACTGCAGTACGCCCCTCCTGAGTTGACTGATCCCTGAACGTGGTTCATCAGGAGCTACCATGCGGTGCAAGGTACCTGTCGAGCTACTGGCAAAGCAACTCCCGGCCACAGTCGCTATGCCGACCGCGTGGCGTGCTGACAGGCGCCAGATGGGACGCTGGGCGGGTTCGAGGTGGTAAGCGCCACTGGGCCGCCACCGGCCATCCGGCAGCCGCCAGGGCGCTACGAGGGCTGGAACAGGAGCAGACAACCGATGGGTTCGTCGTCGGAAGCGATCAGAAGAGTCGAGCAGCGGCTCGGCATTAGCCTTCCCAGGACTACAAGGACTTCGTTGGCGACGATTCGGCGACCACTGGCCGTTGGTCATCCACCAGCGACTACCTCATGCTCGACCCGTTGGATGATCTGGCCGGCATCAACGAGGCAGCCCGAGCTGACGAGCCGCCTTCCGGCGCCGTGATCATCGGAGGGGACGGGAGCCGCGAGCTGCTCGTGTATGACTTCCGCCACCAGCGCCCGCCTCTGCCCCTGGTGACTACGAGTACGCCACGATCCCGTTTTGGTCCTACTCCCTGGACTGAACAGCACCAAGACGACTGGTCCAGGGCCAAGAGGGCGGGGACGGGCTGACATCCATCGCTGACATCAACGAGAGCGGACAGCAGAGATCCGCGACGGCCTCCACCACGCGTTCGTCACCCTTCTCGGCGACGGGTGAAAACGGACCGCTGATCGGCGGATGAACGGTGACCCACTTCGCGATCTTCTGATCATCCTGATCTTCTTCGAGGGTCAGG
>NZ_JBVHHL010000108.1:0-10701 GCF_055561075.1 Streptomyces sp. NPDC022910
GTCCGAGGTCGTACACGCCGCCGGAGAATCGGCGAACCTTCCTGGTCACGACCATGCGATCACTATACACACGCCGCAGGTCTAATGCAGCTGAAAGGCGGCACAGGTGAACAGTGCAGACCCGTGCACCCAGTTGAGGTCACAGCAGCCCAGAGAAGCCATTCCCCACCCCGCTAAAGCGGGGCGTCCCCTGGCTAGGTCCTGATGGCACTCGCCATCGGCACGCCGCTGGGCCTGCTGGTCGCCCGGGTGAGGTTCGTCCGGGCGGCCATCAGCCCCATCCTCTCCGGTCTGCAGTCGCTGCCGTCCGTGGCCTGGGTGCCCCCGCCGGATTTCGCTCACGACCGTCCTGGACCCGGACACCTGGATCGGCCCGGTGGTCAGGGGAGCCCGCCTGGTGCTCGGGGCCCCCGCCGGACACCCCAGGCCCGGAGAAGGGATTCTACGTGCGTCCCACCCTCGTCGCCGACGTAGCGAGCACCATGGAGATCGCCTGGGAGCAGATCTTCGGCCCGGTCCTGCGCCGCCGGTTTCGGACGCGAGTACGGCGCCGTGCTCCTGAGCGCCTACACCGAACACCAGTCCATCGGCTAGTGATCACCTCCGACGCCGGGGCAGCGGCCCATCTCGTCCTGACCCTCGTGTCCGGATCCGGGACCTGCGAGCGGACGGGGCGGGCATGGGGCAGCAGCCGCAGACCGACCCGTCCGTGCGGTTGCACACATGGGCGTCTGACCTGGTACCGCGGCGCAGGTACAGGACCTCCGCGACGCCGGTCAGGACTTCGGGTCCGGGCTGAGCTGGCGCTGAAGGCTGCGTGTGAGGTGTCCCGCCATTGCTTCCGCGGCGCGGTCGGGCTTGCGGCGCAGTATCGCGCGTACGACACGTTCGTGTTCCGCCAGCGTCGGGTCGTCGGTGCTCCTGACACCTCTGAGCCGAAAGACATGCAGATGGGAGTGGAGCCGCTCCACCGCATCGGCGAGCAGCGGACGTTGTGAGGCCACCGCGATCGCGTCATGCAGGCGCTGGTCGAGAGCGGCGAAGTCGCGGTAGTCGGCATACCGCCCCGTCGGCCCCGGATGCGCCTGCATCTCCTCCACAAGCCGCTCGATGGCGTCGAGTTGCTCCTCGGTCGCGTTGACGGCGGCGAGAGCCGCCGCTCTCGGTTCAAGGAGGAGCCGCATTTCGAAGAGCTCCTCGAGGCCCTCGCGGGTCAGCAACTCGGTCGCCCGGTATCCGGAGAGCGACCTCTTCACCACAAGTCCGTCGGACTCGAGCCTGGCCAGTGCTTCACGCACGGGCGTGGGCGAGACACCCAGCGCACGCGACAGCGCCTCGATCCCCACGCGTGCGCCAGGAGCGATCTCGTGGTCCATGACCATGGCCTTGATCTGCTCGTAGACACTGTCCGAGAGGACCTGGCGACCAGGACCGGCGGATTCGCTTCTTCCTTCGGCCTCCTTGGCCCTGGCAGAGGAACTGTCATGCGGTGGCATCCGTATTCCTGCTCCTGCTGCTCCAGCGTTGTCGAGACGAAAGCAGTTTACCGAGGTGAGGCCGTTGCCAGGCGCTACCTCGGTCGCGGGGCCGCCTTGCGTGGCCGCAGCCCCCGGCTCGGGCTGGTACTGGCCTTGCTGGGCTCTGCTGCCGCTCCTCGCCATTGACACTCAGCAACGGTTAGTGCAGTCGGTACGCGTTCACGGCCGTGCCGCCGAAAACGGCATCCCGCTCGTCCACGCTGAGCCCGAGCGTCAGAGCACGGGCCGCATCGAGCACCTCGGCGTAGTCGGCGGCCACCGTGCACACGGGCCAGTCGGAGCCGTACATGACCCGGTCCGGTCCGAAGGCACCGAGGACCGTCTCGGCGAAAGGACGCAGGTCGTCGACCGTCCAACCGCGCCAATCGGCCTCCGTGACGAGACCGGACAGTTTGCAGAACGTGTTGGGTTCGGCCGCCAACGCCCGCAGCTGCGAAGCCCACGGTTCGAGCGTGCCCTCCGCGATGCCGGGTTCACCGATGTGATCCAGTACGAACCTCAGGCCAGGCAGACAGCGGGCCGCGGCGGTGGCCGCGGGCAGCTGGTGCGGGAGAATAACTAGGTCGTAGGCCAGGCCTGCGTCGGCCACCGCGGACAAACCCCGCACGACATCCTCCCGCACCAGCCACCGCGGGTCCGGTTCCGACTGCACCTGGTGCCGGATGCCCACCAGTCGGCCACCTCCCGGTACCTCACGCAGCCGGGCCAGCGCGTCCGTCACATCCGGAGCCGTCAGGTCGGTCCATCCGACCACCCCGGCGACCAGCGGGTCGGCGGCCGCCTGCCCGAGCATCTCGGAGGTCTCCTCCGGTACCGTCACGGTCTGCACCATCACGGTGGCACCGACTCCGGCGCTCTCGGCGAGCGGATGCAGGTCCGACAGCGAGAAGGTCCGGCGCAGGGGGGCGAGTTGCGGACCGGTGATCCACTCCTGGTCCCGTACGGCCAGATCCCACACATGGTGGTGGGCATCGACGAGCGGCGTGGCGCTCATGCGGTTTCCTCCTCCTTCTCCGGTCGGTCCCTCGTACTGACGACGGCCGGGACTTCCCTCTCCGCGGCGAGCTGCGGTTCTCACGGCATGAGGAACACCTGCTCCATCGAGGTCCACCACTCCCCCGGTGCCGCCTCCTGCACCGGCTGCTGGCAGGGTGCGGTCAGCCGCCACCAGGCCTGGGTCGCCTCGGCGGCTGCCATGCGGGCCATGTCCGCGGCCAGGTCGTCACCGTCGTACTCGAAGTAGCCGAACAGAAGGCCGCCGAGCAGGTGGATCGAGTAGTTCCTGATGTGGCACTGCCGCAGTGTGTCCAGCACGGGCTGGGGCACGTTGCGGTGCAACTCGCGGTAGTTCTCCTGCTGTTCGGGACGGAGCCGGATCACCTGTGCGACGCGCTTCACTTCGCTTCCTCCGCCGTGCTCACCGCCGAGAGTGCGCGGTCGTGGATGATGCGGATGATGCGGCCGCTCATCCGTTCGTAGTCGCGGTCGTTTTCGACCTCGCCGCGGATGCGGTGGTCGGCCATGACGAGGATGCGGTCCGCCAGCGTGATCATCTCGGTGAGGTCGCTGCTGATCAGCAGGATCGGCAGGCCTCCGCGGGCCAGTTCCCAGAGGAGTTCGTGGAAGGCGTGTTTGGTCCGCACGTCGACGCCCACGGTCGGCTCGTCGACGATCAGCAGCCGAGTGTCGGCCGCGAGCCATTTCGCCAGACTCACCTTCTGCTGATTGCCGCCGGACAGTTCACCGGCGTGCTGCTCGAGCCCCGGGACACGGATGCCGAGGCGGTCGACCAGGTCCTGCGCCACGTTCCGCTCCTCGGAGGCGGAGACGAACCCGAGGGCCCTGGTGAGCTTCTTCCACACGGTGACCGTGATGTTCCGGTGGATGGGCTGGTCGAGGAAGACGCCCTCTTCCTTGCGGTTCTCGGTCAGGTAGCCGATGCCGAACTCGTGCAGCGCCTGGCGGGGGGAGGCGATCCGGGCCGGCTTGCCGTGCACCGTGATCTCGCCGCCGATGACCCGGTCGAGGCCCAGTACGGCCTTGACCAGTTCGCTGCGTCCGGCGCCGACCAGGCCGTAGAGACCGACGATCTCTCCGGGCCGCACCTGCAGGGAGATGTCCTGGTGGCCGTCGGCGGTGGAGATCCCGTCGAGCGCCAGGACGGGGTCGGCCGTGCGGTCCGGGGTGCGTGGCCGCATCTCGGTCGCCGTGTGTGCGCGACCCACCATCAGGTTCACGATGTCGTCGTGCGTGTGGTCGGCGAGCGGTGCGGACTCCAGTACGGACCTGCCGTCGCGCAGCACGGTGACGGTGTCGCAGATCGCGAAGACCTCTTCCAGCTTGTGGCTCACGAAGACGACGCAGGTGTCACGGGCCGTCACCCGCCGGACGACGTCGAAGAGGCGCTCGGCCTCCTGCGGGGACAGCGAGGCGGTCGGCTCGTCCAGCAGCAGCACCTCGCTCTGCGTGTGGAGCGCCTTGGCGATCTCCACCAACTGCTGCTGGGCCACGGACAGTTCGCGCACCGGCCGGTGCGGGTCGAGGTCCAGGCCCAGCTCCGCCAGGCAGCGCAGGGCGGGTGCGTTCATGGCCTCCCGGTCGACGAGCCCGCGGCGCGAGGGAGGGCTCTGCAGCGTGATGTTCTCCGCCACCGAGAAGTCGGGGATGAGGTTGCGTTCCTGATGGACGACGCCGATGCCGGTCCGGGTGGCCTCCAGCGGGGAGCGCAGGTGGACCTCTTCGCCACGCCAGGTGAGCCGACCGCCGTCGGGCGGGTGGACGCCGGTCAGGACCTTGATGAGGGTGGACTTTCCCGCGCCGTTCTCGCCCAGCAGCGCATGCACGGATCCGGCTGTCAGGCGCAGGCCGACGCCGTCCAGGGCCCGTACTCCGGGGAAGACCTTGACGATCTCCCGGCCTTCGAGAAGGACGTCGCTCATTGCGCACCACCCGCGTTCGGCAGGGCGGCGTCGGCGGTCGGCCCTCGGCCGACCGGTGCCGGCGGCGTGCGCCCCTGCGCCTTGCCCTTCTTCTCCAGCTGGGTCTGGTGGATGCGGCCGCCGACCACCGTGCCGAGCACGACCACGCCGATGAGGAAGTTGACCCAGCTCGGGTCGAGCGAGAACTGGGCGCGGGCGGCGTCGATGAGTCGCATGACGAACGCCGCCAGCACCGTGCCGAACACCGCGACGGATCCGCCGCTCAGCGCGACGCCTCCGATGATCGGGGCGGCGAAGCTCGGCAGCAGCCAGTCGCCGCCGACGCTGCGGTTGACACCGGGCAGCGACGCCGTCGCGGTCACGGCGGCGATGCCGGCCAGCAGTCCGGACAGAGTGTGGGCGAGCACGATCTGCCGGTCAGTGGAGATGCCGGACAGTCGCGCCGCCAGCGGGTTGCCGCCCGCTGCAAGGAGCCTGCGTCCGGCGGTCGTGCGATACATGAACGCGGCCAGCAGGGCCGCCGCGGCGAGCGCGGCGAGGAACACCAGCGGGAGGTTCAGCGGGGCCGCCCGGCCGAGGTCCTTGAGGGTCGGTGAGTAGCCGTCGATGGTGCGTGTGCCGGCCAGCCGGTACTGGGCCCCCAGCAGGATGGTCATCGTGCCGAGCGTGACGATGAAGCCGTTGATCCGCGTCGCCACGATGAACACGCCGGTCGCCAGACCGATCAGCGTTGCCGCGAGCACGCCGGCCGCGACGGCGAGCGGCGCCGGGACGCCGTCGTCGGCCATCAGGACTCCCGTCAGACAGGCCGTGCAGCCACCGAGGGCACCGACCGCGAGGTTGAGCTGTCCGACGCACAGTGCGGCCATCTGGGCCAGCCCGATGAGGATGGGCGTGGCCAGGTACTGCAGGAACGTCCGGACCGACGGCCCCTGGAAGAATTCGCCCGACGAGGCCACTCCCAGGGCGAGGTATCCGGCCAGCACCACGCACAGCAGCGTCATGGTCGTGGACCGGGAGAAGCGGCGCAGGGCCGCGGCCGTACGGGCTCCGCGATCGCCGATCATGATCATGTGGAGCGCACCACCTTGCGATAGGACACGACGGTGCGCACCCGGTCGGCCGACAGGGCCAGCAGCAGGACGCAGCCGAGATAGATGTTCAGGCTCTCCAGGCCGACGCCGAGCAGATCCAGGCCCTTGCGGATGACGCCGACCAGGGAGGTGCCCAGCAGCGCGCCGAGTACGGAGACGACGCCGCCGGTGAGGAGGGTGCCGCCGAGGACCGCGCCGAGGAACGAGGGCAGCATGAAGTCGTCGCCGATGGACGCGCGGAACGTACCGGTGCTGACGGCGGCCATGAAGCCGGCGAGCGCGGCCAGCAGTCCGGAGAGGGTGTGCGCGAAGATCACGCGGCGGCCCGTGGGGATGCCCGACAGCTCCGCCGCCGCGGGATTGGCCCCGGTCAGCAGCAGCTCCCGGCCCATGCGGGTGCAGGTGTACAGGAAACCGAGGCCGGCCAGCGCCAGGACCGTGAACTGCGCCAGCTGCGGCACGGCCGGGGATCCGCAGACGGGGCCGATGCAGATGTCGGCGAGCGAGAAGGAGCGCAGGTTCATGAGCCCGTTCGGCTGCGTGGTGAAGGCGGCGTTCTCGGTCAGCGCCGAGTAGAGCAGGGAGACCAGTCCCAGCAGGGCGAAGTCCATGGCCAGGGTGACCACGAAGGAGCTCACGCCGGTACGGGCGATGATCCAGCCGGTCAGGGCACCGATGACGGCGCCCGCCAACAGGCAGAGCAGCAGGCCGAGTTGGAGCGGGAGGCCGAGCCGGTCGTAGCCGAGACCTGCGAACAGAGCCCCGAAGGCCGCCATACGACCCACGGCGAGGTTCATGTGCCCCACGGAGAGGACCACCATCTGGGCGAGCGCCACCACGGTCAGCGTGGAGATGTCCCGCAACAGGGGGAACAGCACGAGCCGTTGATCAAGGAACGCCGGCCGCAGGACACCGAACAGTGCTGCTAGAGCGACGGTGAGCACCAGCAGACCGAGCCGCTGGTTCATCCAGAACGGCAGCCGCTGCGCGGGTTTCGGCGCGGCGGTCGCCCCGTCGGCCCGGCTGTCGTTCTCCGGTCTCACCACGGGTGTCCTCATGCCACCCTCCTGTCGTCGACGGCGTCCATGTCCCAGTCGATGCCGATGCCCGGCACGTCCGGTGCCACCGCCCGTCCGTCACGGACCGTCAGTTCAGTGCGGGTCAGCGCTCTCAGCTGCGGGATGTACTCGACGAACATGCCGTTGGGCACGGCGGCGGCCAGGCTGACGTGCAGTTCCATCAGGAAGTGCGGGCAGACCATGGCGTTGTGGCTCTCCGCGGTGTGCGCGACCTTCAACCACGGCGTGATACCGCCGATGCGCGCGGCGTCGACCTGTACGACGGAGGCGGCGCCCGACTCCAGGTAGGTGCGGAACTGCATGACGGAGTACAGGGATTCACCGACGGCGACGGGGATTCTCGTCGCGGCCGCGAGTCGGGCGTGTCCGCTGATGTCGTCGGCCGGAAGGGGTTCCTCGAGCCAGTACGGCCCGTGGGGCTCGAGGGCGGCTGCGAGGTGGAGCGCCTGGGAGACGGTCTGTGACTGGTTGGCGTCGGTCATGATGTGCAGTGACGGGCCGACCGCCTCGCGGACGGCGCGCAGCCGTTCGGCGTCCTCGGCCACGTGTGGCTTTCCCACTTTGATCTTGACACCCGCCCAACCGGCCTTCTGCGCATCGAGTGCCGACCGGACCAACTCCTCCGTGCTCAGGTGAAGCCAGCCGCCTTCGGTGTCGTAGAGCGGGACCTCCTGGCGGTGGCCGCCGGCCAGCCGCCACAGCGGTTCGCCGGCGCGCTTGCACCGCAAGTCCCACAGCGCGGTGTCCACGGCGGCGAGGGCGAGGGAGGTGATGGCTCCGGTGGTGGTGGCCCGTGTGGTGGCGAACAGCCGCTGCCACAGCGCTTCGACGTTGCGGGCGTCCTGTCCGACGAGGAGGGGCAGCAGGTGCTCCCTGAGCAGTGCGAGGACGGAGGACCCGCCGGTGCCGATCGTGTAGGCGTAGCCTGTTCCTTCGAGGCCGTCCCCGGTGGTGATCCGGACGAGGATCGTCTCCTGCTTGACGAAGGCCTGCACCGCGTCCGTGCGGTCCTTCTCCACCTCGATGTCGGCGAGCAGCGCCGTGGCGGTCGTGATGATGGTCATCGTGCGGGTCTGCTTCCCGTAGGGCCGTCGGCGGTCACTTGCAGACGAGGTACGTGTCTGCGAACTGCTTCTTGAGCTGCTCGGTCTTCGCCTTCCTGACCGAGTCGTAGGTGTCCACGTCGGCCTTGGTGACCACGAACGAGCCGGAGTCGATGGTCTGGCCCGGTTGGCGCATGGTGCACTGCTTGTTCTGCAGCAGCGCCAGTGCCCAGGTCCCCACCTCGGCCTGTCCCACGGGGTTCTGCACCACGGTGGCGGCGACCGAGCCGTCCTTGATCGCACCGACGATCTTGGCATCGTCGTCGATGGCGACGACCTTGGCTTTGGACCCGGAGCTCTTGACCGCGTCGGCGGCGGCGACAGCGGGGTTGTAGGCGGTGGTGACGATGCCCTGGATCTGGTTGCCCTTGGCCGCGAGGAGGTCGGAGATCGCCTTCTGCGCGGTCTGCAGGTCCTTGTCGACGTCGGTGACGGTCTGCAGCAGCTTCACCTTGCCGCCGGACTCCTTCACCGCCCTGTCCACGCCCTTGATGCGCAGCTGCGTGTTGGCGTCCACGTTGTTGCCGGTGAGGTGAACGAGCGTGCCTTTGCCGCCCATTGCGCGGATCGCGGCCTTGGCCGCCTTGTAGGCGGCGACCTCCACGTCCGTGGACAGGCAGAAGTCGGCCTTGTCGGTGCCGCCGGCCGGGCAGGAGGCGAGCGAAGCCACGGCGAACCCTTGTGACTTGAGGTCGGCGAAGGTGGTGTTGATGTCGGTGGGCGACACCCCGAAGATCCCGAACGCGTTGTAGCCGCGGGCCGCGAGCGTGGAGAGCAGGTTGTCCTGCTTCTGCTGGTCCCACTCGGAGGTCTCGTCGAAGGTCACGTCCCCGAGGCCGTATTCCTTCTTCGCAGCGGCCCCCGCCGCCTTCCATGGCTGGAAGTAGGGGTGGGCGCCGCCGGGCACGAGGGCCACCTTGGTGCCCGACCCGTCGGCCAACTCGGCAGTACCCGTGCCGGACTTGCCGGACGAGGAAGCCTGGGCGACCGAGGGCGAGCCGGAGTTCTTGATGGTGCAGGCCGCCGAACCCGCCATGAGCACAGCGACGGCGACCACTCCTGGCAGGACGGAACGGGTCGGGGGACGCATCTCCACCACTCCCCAGAATCAAATAGGAAATCGGTAGGGCGATGCTCAGCCACGCCGGACCCCCCGTCAACCCCTCGGACGGCAGATAAGTGACGATCGACCCTGATACTGCAGCTCAACACGCTGCACGACGGCGGTCAGACGTGACGAAGAAGCTCTGCATCCGACCGTTCCGCTCCCCTGACCTCTCGCCATGACGTCGAGTCAAGCAAAATCGTATAGGAAATCTCACGGCCAGCTACGGACGCGTGATGGTCGGCTCCGGTAGCGACCCCGGCAGCGCGCCGGGGATCCAGACCTTGGATTCCGCGCCATGCCAGGGGACGGACGCCCGCTTTCATCGGCTCAGTGCCGCTTCCACCAAGTCCGGGAACAAGAACGGTTTTTTCATTGACAACGGAAAAGATCTCACCCTAGGTTTCCGGCCATGCGCCCGACTTCCGCCCGTGAGTCGGTCCCCACCATGACTCCGGCCGCTTCCCTGGTCTTCACCACACTGCTCTCCCACGGTCCGCTCACCCGGGCCGAGGTGGGGCGGCGCACCAGGCTCTCTGCGGCCGCGGTCACCAAGGCGGTCCGTCCGCTGATGGAGCTCGGCTATCTGGTCGAGGGCGTGGACGAAGAGGCGCGGCCCGCGGTGGGGCGTCCGGCCGGCCTGGTGTCGGTGGACGCGGGAAGGGCGCTGTTCATCGGTGTCAAGGTGACAGGCGACGAGATCATCGCCGTACTGGCCGACCTACCTGTGCTGCCGTATCCGGGTGTCCCGGCATGTAGCCCTCACGGGCCGCGAGCCGCAGGCCGTGCTCCCCGCCATCACCGCGCTGGTAAAGGAGTTGCTCACCGAGGCCTTCGGATTGGGTGTGCAGGTACGGGGATTGGGCATCGCGATCTCGGGGGACGTGGACCGGGCGGACGGTCTGGTCCGCTACTCGCCCTTCCTGGAGTGGCGGGACGTACCGCTCGCCGAGCTCGCCGGGACCGCGACCGGGCTGCCGGTCACGGTCGACAACGACGTGCGGGCGCTCACGGTCGCCGAGCACTGGTTCGGGGCCGGGGTCGGGCTCTCGGACTTCGCCCTGGTGACCGTGGGCGCCGGCATCGGCTGTGGCCTGGTGGTGCACGGGCGGTTGGTGTCGGGCGCACACGGCGTGGCCGGCGAGATCGGGCATCTGTCCCTCGACCCGCTCGGCCCGCTCTGCCACTGCGGCAACCGCGGATGTGTGGAGGCGATCGCGGCGGACCCCGCGATACTCCGCGCGGTGAGCGCGGCCGCGGGCAGGCAACTGACCGATACGGCCGAGGCGTTGGACCTGACCCATGGCGGAGACCTCGGTGTCCGAGCCGTCTATGCACGGGCCGGCGAAGCCATCGGCAAGGCCATCGGCTGGCAACCTCGCCACCCTCGACGCCTTCGACGCGCTCGGACGGGAGTGCGCGGTGTTCATCGCGCACGACCTCGACCACGACAACACCCGCCTGCTGCGCGAGCGCCGCCTCTCCGCAGTCCTCCACCACGATCTGCGCCAGGACATGCGCCGCGCCTGCCAGATCATCATGCGCGCCCACAAGGCACTTCCCGACGACGGACCCTCGCTGCCCTCGGCGATCCAGGTGGTCACACCGTTCAACATGCCACCGGGCACTCCGTCCGTGCCGGTCGTCGGCTGAAACGGGGGCAGATTCGACCCGGATTCGACCCCGAAGCCCTTTCACGCGCCAACGAACATGCTTGATCTGCGACGATGCAACTTCTGCTGCTGTACTGAAGTTCCCCCGCTGAGCTGGACAGCCTGATACTGGGACGGTTGGGTCCCGGAGGAAGCAGTCCAGGTTGAGGTGGCAAGAGCAACATGAGCAA